>NZ_NJAJ01000001.1 GCF_002632825.1 Xenorhabdus stockiae
GTCTCGAAAACGGCAACTGCTAACGGAAGCCAAAGAAAAAATCGATATCTGGCAGGACGCCGTTGAGCTTGATATGGCAACGAAAGAAGAGAAAGCCGCCCTGCTCAAATGGAAAAAATACCGTGTCCTGCTCAACCGGGTGGATTGTTCCACTGCCCCCGATATCGTCTGGCCTGAACAGCCGGAGTGAGTCTGTCGCTTGAATGTCCGTGTCCAGATGCCGGTGGATTCGGTGCGGAATGTGAAGCAGAAGATGGTAGAGGTTAGGCTGAACGGATGGAACCAAGAATTTAATTGGTTCCGCCATTTTTGATATAATTAGATATGACGCGCAAATAGCCTATCCGGTATTTTACCAAAACAGGACAAGATACCGGACAATAATTTATTTATTTATTTATTTTTGTATTAATTTCAAATATATAAATTAAATAATTGCTTTATGTAGTAATAAACCGGTCAGCAGGAAAATCATGTTGACTGTGTTGATGGTAATATTAAAACCATTGCTGAAAAAATATATGCCGAGGTAGGTAAATCCCAGTATTCCGATGAGCCCTGCGATAATACGGCTTTCTTCCATACGTTCAGATAACGGGGCATTTTCTGGCAATTTTTTCTGATAATCAGGCTCTTCTTCCAGCAATGCTGGATCGATTATCACAATATCCTCTTTCTTTGGCATCATCATACGGGTGACAAACGGCATCACAACGATAAGGCTGAGAGTGATAAAGATATTGTAACGGGTAAATAGGGTCTGGCTAATGGGTATCAGGCCTGCAATATGTTCAACCGGATTACCGGGAGTTGCAGCCAACAGTGGCATTGAGCCGGAAAAACCACCTCCCCATGTCAGAAAACCGATGTAAGCACAAGCTATCAGTAACGGGTAATCTGAGCCGGGTATCCTACGTGCTACTTCACGGGCAAACATCGCGCCAACAACCAGACCAAATCCCCAATTAATCACACAGGCAATGGAGCCAAAAAAAGTCACCAACATCACTCCCTGAGCAGGATTTTTTGCCAGTGAAGCAGTCAGCCTCAGAAGGCGCTTAACCGGATCGGAACTTGCCAGTGCATGTCCCGTGACTATAATCAGCGCCATCTGCATTCCGAAGGCAAGTAAGTTCCAGAAACCATCCCCCCACATTTTTGCCAGATCCACAGAAGTGCTAGGCGTCAACGATAGCGCAATAATAAAGGTAAGTATGGTGAGTAACATGGCAAAGATGAGAGGGTCAGGCAGGTAACGGCTAACAATCCGTGTCATTATACGAGAAATGCGACCTATCATAGGCCATCTCCGATCACACCAGAAAACATCGGCTTTACATTAGGAGAGATGATAAATTCAGCCTCAGTTTTCACTTTGATAGTGTCAATGTCTATACCCGGTGCATACTCAGACAATATCATCTGATTATTTTCGAAACGGAATACTGCAAGTTCCGTGATCAATGTATCCACCGCATTTACTGCTGTCAGTGGCATAGTACACTCACGCAAAATTTTGGCTGAACCCTCTTTTGCACAATGTTCCATTGCAATAATCACCTTACGGGCTCCGGTGACCAAATCCATTGCACCACCCATACCTGTTATCCTTTTTCCCGGTATCAACCAATTAGCTAGGTTTGCATTCTGGTCAACCTGCAAGCCCCCCAGTACACTGACGTCAATATGACCACCTCGGATCAGCGCAAAAGAAAAAGCACTGTCAAACATAGAGGCTCCCGGCAATACACCACAAGGTTGCCCTCCTGCGTTCACCAAATCTTTATCAGCCTGTGTAACAGGCCCCAAACCAAGAAAACCGTTTTCAGACTGTAGGGTAATATGCACTCCCTCTGGCAAATAGTTCGCCACCTGAGTCGGAAGACCAATACCAAGATTAACAATATCTCCATCGTTCAATTCAAGGGCTACACGGCGAGCGATAAATTCTTTAACGTCCATAGTTAATTCCCTTTTTATTTAACAATGAGATAATCAATAATGGCTCCCGGCGTGACAATATGATCCGGATCGAGAGAACCGACAGGAACAATTTCATCCGGTTCAACAAATGTGGTATCTGCGGCCAGTGCAATAAGCGGGTTAAAATTACGGGCGCTGAGATGATAAGTCAGATTGCCGAAAGTATCGGCTTTATGAGCCTGAATCAGAGCCAGATCAGCATATAATGGCAGCTCCAGAAGATATTCACGGCCATTGATCATTTTCTTTTCTTTCCCTTCTTCCACCATGGTTCCCACACCTGTTGGAGTTAGAAAACCACCCAATCCCGCACCAGCACAACGGATCCGTTCAGCCAGTGTTCCTTGTGGTATCAGCTGCACTTCCATTTCACCGGAAATCATGCGGCGGCCTGTTTCCGGATTAGTTCCGATATGAGAAGCAATGACTTTTTTTACCCGCCCATTGACAATCAAAGGCCCCAGACCAATATTAACGAGCGCGGTATCATTGGTAATAAGGGTCAAATCTTTTACCCCTGAATCAAATAACGCTGTAACTAAATGTGGTGGAGTGCCAACTGCCATAAATCCGCCAACCATAACGGTCATTCCATCACAAAAGAATTCCTTTGCCTGCTCAATCGTTATTTGTTTATTTTTCATGTTACTTTCCTTATTAATAAAATCCTCTTCAACAATGAAATAATAAAGTGGATAAAAAAATATTAAATTTTAATTTTTCCACCCATAATAGAATAATTAAGACAACAAATTTTATTGAATCTATATAAATTGATAGAAATTAGCTTATTATGTGGTAATAAAATTTAAACACTGAGAAATTTATGACATGAAAATCCCAAACGAAAAAATAATTCTAAAAACAAATAATTGGATTGTTAATCATAGGATTGATTCATCCCTTCCTGGCTATGTGATACTACAATCCAGACATAACCATATGAATCTTTGTGATTTATCAAACAAATCCATACAGGAAATGGGAATTCTTATGGGATATATTGAAAAAACCTTAAAAAAATTTATTTTTCTAAAACACTTCTATATATACATAATGGATTTCAAGATGCATCGCGGCGGCAAGAGAGTGAATCCCCGGGAGCATAGATAACTATGTGACCGGGGTGAGCCAGCGCAGCCAACAAAGAAGCAACTTGAAAGACGAAGTGTATAGGAAGATATGGTCATACACCCAATACACCATTTCACTTTCATTTTATACCTGTATCAAAATGGATATTGAATTTATTCTGGAGTGATGAACGTTATCGGATATTAGGTAATTTTGGGAAATCATCAGAGTCACACCTTACTGATGGAGCTGAACTCACTTTTTTATTTGGCGTGAATTTTGCGAGAAAGAAATTTCACCGCCAGTGCAAGGAGTGTCTGTTGATGGAATTATTTCAGCACTAAAAATAGAACTGAAAAACGCAATAACCGTTTCATGAGAAAGAATCACCCAGAAAATTCAATTGATAATCAAAGCATTAACCACCCAAAGATCAATGTTATCATGATAGGATATGACACGTATTGTATTCAAATATATAAAAAAAGAGAGCTATTTATTATCTGTTTATTGTATGCTAGCTTCATGTAACATATATTACTATCAAAGTATGTTTTCACACACCCTCATTTGCTTCTTATTATTCCTTCACCCTCCTTGTTTTCTGGGAGGGTTCTTTGTTATATATACCCAAATTCTTTTAGAAATTCTCTCCTTCTATTACACCTGTAATATAAATTAAGTATTTATAACTTAATGATTTTGTTATAAACACTCATATGTATTACTGTATAAATCACATATATTTTATAATAGTGATTTAATATAACACATTAATAAATTTACTATTTTTACAGTCAAGCACGGAAAATAGGACTTTTATCATGAATATTAAAAAGCCATTATTGTTAGTAGGACTGACAGCTTTATTCTCTACTCCTCTATTTGCTAATGCTGAGTCTCAGAATCGCCATGGCTATATAGAAAACCCTCCAAGCAGAGCACTTCTATGTAAAAAAGGAATCAATAAAAATTGTGGCCCTGTCATGTATGAACCCCAATCTGTTGAAGGCCCGAAAGGATTTCCTGAAGCAGGGCCACCTGATGGCCAGATAGCCAGTGCGGGTGTTGGACAATTCAAACAGCTCAATGAACAAAGCGCAGATCGTTGGCATCACGTTCCGGTTAATAAAGGACAAAATACATTTAAATGGCATTTAACTGCCCGACACAGCACGACATCATGGCAGTTTTTTATAACTAAACCTGACTGGGATCCGAATAAACCTCTTGCTCGCGCGCAATTCGATCTTACGCCTTTCTGCTCACAGGAAGATCATGGAAAACGGCCACCACAGGAAGTGAATATTGACTGTGAGGTTCCTGAGCGCTCAGGCTACCACGTGATCCTTGGTGTCTGGACAATCGCTGATACGTCCAATGCTTTCTATCAGGTCATTGATGCTGATATAAAATAGTTATCTGGGGCATTAATTATGTGCTGGTGAAAGAGCCAGCACATGATAAAAACATTTTTTGTTCGGATTTTCGACGGGCCAGTAACGCGGGTAATTCGTGCCCGTTGGCCTGATCCCATTTCAGAAATTCCTGCGCAGCACCTTGATAATTACCCTCATTCAATTTCTTCAGTAACGTTGAACGAAGAAAATTACCAATGCCCACATTAAAAATGAACGAACATAACGCATCGAATTGTCCCTGTGTTAAAGCTACCTTAACGAATCGTTGTAATACGGCATAAATAGGGGTTAAATCTTCAAGCAAAAATGCTTCTGCTTGTTGGCAGGTAATCACCTGACCGGGAACAACTCCTTTCGTATGTCCATAACCTATTGTCCAAGGCTCAGCGCCTGTCGCAGGGTCTGGATAAGCTTTTAGTCTCAGACCCTCATAACTTTTTATTGCATTGATGCCATTTTCACTGATTTCCATAAGCGCCCTCCAATAGTTGAATTCACTATCAGGTTAAAACTTATTCTTCTGGATAAAGTATAGACAGATTAAAAAGTTATACGCATATGTCACAGTACAAATGGTGATAAATCAACAGGTTATATTTACACAACCAACCAATTAAAACTTTAATTTCAATTGGTTATATGAAGTTACAAAAATATTTTAAATTTTAAAAAAATAATTTAATAAATACCTTGACTCTTTTCTGTTTGTGCATAAAATGCCACTCAGAATTTAGATTTTCGTGAAGTAAATCACAATTTATAAACTCTGAAAGGAAACCATCATGAAATCTGTAAAATCTTTCTTCTCCAATGTACATTGTGTTGTTATTCGTCTGTCAACAAAACGTTTCATGTAAAAAACTATGCCAATGCTGAAAAAATAAGCCAGTTAAAATAAAAAACTGGCTTTTTATTATTCAATTTTCAAAATAGTCTGACTGATTCTCTAAAATGTATTAATCGCAATGTGATCTATCACATTAGATTAAAAGGCATGATTCAGATGAATGGCTATGAGGAGTGGCAGCATGAAGAATTACTCAGTAGTTCGTAACGTTTTATAATAAAAATCCATTAACAACATAGGCTAATTTAACTCAATAACCTGATTGATTTAGGTGAAATTTTATTTCGTATTACTCATCGTTTTTTGACACAGTACTCTAAAGAGAGAATATAAGCCCCCTTTAGGCTAGGAATATTTATTTTAGAAATAAAAAACTCATTTTTACCCGGTCTAAAATACCCCAATCCATAACCTTGTCCACCATATATTAAAGTGTTTTCACCTATCTCTAAGAGATCTTTTTTATTTAAGATGCCAAATTTAGTGATCAGAGTTAATTTAGGGCTGACAAATTCTTGAGGTTTTATTTCATGAATAATAAAACTCGCATTTTTATAAGAAACTGTAGCTGTATCCTGATTTGCAGAAAAAAAATACATCCCGCCACTCCTGAGAGTAGCATCATTCAATTCCTTATTTATTTTGCACAAATATTCGCCATCATAAGGTGATTTTGCCTCAGCGGTATTATATATGGTTGTAACTACCCCTACCGTCATGACAATCACAACTAACCGTACTCCCATCATAGGCTCCTGACAATCTTCGTAACGGTATATACTCGTCGTCTTTTAAGTTGCCTCGTTTTCTGGCCGCACCCTACCTCTGATGACTATCGTTAATTATAAACGCATAGTTATTTGTCTATGCTCCAGAAAATTTATTCTATTGCTACCACAACACAGTTTAAGATATTTTCAGTATAAAACACTTTATATAATCCATGGATTAAAAAAATCCATAAAGAAAACATTAAGATTAGATTAGCATTTACCAAAGAGCAAGGATGAAACAAAAAAGCATAACAATATATGCGATTAAAACAATAAATTTCACCTAAAATAGATATTACCTATAATTTATATTAATAATGGCATAGAGTTTCAAAAAGGCACGATATTAATAATTTTCCATTATTATCAATAGGTTAATTTATATAGCAAAGATATAAATGGAGTTATATTCAGTGAAACTTAGAATTGTATCCTAACAGTAAAGAAAAAATCTGCTCAGCCAATGGCTAATTTTCAGTGAGATTTTGATACATCTTTGGTCACCATATTTTTATAAATAAGATGACCGATGAGTGGATGCAGCCAAAAAGAAACAGCTTAAAAGATAAAGAGTGTAATTCGTTCTTATCATTTGCCGGGACTGTATTTAATACAAACAAACTCTAAGATAAGACATTAATGAAAATTTCATAAAATCATATTACGAATAATTGTTCTATTATTTTCTAGGCTTTGTGAAAATATTTTTCAACTAATGCATATATAATTGCGACAGTTTCTATATCAGAAATTCCATCATAATTTGACTGGCGAAAGTGCATTTGAAATGCTTTAATTAAATTTTTAAAACCGTCATTATCATTCAAGTTAGGGACATCATAACCATACTGACTAAATTTTTTCAAAATATCGGCTCTATCAGGAAGAGATTGATTAAACTCTTTAATATATTTTTGTTTTACCTCTTCGTCATACCACGCTCCTATTCCTGCATCATATAATTCTTTCCAAGGAAACGCAGGGCCTGGATCACTTTTCCTACCCACAGCAATATCAGAATGCCCGATAACATGAGTCGGGGTAATATCCGGGTATCGCTGTAGTATATTAACGACTAACTCCTTAATCGCATTAATCTGATCTGGATGATAAGGTGGAAAAGTTATAACACCACAATTATCGCTGGCTTCATTAATAATCTCTATGCCAATAGATGTATCATTCAGGTTATTTCTTCCTGACCAACTACTCATACCTGCGTGCCAGGCTCTTTCAGGCTCATCAACCAGATTAAATATACGAAGACAGTCAAATCCAGCTGCTTTATATGTTGGATCATCAGGGTTAGGCACTAAATAATGCGCACTGACTCCTTCCCCCGTCAATGCCTCGACTGATTTTTCGAAATTTAATGCAGTGTAATGCATCACTAAAAAACGGGGACGTCGATTAAAACTTTTGATTGAACGGTATGAGTTATAATCAATTTTATACATAGATATGCTCCTTACCTTTTACTTATCTTATCGATTAAATTGTTTTAAATGAATCACTCCGCCAAAAACAGCAGAGAATTAAATCCTAATAGATTAAAATTACATAAAATATCTATAATCACTGAATTAACTAAATTTATTTTTCTGGCACTGCCAATATTCAGTAAAGATTGGATAGTATTTATAAAGATAAGGGAATTAATAACAAGAAGCAATGGAGAAGAAAGGTCAACAACGAGAAAAAGTAAGCATATCAATTCATATCTCTAATATACTTACTATTAATAATGGCTTTAATATTGGACAGCAGTGAAAATTTACAATTTCTCTGCCTTATTTACTATCTACCGGATAGAAAATTTCCGTCAATATCAATCAAGGCTCAATTTCAATATCAGAAAGAGGATAACAGCTACAAGGTAAAATCTCGCCCTCATTAACGAATGCTAATGGCTTACAAGGATACCCTACCTTCCCTTTTAGCAATCGAACACGACAAGAACCACAGTATCCTTCACGACATTGATATTCAATCTGTACTTTGCCTTGTTCTAAAGCTTCCAACAGATTACTGTGAAGACGGGAAGAGTAATAGACAGATAATCCCTGCCTCAAAGGCAGGGTAACTTTGTAATCAGCCATATCAGAGTTCGAAACCGCTGAGATCCTCAGTATTGACTTCCGAATCAATCTGACCAACCAAATAAGAGCTGACTTCGACTTCCTGTGGAGCCACCTGAACATTGTCAGAAACCAACCACGAATTGATCCAAGGAATCGGGTTTGAGCGGATTTCAAATGGCAGCTTCAGACCTACAGCCTGCATGCGAATATTAGTAATATATTCAACATACTGACTCAGAATATCTTTATTCAGGCCAATCATCGAACCATCTTTAAACAGATACTCTGCCCATTCTTTTTCCTGTTCAGCTGCCTGTACAAACAGGTCATAACACTGCTGTTCACACTCTTGTGCAATTTCTGCCATTTCAGGATCATCCTGACCAGAGCGCAGCAGGTTCAGCATGTGTTGAGTGCCTGTTAAATGCAGGGCTTCATCACGAGCGATCAATTTGATGATTTTTGCATTGCCTTCCATCAATTCACGTTCAGCAAATGCAAATGAACAAGCAAAGCTGACATAGAAACGAATCGCTTCCAGCGCATTGACACTCATCAAGCATAAATAAAGCTGTTTTTTCAGTGCGCGTAAACTCACTGTGATTTCCTGACCCGCAACATTATACGTACCCTCACCCAACTGGTGATAGTAATTGGTCATTTCAATCAGATCGTCGTAATACTTCGAAATATCTTGCGCTCGTTTCAGGATCTGCTCATTTGTAACAATATCGTCAAATATAACAGCAGGATCATTCACGATATTACGGATAATATGTGTGTAAGAACGCGAATGAATTGTTTCTGAAAACGACCATGTTTCAACCCACGTTTCTAATTCTGGGATTGAAATCAGCGGCAGGAACGCTACGTTCGGGCTACGGCCCTGAATAGAATCCAGCAACGTCTGATATTTCAGATTACTAATAAAAATATGTTTTTCATGATCCGGCAGCGCGTTGTAATCGATGCGATCACGGGAAACATCAACTTCCTCAGGACGCCAGAAAAACGAGAGCTGTTTTTCAATCAGCTTTTCAAAAATAGGGTACTTCTGTTGATCATAACGCGCTACATTCACAGGTTGGCCGAAAAACATCGGCTCCTGTAACTGATCATTTTTTACTTGCGAAAAAGTAGTATAGGACATAGTTTCCTCAGATTAAATCTTACACGCGCCGCCTTCACAATCGGAATCAGCAGATTCGACAACTTCTTCCAAATCATCCTGAGCATCTTCCGCACCGTCTCGGGTGTTGTGGTAATACAGTGTCTTTACGCCATATTTGTAAGCGAGCAGTAAATCTTTCAGCAATTGGTTCATCGGAACTTTGCCGTTAGGGAAACGCGCTGGGTCATAGTTAGTGTTGGCAGAAATCGACTGATCGATAAATTTCTGCATGATCCCTACCAATTGCAGATAACCGTCAATGCTTGGCATTTGCCACAGCAATTCATAAGACCTTTTCAAACGATCATATTCCGGTACAACCTGGCGCAGAATGCCATCTTTTGATGCCTTAATGCTGACGTAACCTCTTGGTGGTTCAATACCATTCGTTGCATTGGAAATCTGTGAAGAAGTTTCCGATGGCATCAGCGCTGATAAGGTTGAGTTACGCAGACCATATTGCAGGATATCGCTACGCAGAGCTTCCCAATCCATATGCAATTGTTCACTGGTCAATGTATCCAGCGATTTTTTATAGGTATCAATCGGCAGAATGCCCTGTGAATAAGTTGTTTCACCAAACCACGGACATGCTCCCTGCTCTTTAGCCAGCTTATTGGAGGCCTTCAACAAATAGTACTGAATGGCTTCAAATGTTTTATGAGTCAAACTGTTCGCACTGCCATCAGAATAACGAACACCGTTTTTCGCCAGATAATAGGCAAAGTTAATGACACCAATACCCAGTGTACGACGCCCCATTGAACCCTGTTTAGCAGCAACAATCGGATAATCCTGATAATCCAATAAGGAATCCAGTGCGCGAACAGCCAAATCTGCCAGCTCTTCTAGCTCACTCAGATTCTCAATAGCTCCAAGGTTGAACGCAGACAGCGTACATAATGCGATCTCGCCATTTTCATCGTTAATGTTATCCAACGGTTTGGTCGGCAGAGCAATTTCCAGACACAGATTCGACTGACGAACAGGCGCAATAGCCGGATCAAACGGACTGTGTGTATTACAGTGGTCAACGTTCTGAATATAAATACGGCCGGTTGAAGCACGTTCCTGCATCATCAAAGAGAACAGTTCTACTGCTTTGATACGCTCTTTACGGATATTGCTGTCATTTTCATATTGCGTATACAGGCGTTCAAATTCATCCTGATCAGCAAAGAAAGCATCATATAACCCCGGTACATCGGACGGGCTGAACAGAGTAATGTCTTGCCCTTTGATCAAGCGCTCATACATCAGCTTGTTGATCTGCACACCATAGTCCATATGGCGAACACGGTTTCCTTCAACACCACGGTTGTTTTTCAGCACCAGCAGGCTTTCTACTTCCAGATGCCACATTGGGTAGAACAATGTCGCCGCACCACCACGAACACCCCCCTGAGAGCAGGATTTCACTGCTGTCTGGAAGTGTTTGTAAAATGGAATACAACCAGTATGGAAAGCCTCACCACCGCGGATCGGGCTGCCCAATGCACGGATACGGCCTGCATTCACCCCAATACCTGCACGCTGGGATACATATTTCACAATCGCACTGGATGTTGCATTGATAGAATCAAGGCTGTCACCACATTCAATCAGAACACAGGAGCTGAACTGACGGGTTGGAGTACGAACTCCCGCCATAATCGGCGTTGGTAATGAAATTTTAAAAGTAGAAACCGCATCGTAAAAACGACGGATATAATCCAGACGTGTTTCCTTCGGATAGGTGGAAAACAAGCATGCAGCTACCAGTACATACAAGAACTGGGCACTTTCATAAATTTCACCGGTAACACGGTTCTGTACCAGATATTTGCCTTCGAGCTGTTTAACAGCTGCGTAGGAAAAATCCATATCACGCAGATGGCTAATAAAACTGTCCATTTGCTCGAATTCTTCTTTGGAGTAGTCTTCCAGCAAATGTTTGTCATACTTACCTAAATCGACCATACGTACAACGTGGTCATATAACGCTGGCGGCTCAAATTGACCATAAGCCTTTTTGCGCAGGTTAAAAATGGCTAAACGCGCTGCCAGATACTGGTAATCCGGAGCATCACCTGAGATCAGGTCCGCAGCAGCCTTAATCATGGTTTCATGGATATCGGATGTTTTAATACCGTCATAAAATTGAATCTGGGAACGCAACTCTACTTGTGATACTGAGACATTTTTCAGCCCTTCGGCAGCCCAGGCAACAACCCGGTGAATTTTATCAAGATCAATTTGTTCTTTATGCCCATCACGCTTGGTTACTAGCAGACTCTGGTTCATGAGGAAATACACCTTCTTTTTCGTATCTCACCTTGAATTGTTTTTCCTGTCCGTTGACAGCACGATGCCCCCAAGAAGACTGAAAGTCAGTTGGGAACTAGTAGCAGTGAAACGTCCAGAAACACAATATATAGGGGGTAAATAAAACTGTAATAACAAGATAATGTTAATTTCGCATTTTATCAAGTGTACAAAATCGGGAAGTTTTGTGGATAACTTGAGGATTAATTTTGTCAAAAAGCCGATAACCTGCGTAGTTACTTGATGTTACTTTCGCAAACCTATCGGCAGAAACTCAAAAATAAAAACTTAAAAAAAGTATCTATTTGTTGTTTTATTAATCCTTTAATCGATCTTGTTAAGCGGATTGGGTATGAAGCATGTAATTCACATCCACATTGTGTCCAAGACGAAATTTATCTGTTAACGGATTGTAATGAAGACCAATAATATGTTGATCTTTCAGGGAAGTTTTATCCAGCCAGCCAATTAGCTCCGAAGGGCGGATAAATTTTTTCGCATCATGTGTTCCTTTTGGCACCATGTTCAAAATATATTCAGCGCCAATAACAGCGATTAGCCACGCTTTTCGATTACGGTTAATAGTGGAAAAAAATACATGGCCACCAGGTTTAACCAGTTTGGCACAAGCGCGAATAGCCGACCCCGGATCGGGGACGTGTTCCAGCATTTCCATACAGGTAACGACATCATAGGCGTGCGGATGCTGTTCGGCATGACTTTCCACGGTTTCCTGCACATAAGTCACCGACATACCGGATTCCAAGGCGTGCAGCCGGGCAACCTGCAATGGCTCAAAACCCATGTCCAGACCGGTCACATCTGCCCCTTCACGAGCCATACTCTCTGACAGTATTCCGCCACCACATCCGACATCCAGTACTTTTTTACCAAAAAGTCCTTCGGCTCGTTGCAAGATATAATTCAAGCGTAATGGATTAATACGGTGCAATGGCTTAAATTCGCCGTCAAGGTCCCACCATCGGGAAGCAACTGCTTCAAATTTTTCGATTTCCTGTTGATCCACGTTGGTATGTGATTGAGTGTGTGAATCGGGGGTTTTAGCGTTCATCAGCAATATCGCTCCTAGGAACTGCTTCACAGAAAACTGGTTCACAGAAAACTGATTCACAGAAAATGTAACAGTATTATGGGGATGTGTGATAAGAAACTATTATACACACCTTAATCTTGAAATACCCGCATCTGATTTTTATAAAACTGTCAATTTGTGGTATAATTCTAAGCCTTTGAATTCGGAGTATGAGGGACAGTGGCTCCATGAGCGACATTGCCAGAGAAATCACCCCGGTCAATATCGAAGAAGAGCTGAAAAGCTCATATCTGGATTATGCGATGTCCGTTATTGTTGGACGCGCACTGCCAGATGTTCGAGACGGACTGAAGCCCGTACATCGCCGTGTACTTTTTGCGATGAATGTACTGGGAAATGATTGGAATAAACCCTATAAAAAATCTGCCCGCGTTGTTGGGGATGTGATCGGTAAATACCATCCACACGGCGACACCGCTGTTTACGACACGATCGTTCGTCTGGCACAGCCATTCTCCATGCGTTATATGCTGGTTGACGGTCAGGGGAACTTTGGGTCAGTTGACGGCGACTCTGCGGCTGCGATGCGTTATACCGAAGTACGCATGTCAAAAATAGCCCATGAATTGCTGGCAGACCTGGAAAAAGAGACCGTCGATTTTGTGCCTAACTATGATGGCACTGAGCAAATTCCCGATGTAATGCCAACCCGTATCCCCAATCTACTGGTGAATGGTTCATCAGGGATTGCGGTCGGCATGGCAACTAACATACCGCCTCATAACCTGTCTGAGGTGATCGATGGCTGTCTGGCTTATATTGATGATGAAAATATCAGTATTGAAGGCCTGATGGAATATATTCCGGGGCCTGATTTCCCGACAGCAGCCATTATTAATGGTCGTCGTGGTATTCAGGAAGCCTACCGCACTGGTCGCGGTAAAGTTTATATCCGTGCCCGCGCAGAAGTTGAAACTGACGAGAAAAATGGCCGCGAAACCATTATCGTCAATGAAATCCCTTATCAGGTAAACAAAGCTCGCCTGATTGAGAAAATCGCTGAACTGGTGAAAGATAAGCGTATCGAAGGGATTAGTGCGTTACGTGACGAATCCGATAAAGATGGTATGCGCATCGTTATCGAAGTAAAACGTGATGCGGTCGGTGAAGTTGTTCTGAATAATCTGTACTCTCTCACCCAGTTGCAGGTTTCATTCGGTATCAACATGGTTGCTCTGCATCAGGGTCAACCTAAGCTGCTTAACCTGAAAGAAATTCTTTCTGCATTTGTCAGCCACCGCCGGGAAGTTGTCACCCGCAGAACGATTTTTGAACTACGCAAAGCCCGTGATCGTGCTCATATCCTTGAAGCACTGGCTATTGCGCTGGCAAATATCGATCCGGTTATCGAATTAATCCGCCGTGCTCCTACTCCTGCTGAAGCGAAAGCCAACCTCATTTCTCAGGCATGGGAATTAGGTAATGTTGCAGCAATGCTGGCTCAGGCCGGTGACGATGCCGCTCGTCCTGAGTGGCTGGAGCCAGAATTTGGTATTCGTGACGGCAAGTACTATCTGACCGAACAACAGGCTCAGGCTATTTTGGATCTGCGTTTGCAGAAACTGACCGGTCTGGAGCACGAAAAGCTGCTTGATGAATACCGCGAGCTGCTGAAAGTTATCGCTGAACTGATGTTCATTCTGGAAAGCCCTGAGCGTCTGCTGGAAGTCATCCGGGAAGAGTTACTTGCCATCAAAGAGCAGTATAACGATAAACGTCGTACTGAACTGACTGAAAACTCAGCAGATATCAACATTGAAGACCTGATCAATCAGGAAGATGTTGTGGTCACACTTTCCCATCAGGGATATGTAAAGTACCAGCCTCTGTCTGATTATGAAGCCCAGCGCCGTGGTGGTAAGGGTAAATCCGCAGCACGTATCAAAGAAGAAGATTTCATTGAGCGTCTTCTGGTAGCCAATACTCACGATACAATTCTTTGCTTCTCTAACAAAGGCAAAATGTACTGGCTCAAAGTCTATCAGTTGCCAGAAGCAAGTCGCGGAGCCCGTGGCCGCCCAATCGTCAACCTGTTGCCATTAGGTCAGGATGAACGCATTACCGCTATTCTGCCGGTACGTGAATATGAAGAAGGTCTGAATATCTTCATGGCAACTGCAAGCGGCGTTGTTAAGAAGACTAAACTCAGCGAATTCAGCCGTCCGCGTAGCGCCGGTATTATCGCCGTTAATCTGAATGAAGGCGATGAACTGATCGGTGTTGACCTGACTGATGGCAGTAATGAAGTCATGCTATTCTCTGCACAGGGTAAAGTTGTCCGCTTCCTTGAAGAAGAGGAAGAAACGCTGGAAGATGGTACGGTTCGCGTGAAAGGCGTCCGTGCAATGGGACGTACTGCAACCGGAGTCCGGGGTATTAAACTGGCTGAAGGAGATAAAGTCGTTTCCCTGATTATTCCTCGCGGAGAAGGACAGATCCTGACGGTGACAGAAAACGGTTATGGAAAACGAACCGCAGAGAAAGAGTACCCAACCAAATCCCGTGCAACTCAGGGCGTTATCTCGATCAAGGTCAGTGAACGTAACGGTAATGTGATTGGGGCAATTCAGGTTGAACCAACCGATCAAATCATGATGATTACTGATGCCGGAACATTAGTACGCACCAGAGTGTCTGAAGTCAGCACCGTCGGCCGTAATACTCAAGGAGTTACCTTGATCCGCACGGCAGAAGATGAAAAAGTGGTTGGCTTGCAGCGTGTAGCTGAACCTGATGATGACGAAGACGAAGACGGTAATATAGTCACGCCTTCTGATGAAGAAGGTAATGGAGCAGAAAATCAGGAGTAACAACCTCTTTTTCTGAACCACTGATACATTAAAAAAAGCAGGTATAAAAAATACCTGCTTTTTTATGTGATTTTTTTTAGTACCAAATGCTACTTTGTATTCCCTGCTACACTAGTATATGCTGTTAACAGTTATTATTGACCACATTTTTATCAGGCGACCTCTTGAGATATCTATCTTCATTTCATACATCACTAAAGATATCCCGCTACCTTTTTCGGGTACTTGGTTTTATGTTATGGGCATTAGGCGCTTTATTAACCACTTTCTATCTGGCTAATATTTTTAATAAGGGTAAATCAGATATTCGTCAGGACTATAATACTGTCTACGATATAATGTTCTCCTATATTCGGAATACGACTGCTACTCTGCATGATCTCCAATATATGACGGAAAAATATTTATCCCATAAAAATGAAAAAAAACTGACTATTAACCTGCCACATAATAACTCCCATTTTTTGTATACACCGCTGAGTATCCATTCTAATTGTGACTTTCTGAGTAATGAACAAGACCACTACTTAAAATCATTAAATGAGTTGTTCTTCTTCTGGAAAGATAATATTGTTATGCCACAGGGTATTAATCAGGTTTTTTTAGTCGATATTCAAAGTATGTGCATGATGAATTCTCCAATTCGCGGGACAATAACCGATCCTGACATACTAAAAAAAATGGTTTATGAAAACTACCGACGTCTGATATTTGACCAAGAGAAAGGAAAAAATCAAAATATCTATTGGGCAGCGCCAAATACAAGTTCCGATAGTGGTAGTTTTTATATCCTTTCCCCTATTTATAGCAATGGAAAAATGATTGCAATGATAGGCGTCGAACAATCTATCAGGCTGGATACTTTTATCCCCGATCATGACAGGAATATTACTCTTACACTACTAAATCATTATAACAAGCCTGAGTTATATTATCCTGCAAAGAATAGTAATAAATCCAACACGATTGGCTACAATACGCAGGTGCCTTATTTTGGTTATAGTGAAAGCTTTTCTCATTTATTATTAAAACGGCGTTTAGCACCCTCATCATTCAGTGTGGTATATTCAGAACCCTTAATGAATATTTTTAATGCATTCAAGCATAAAATCATTAACAGTATTATTCTTAATATCACCTCTGCGATTCTGATTATCTTTTTTGTTTGGTTATTTGAGAGAAAAATGTTCTCTCCTGCTGAAAATAATGCTCTTCGCCTTGAAGAAAATGAGCAGTTTAACCATAAGATTGTCGCCTCAGCTCCTGTCGGCATCAGTATCTTACGGATTAGTGATGGTGCTAATATATTAAGTAATGAACTTGCACACAACTATACTAGAATGCTGACGTTTGAGGATCAAAAACGCATTATCGATATCATTTGCGATAAAAGCAGCAGCTACATTGATGTTGTCACCAGCAATAATAATCATCTGCAAATTAGTTTTGTACATTCACGCTATCGCAATGAAGAAGTCGCAATCTGTGTTCTGATTGATATCAGTACCCGGGCAAAAATGGAGAAATCATTACAGGAAATGGCCTCAGCCGCAGAGCAGGCCAACCAGGCAAAATCAATGTTTCTGGCAACAGTGAGTCATGAATTAAGGACGCCATTATATGGCATTATCGGAAACCTTGAATTACTACAGTCCTATCCATTGTCACCGGAAGCTGCTCGGTTATTATCGACAATGAATAATTCATCATCACTGCTGTTAAAGATTATTAGTGATATTCTTGATTTCTCCAAAATAGAATCTAATCAATTGAAAATTGATGCCAAAGAATTCAGCTGTAAAGAAATTATATCTCATGTAATTTCAAATTATCTACCCCTTATTGTGAAAAAAAATCTGGGATTCTATTGCTATATTGAACCGGATGTACCTGACTATATTAATAACGATCCGGTGAGGCTTCAGCAAATCATTTCCAACTTGTTAAATAATGCGATTAAATTTACAGAAACGGGCTGCATTGTTATATCCATCGCGATAAGACACGGCTATATGTATATCAGTATCAAAGATACAGGGCTAGGAATAGAAAATAAATTGCAGGCTCAGTTATTTGAACCATTTTTTCAAACCAGTACCAATAAAGAGAATGCATCACAAGGTACCGGATTGGGTTTAGCTATTTGTGAAAAATTAATCAACCTGATGGATGGTGATATTGAATTTGTATCCCAACAATATGTTGGCAGTATTTTCTCTATCCGGCTTCCGTTATATGGTGCAAAATATGATAAGGAAAAATACCAAACTAACATCTATTCTCCAAAGCATGCTCAACAAAAAATCGTCTTAGCTATTCACAATGATTGTTTAGAAAAATATCTGTACAACTTGCTTACAAAGGCACATTTTCAAATTGCTTTATATGATGAGAATAAAGACACTGACTCTGAATTGTTAATCAGTGATCTTCCTATTGAGCCCAATAATTCTGCCCATTATCATATTGAAATATCAGAGCAGCATATCGGGGCACCCAAAAACACCCATAATAATTACTGGTTGCATAACACTTACCAGATTAGCGATTTTGCTACTTTTATTGATAATCTGCTATCAAACAATAATTATATGGCCATACCTTCTGCTTCAACAATAACAACGCCAGTCAAAGTTGATGACAGATTGAATACAATTAGAATTTTAATTGTTGATGACCATCCTATCAATCGGCATTTACTTGTTGAACAATTAAGCTCATTAGGCCTCAAAACAGCCATGGCTCATGACGGACTTGATGCTATTGAATATCTGAGAAATAACGAGACTGATATTATTCTGACCGATGTTAACATGCCTAATATGGATGGTTATGAATTCACAAAATATTTAAGAAATAAAGGATATACTAAACCCATCATTGGGATTACAGCGAATGCAATGGCAGAGGAAAGGCAACGTTGTGCTGATGTCGGTATGGATTATTGTTTACTAAAACCAGTATCACTGACGAAATTAAAAGAAACATTAGTGGCACATATAAGATCGGCAACATAAATCACCGATCCTACACTGAAAGAAATAACAAATAGGCTATTTAACCATATCATTGTCAATAGTGACTGAAGATAAGTAATTAAGTAACGCAATATCGTTATCCACTCCCAGTTTTATCATTGCAGATTTTTTCTGACTACTAATAGTTTTTATACTACGATTAAGCTTCTTTGCAATATCTGTCACGAGTAGCCCCTCAGCAAATAAACGCAGCACTTCACTCTCTTTTGGAGATAAACGCTTATCTCCGTAACCATTAGCATTCACCTTTTCCAACAATTTAGAAACACTTTCAGGTGTAAATTGTTTACCTTTTTGTAGCGCAGAAAGTGCTTTAGGCAAATCGGTTGGTGCTCCCTGCTTTAAAACAATCCCCTCAATATCAAGTTCAAGTACTGCACTTAAAATAGCCGGATTATTGTTCATCGTCAGAACGACGATAGCCAGTGTCGGATAATGGCGCTTAATATATTTTATCAGGGTGATGCCATCGCCATATTTGTCACCGGGCATTGACAAATCCGTTATGAGAACATCTGCTTCTATATGTGGCAAACTATTAATCAGTGTAGTTGAATTTTCAAACTCACCGACAATATTAATCCACTCAATTTGTTCAAGTGACTTGCGGATGCCAAATAAAACAATAGGATGGTCATCTGCAATAATGACATTAAGGTTATTCATATTATTGGTTACCTTGGCTGCAACAGCTTTGTGACAAAGGAATCAATACGGCTGATGCTACTTTTGATTTCTACTTCATTATTGTCTGCTATGTGTTGTTCCAACGCCTCACATAATGTTTTTAGCAATTTAAAGTCTAACATAGCAAACGCACCTTTAAGGCGGTGTACCGTTTGCGAAAGTGATATTAAGTCATAGCGTTCCATATCAGTATACAGCTTAGTAACATCCATCGGTACCGTCTCTATAAATAATTTCCTATAATTACTGTCTACCAACTGCGTGTGATAACTTTTGAGGGTATTACAAATATTACTATCTACATTTTGAACAAAATCTGATTCTGGTTTCAGATCAGAGGCGATCTCGTCAGGCTCGATTAAGCTGAAATTTTCTTCAATCAGCAGCGATATCGCATTGATAACATCACCAACAAAATTGTAATTACACTGAATCAAACCCGCTTGCATTTGCTTAAACCCTACTAAATTACCTACTAATAATATAGTTGGCTTTTTTGTTTTGTTCTGTTTATCAGTAAGAATAATATCGTATTCTTCCGTAACACTTTCTGTGCTTTTTTCAAAATATGTTGCTCCATAATTATCAAGGTGATTATGGATTATTTTTTTAATTTCAGGATTACTGATATCTACTAGGGCAATAACCCCTTCCAATAGTTGCGGGATCTCTATATCTTCATCTTGTTGAGACAACGGCAAACTAACAACATAATGCGTTCCCAGCCCCAGTTTACTGTTAATTTGAAGATTTCCTCCCATCTTTTTACATAACTGATTGCACAAATAAAAGGCTAACCCAGAATTTGTATAATATTTATCTTCTGCTAATTTATGTAAGAAAGGATAATTTAAACTATTCAGATCTTTCTCGCTAAGACCTGAACCACTATCGATTAACTCAATCTGTATGTGACTGTTATATTTACCGGAAGTACTGACATTAAGTGATATTTTCCCATAACTAGTTGTTGTAATAGCATAATTTAATAATAATGAAACTATTTTGCTTATTGCTTGCCCATCACCATTGAATATGGATTCATGAGGAATGTTAAAATGATAATAAGCCTTCAGACTCTTAGCATTGAGTGTTGGAAGAAATATTTTTAATATATTTTCCAGTTGCGAGGATAAAGAGAATATCTCATTAGTAGGCTTCCAGTCATCTGACTCTAATCCATTGAGTAATGATATATTTTCAACCCAGTCAGTAATATATTCTGATTTTAACAGCAGCCTATCCAATGAATATTGGATGTCTTCATCTTGCGACTTTTCTTTCAACTGAATAACAAGATCGTTCAACTCCTGAATAGGTTTTTTTATTTCATTATTAATATTTAGCAACATGGAACGTCTGGCGTACACACTTTTCTCATATTCTCGTTGAGCAAGCTGTAACCGCTTATTGATCATTACCTCCTGATCACGCCCCTGAAATAAGAAAAGGTATGTTTCAGGCAATAAATTACTGCTATACATTTTTACTTCATAAACAGCATCCTCAATCGAGGTCTGAATAACACCATGATGCTGTTCTGCCATTATCTTAACCTTATCCAAATCAAGATAAGGCAGCAGTTTTTCGGCAATTTTATTGCTACTAATCAGTTGGTTAGATGAAAAATCATAAATCAGCAACCCAATGGGTATATTGGAAACAATATCATTTTCCAAAGAGTTTTTGATTTTCAGTTCCTGATCCATTGAAGCATTAGGTGTGATATATCGCCGGCGGATATAAAATAAACCACTGAATGAGAGTAATAAGAAAAGCAATATGGAAAGTAACAGCCAAATATTTCTGAGCAATAAATCCACAACAAGTGCTTTCAGTGGAACCTGATATATCAATTTATACGGGACAATATTCAGTGGCTGAGAAAACTCTAACCAAAAACCGTTTAAAGAAACATCAACTTTACTTGTTTTGTCAATATCGTATTCATTGTTTGAGTTCAGCCGAAAATTTGCCGCTGGCATATCAACCGGTAAGAGGTTATTAATTGGTAGATCAAAGGCAATAACGGTGGTTAATTGCCCAGGTGAGTTGAATGCGGCTTTATAGGTATAGAAATAAATATTCTCTCCGCGCAATGAATGAATAGATGAGATACTTTCCCTTTCATCCAGCGCTATTGACTGAGCCAGCATTTCAGAACGCTTAAAATCAGAGCTCAGGGTCAGATAACTTTCCTTAAATCTGATTTCCGGCTTTAAAATAGGATGAGTTGTCACCAGTAGTAAATTGTTATCCTTACCATTGAGATAATACATAGACTCATATTCGTTGCGCGAGCCCCAGAGAATTTCGAGATAATGGGATAGTTTCTGAGCCAATTGAACACTTGAATCATTGTAACTACCAAAAATAATCGCATCGATATTTTTGCTATTGTTTTCCAGCCAATAAATATTAGGACCTACTTCCAATGTAGGTACAATCCCCAAAGAAGATAATGACTGGGAATTAGACTGTTCAAAGATACGCCCTGCATGGTAGCGATAATCTGTAATCTGCAATCGCATTTTAGCTGTCACACTGCTGACTGCATATTTTTTCTCCATCAACCAACTATCAAAATAGTTATACCCAAATAAAAATAGAGACGTAAAAAGCAGAATAATAAACAGTGCATAAAAACGGGGGATAGCAGATGGCTTAATAGGTGCTTGTTTATACATTCTTTGAATGGCTACCTTTCATGTGAAGATATCTATGGTTAACTTTAATTCAATTTGCAATAAAATAAGTCATTGAGTTGTGTTAATACTAGCAGGTTAGTGGATAAAAAGGCCACCGGCGTTCGAAGATTGAGCAAACAGTAAAAAAATAACAATTTTTTCCTTTCGGGGGCTAGACACATTCCAGAGATATAGGCATAATCTCGCGCCATGGAAGGATGGCCGAGCGGTCGAAGGCAGCGGTCTTGAAAACCGCCGATGGGAAACCATCCTAGAGTTCGAATCTCTATCCTTCCGCCAAATTTCGCCGGCTTAGCTCAGTTGGTAGAGCAACTGACTTGTAATCAGTAGGTCACCAGTTCGATTCCGGTAGCCGGCACCAAATAAAATCAACGTGTTATGACGTTGACCCGAATGCCCTGATAGTCTCTTGTGTCATATTTGTGTCATGACTGATTATCAGGGCATCGATCTTTTTAGCGTGCTCTGTCAAATGATTGGGCGCTAGATGTGCATACCGCCTCACCATCTCAATTGATTCCCACCCCCCCATTTCCTGCAATGCGCTCAAAGGTACTCCAGCCTGAACAAGCCAGCTTGCCCATGTGTGACGCAGGTCGTGGAATCGGAAATTTTCAATACCCGCTCGACGCAAGCCACCAATGTGGTGGCCATTATGATTATTGAGTTTTTTTCCTAAAATTATCGTCATTTTTGACGAATTCAAAAGCATCAAGGATGATGCCTGTTATCCTTAAAATATCTTCAGGCATTTCTATAAATATTCGTGAGTTACTGGCTGAGAGTCCAGCCCTGTTGATTTCGTTAAGCAATATGTCAGTTAATTCAATAGGGATCTGGATATAAGGCTTATTCTTCTTATCGAAATATCTTATTATCCATCTATTTGATTTACCTTGATAAAGGATACTGAAATAGGATTCCGTATCCTTATATTGCAAATCAACAGACTCACCAACAATTGATTTTGCTTTCTCAAATAGCGTTAACTCTTTTTTCGTAGTCACAATATTTGGATTATCTGGATCTACTATTTCATCTGGTTCTTTCAGTGTTTCCTGAGGCTCTACCTCATCTTGAACTCCATCAATTGGAGTATGTTTATTTGAAAGACCGGAAACCACCATCGCACTAACAGATTTCTCAACTGCCTGCTTTACTAATGGTGTAATAGATTCAATAAATCTCTGATTTAGCTGGCGCTCTACGTTAGATCTGCTTGCAACATATCTCACGAATTCACCATCTATATCCCTCAGACTAGCACTAATCGTTTTCGTAAATGCGGATAAATAAACGCTCTCTTCTGCAAGAGTCCTTAGCGCTTCTGGTTTGAATTTATCGTGCCTAAAACGAAAAAGCTGACTTGCATCGGCATCGCTCACTTCATCCATTTTGATGCGCAAAAATGGATTAGGATCCATTACGTTTTTTTGTTTTAAATCAGTGAAAAAACGCCATTCTAAGCCATTTGTAATTGCTGAAATGGTTACTTCTGGAGTGGAGTTAAAGTATCTAGATAACTGCGGACAATGGTTATCCAGTTTTTCGCTGTATCCTTTTGCCTCGATAAACATCACAGGAACACCCTGACAAAACAAGGCATAATCAACTCGCTCATTTGCCTTAACTCCCGGGAAGTCAGCTCCGTACTCCGCTTTAACTTTTTGCGGATCATACGGACTAAAACCAAGAATATCTAAAAAAGGCAATATCAATGCTTGCTTAGTTGTTTCTTCGGTGGTGCAGTGTTGTCCAACGTTTTTAACGTGGTCAACATGATGTTTTATTTTTATCTTAAAATTATCCATTCCATAACCTCAGTAAGTTAAAACTTCAGAAATCTAAAACGGAATACCAGAACATTTTACCAATAATGTTCACTTAGTTTTCATCAGCAACCTCATCTTCGTACTCATCGCAGTTATAACTTCTTATAAGTATTTTTCCGCCTGATCGCCTATAAAAACACTTAAGTCGTTTCAGGCCATCTTGTTAAATTATATACACTTTACTATCAATAACTATCTTGTTGGAGGTATCAATTCCTATTACTGTTACGTCCAGAATAACTGCTTCCATGCTGTCACCCTTTACCGGAAAACAAATAATTGTGGAGCCATCTAATAGCGTTTACTATCCCACGGCGCAATGTTTGACCACTCTCCTTCGGACGATACTTGACTTATATCTTTTTTGCGAGTCTCGCTTGCTTGATTCTTTCATGTCTCAAATATACAAGCGAGTCTTTTATTTTCATAGTAAATAAGACGTTACTTTTTAAAGTAGTTATTGTGTTTTTTTATAACTATTAACGAAAAAGGAGACTCCATATGAGTGCATTGGAAGTAATGATCAAGAAAGCTGGAGGTGTTCCAGCATTAACTCGAATATTGAACATCAGGGATCAGGCTATTCGGCAGTGGATAAAAAGGATTATATCCCACCTGCAAGATACGCACAGATTCACGAGCAAGTCGGGGCCAACTCATGACAAGCAAGTCAAAACTATGTGCCCAAACCGGAATTGAAAACAACAAAGTGAAGGCATTGCTGCATAGTTTAAATCTAAGGGCATGATCCCATCTAAGTAAAAAATCAACAAATTTAGCATAATTACCGTACTGAACTATGCCGAATATCAAGGTAAAATTGTCCAATTCAAATCCAGATATAGTAAAGGATGAGGAGGCAAGGTGCCCAACGGTTGTCCAAGACATGCCCATAAATAACAATATATACAGTGTAACTACGCCTAAAAATGTAGTTAGTAAATTTTCTGACGAAAAACACCAAGCTCAGCCAGACAAGAAATCTTCACAGTAATTATTGAAAATGCAAGCTATAATACAAAAGGAATGCTAACTAACGGTGCTACTGTTTTTTGGTAGATTGCGGTGAAAAGGAAATAAAAAATAGATGCTTAAAATTCTGGGGCGTTGAAATCTTCTTCACAAAAATATCTATTTTTCTCTTAATAAAAATGCAGCTGTAAAATTCAAAAGTGCTGTTCTTAATATTAGCTTACTTGCCAGTGCAGCAACTGATAATCTAGAAGACAAGATAAAAGCAATTAACAAAATGATCGTTGGCAAAACAGCCAAAAAAATTATTTTGATGGATGAGAAGAAGTAGGCACTATGGGCTTTGTGTCTTTATAAAATCCTTAGAATAATTCAAGGTGGAAAGGTATGACTTTTGAACAACGAAAAGAGCGTGCTATTACCATCATGGAAAATAAAAAAATGTGGAGTAGCAATTATGCTCCCCCTTTGCTACGTATATTATGGAGAATGGGCTTCAAGATACCACCACTCCCTTTTGCCTCATTTTGGCAAACTGCAATACCGTTGGGGATATGGTTCGGACCTACGTGGGGACTTCTCATGTGGTTTTTTGCTTGGCAAAATGAGGGTATGCAACCCGTTATTGCAATTATCTCAAGTGCCTTTGCCGGTATTATTTTTGGCGTATCTATGGCTGCATATCATCGATGGCGAAAAAAAGTTAACAACCTTCCTGATTGGGATAGCCTAGAGTGAACTTCAGTCAGACACAAAAAAACGACTCAGCGTCGCTTAACAATGCCAAAAAATCGGTAGTGAAAACAATACTGAGGGGGCTTTTTTATTTCCTGTTTTTCTGTAATATTATTGCACCTCAAATTTATTATCTGATAACATCTCGGAGAAAAAATGAAAAATAAAAAGCTAATAATCATTGGTGCAATTGTTGTATTTGTGATTATGTTTTTTAAACTTCTGTCAGAGAATTTAGCTTCAATGTGATGATATAGCCCTGTAATGGGCTATTGTTTTTATGAATCAATAAATACCATTTTTTGACAGAATCTAAGGGATAAGATGAAAAAGTTAATTATGACATTAGCCGGCTTACTTTAACAGGATGTGATGCTGAATACAGTAAATATAACGGAATATACAACTGTAAAATAGGTCGACTAATGAATTATGTAGCATTAGACAAGGGGAGTGAGTATTCCTTTCCGCTACCGGCATTAAAAACCAGAATGACTTTTGAAAATGGAGTTATGACTATTCATGGAATGAATTCAGGTGGTTATATTGGACATGAAATGGCTATGACCGCACCACCAGTAACGCCAGATGGCAGAAAGCTAATGTCAGAACGGATGTTTAAATATGATGATGGTGCATTTAGTGAAGACTTTTCCCCTCATTACGGTATAGTAACAATTACGATTGGTAACCCGCCCAATGATGGTGTAATGCAACAGTTAACTAACTGCAAAAAAGAGCAAGAATAATTTTGTTACAAGATATAAGTTAAGAAAGGTACTGTGGGAGATTTTTATAGCTGGTGGAATATGATCTTCTCGTGTGTTAGCTTCTATTCGATTGAGTATCACTCTTTAATCAATTGAAATGTATTGAAAAAACACGAACTACCCTAGAGTAAATGCGCTCATTATATTTTTACATTTAAATTATAATACAAATTAATAATTCGATTGTTTAAGCGGAAACGCTAATCTTCATTTATCCCAAAATCTAAAATTCCACAATTAACCGATGCAATTATTTTGCATTAGTCGTTTTTACATGTTTTTTACAATTAAACTAAATAAAAAATCCAGTAGTGAAATACTGGATTTTGGCACTCGATTAAAAGGAGAAAACAAATATGTTGAATATAAATTTAACAAATCAAACAATCTTCTTGTCTATCAGGTGATAGATGAAAAGATTGTGATCTATATACCTTTTCATAATAGTGAGAGTATCAGCATGCGGTGTTCCTTACCCCGCGTGTCACGTGGGGTAAGGATTACTCCTATCATTTTGAAAAGCTATTTAGATGATAACAGTCGTTAAACAGAAATATTTGAAAACCTACAAAATAGCTTGTGAACGTATTGCACAATAAGCAGTCAACTCATCACAACCCGCTTTCTCGGGTTTTTCATTTCTAAGGCCCCGAGTGCAACTTTTCTTTATTCAGAGCGATATCGAACTCTCCCCCATTTCTAATCCTTCAGTTATCTCATAAAAACCTATACTACGATAAACCAAGAACAGGATTAGATATGCGATGAAATCCAGATACCTCACCAGTTAGGCGGGTCATTCCCCTGTCCTCTCATAACTTACCGATTCTGCATTTTAACATATTCCTACAAGCTAAATTTTAGCTACGTAACTCCCACATAACCATCAAACTATCTGACCAAATAAAAAACCTAATGTTAGGGGCAAGTGTTAAAAATTTAATTTTCTAACGTGGATAATATCTGATCATTCATGTGGTTGATCTAATCATCTTTTTGTTGATGTTTTATTAATTTAAATATTATTGCTATGAGGATTACAATAATATTCATTATTTATCCGGCAATGAATTTATCTAAAAAATAGATTTTAAAAATATGCATAAAAATATTTTCTTATACGAAAAAGCTGATACTTCACACAGTCAAAAAAAAATAAAATTAATATTAAAAAAAACAACAGATTAAATAATGGTGGATTAACAAAATCACTAATAATCAAGTCGCCAACTATACTCTTAGAGTAAATCCAAATAAAACAACCTGACTAATTAATAAACTACCAATTATTAACTTCCCTTCTGAAAAGGGATATTATTGAACGAAATCAAAATCATAACAATTAATACCGAATATTATTAATAAATAGCCTTATTTAGCAATTAAATTATGATGAAATAAAAGAAAAGATAATGACTAATAGATACACAATGGATTTCAAAATGCGTCTCGGCGATAAGGGGGCTCACCCCCGGTGAGCAGAGATAACTCTATGATCGGGATGAGTGAGAGCAGCCAACAAATAAAGAAGCAATTCTCAGTTTGATTGAGAAACAGATGGCAACTGAATCCTTCTGTCATCTGTATTAAATGAGTAAATTTGAGGAGTACGAAAATGAAAGAAAAACCGGATCTGATCTGGTATCTGGTGTTGGTTGCGCTACTTGATTTTATCGGTTTGGGAATGGTGGTGGCGATATTTCCACACATAATGATTTCTGATGCCGCTTCACTTTTCCCGGAAGGATGGGATCATCAGAAAAAGGTAGTTATGTTGGGGATTTTCCTTGCAATCTATCCTTTGGGCCAGTTTTTTGGTGCTTCCATACTAGGCAAAATGTCGGATATTTATGGCCGCAGAAAAATGATGTTAATTACTGTAGCGGGTACTGCTATAGCTTTTGCTGCCAGTGGCTACGCAGTCGTTGAAACATCAGCAGGACTACTACTGATTAGCCGTTTGCTAGCCGGAATGATGGCGGGTAACGTGGCAATTGCGCAGGCAAGCATGGCGGATATCAGCAAACCGGGAAATAAAACTAAAAATCTCTCTATGATCCAGACTGCTCTGGGTCTGGCTTGGGTGATAGGGCCGCCAATCGGAGGCTGGCTAACTAATGTATCTCTGTGGCAGTTCAACGGGTATATGACACCCTTTGTGATTATGGCTGTTATCTTTGCTCTGCTATTTATCTACACTTTGGTTACATATCCCGATACTCTGGAAAAACATACACAGGAAAAAATAAATGCATTTTCCGGTCTGGTTCAAATTGCAAAAGCCTACAGCCACACTAATCTGAGAATGGCATTTACTATCTGGACAGTTTTTGTTGCTGGCTGGTGGCTGTTTGAATCTTTCCTGCCCGCTTATCTTCTGGATATTTACAGTTTCAGTTCGTTCCAGATTGGATCTTTTCTCGCCATAATGGGAGCGACCTATGCATTATTCCAATATCTGGTGGTAAGGCGTGTTGCCAAAGTCACTAAACCTGAAAATATGGTACGATATTCCCTTGTGGTGTCATCACTTGCCGTCATAGCCATTTCAATGGTCAGTAATGTTATTTACCTGCATATATTCATTACTCTTTTCGTCACCTCGATGGGTTTTGCATTGACTGGTTTGATAAGCTGTATCTCAAATCTTGCGCCGGAGAATGAACAGGGAGAAATCATGGGTTCTATCAGTTCCATTCAGGCGCTGGCAACGCTGATAGTCATGTTGGCAGGGGGATTTCTCGATACCACTAATATTCGGGTAACAGTGGTAGGTGGCGGGTTATTATTGCTAATGAGTTGGTTACTTTTTGTGATGCGTCTGGGCGTTATTAACCGAAAAATAATTCGCTAAGTAAGAATAGTAATCAGCCAGTCATCCGTTCAATTCACAGAACTGGCACTGTATAAGAAAAAACCGTTATCTCAGGATATCGGGTTTTTTCTTTTCTACTTTCAGGCATACTACCATACGTTATTCTCGGTTCAGATGGCGATACCAAAGCGCTAATAAAGCTAAACCGGCTAATCGAATAACAGCCATAATCTGTAATATAAAGGCTATTACTAGAATTCTTTTTCTTTTCGACGAGCTTCCACAGGTACAGCACTTCAAAATTAGATTCATTTATTCAATTTGCTTTTTTAATCTACTTCTCAGTTTTAGCACACAGTGTAATTATTTCTTTACGATCTATGTATCGCGAATTTGACAGCCATACACCAATCCTTTACTCTGCCACTCTTATTACTATTTTATCAATATATTCAGAGACGAGGATCGCGTGAAGAATCGCACTACTGGCAGTATTTTTATCGTCGCCGGAACGACGATTGGGGCAGGAATGCTCGCCATGCCTCTGGCTGCGGCAGGTGTAGGTTTTAGTACAACACTGGCCATGTTAGTTGGCCTATGGGCTTTGATGAGTTATACCGCACTCCTGCTGGTAGAAGTTTATCAATATAATAAAGCCAATACCGGGTTGGGAACTATCGCAAAACGCTACTTGGGCGTCGGTGGGCAGGTGTTAACAGGGTTCAGCATGCTATTTCTGATGTATGCTCTGACAACCGCCTATATCAGTGGTGCTGGTGAGTTGCTGGCTGCCAGTTTATCGGCTTGGTTAGAGAAAGACATTTCTGTTTCTATCGGGATCATTATATTTACACTGGTCGCCGGAAGTGTCGTCTGCATTAGTACCCGATCTGTTGATTTAATTAATCGCCTGCTATTTACTGCTAAAGTCATTTTTCTGGTGCTCGTTCTTGGCGTGATGATGCCTCATGTTGACAAGATCAACCTAATATCTATGCCAATAGAAAAAGGGCTTGTTCTGTCAGCCATTCCGGTAATTTTTACTTCATTCGGGTTTCATGGCAGTGTGCCAAGCATCGTTGCCTATATGGGCGGGGATACAAATAAGCTGCGGAAGATATTTCTTATCGGTAGTGCTATTCCGCTGAGTGCTTATATCCTGTGGCAGTTAGTGACTCTTGGTGCTATTTCTTCCAATACCTTTGTCGGGATTCTGGCACAACAGTCAGGATTGAATGGATTATTGCAGGCCGTCCGAGAAGTTGTTGCGTCACCCAAAGTTGAACTTGCTGTTCATCTGTTTGCTGACCTCGCACTGGCGACATCGTTTCTGGGTGTTTCTCTGGGTCTGTTTGATTATCTTGCTGACCTGCTAAAACGCCGCAATCATGCCAAAGAGCGTCTGCAAACCGGCTTGATAACTTTTGTGCCCCCCATGCTTTGCGCTCTGTTCTACCCTAACTTTGTGATGGCGCTGACCTTCGCTGCCGTTGCGCTGTCAATTCTGGCTCTGTTACTCCCCTGCCTGCTGGTTTGGCGCTGTCGCAAAGAAAATCAGGGAGGATATCGTGTGAAAGGTGGTAACCCGGCACTCGTCCTTATTTTCCTGTGCGGTATTGCTGTTATTGCTATTCAGGTTGGCATTGTTACAGGCATGCTGCCCGAGGTTGGCTAATCCATTACGCCACGTGAGAAAGGCATATCCGCATCCTTATAGATGCGGATAATGTCAGTGGAGATATCAGAAATTCACGCCTGCGCCAATGTAAAAGCCATCTGACACTTTATTACTGCGATCCCCGCCTTTTCCTTTTAGATCAATTACGCGATAACCAGCTTCAACACTCAATGGTCTGAAGAGGAGATAACGGACGCCACCGTTAGCTTCTGTATAAGAGTCAATACCTGAAGTAAAACCTGATGGAGCACCATAAGCTTCACCATATAATGATAGTGATGGTGTTACCGCTACACTGAGACCAACACCAGCAGCTAATGCAGCGCCATCTTTTCCGACTTTTGGCGACAGATAGAGAGCCTTACCGCCAACACTGGCTGTCAGCGGCCCAACAGGCAGAGCAAAGGCCAGTCCCAGACTACCCAACTGACCATTATGATCACTGCGGGCCCAGTTTCCGTTCAGGGAGAACCCCGCATTTTTATCACCAATTCCCGCAGATGTACTGGTATAGTGCTTTCCTGCTTCAACATTTACAGAAATTGCATTTGCTGTACCAGTCATAAAGAGCAGACTAGCAGCACTGACAGCAATAAAACCTTTCATATCATTTCCTTCTTATCTAATTGGTAATTGCCACTACTTGTTGCAAGCCATTTTACTGGAATTTAGTAAATACCATAAACTATAAAATTAATAAACTATCTAGATTAATCAAGATATGCAGGTAACGTATTTTTGCAGTACCCACTGTTTAACCTGCTGTCGTGGAATTTTTATTCCATCATTCTTTAACTGCTCAGGCAGTAAATAACAGGCTACAGGCTGCTGAAATGAAGCAAGTTTATCCGAAAGCCAGCTAGAAAGTGTTGTTGTAAGTTTAGGTGAGTTTGTTTCGATTACCATGACAGGCCGATGCCCAAATTCAGGATCGGGTACAGGAACAACAAAACTTTGCTGAATTTCGGGATGCAGGTTAATGATTCGCTCGATATCTTCCGGCTGGATACCTTCTCCACCGCTGAAAAACTGATTGTCGAGACGCCCGAGAATACACAGTTCATTCCGCTCAAAGACGCCCCGATCACGGGTGGAAAACCAGCCATTTTCGTTAAGCAGAGGCTGTAATTTCCCATCAGACCAATATCCCATCGCAATGCTGTCTGCCCTGATCTGTATCTCATCATCCTGCAAACGGATCTCTTTGCCCGGCAATGGTGTTCCCACCCCCGGTGAACCATCTGCACGCTTTGCGCAGACTGTTGAAGCCATTTCAGTCAGGCCATAACCACACCAGCAGCGAATGCCTAGCGCTCCAGCCTGTTGAACAAGCTCCTGCGGTATCATTGCCCCGCCCAGTAACACATCTTTCAAAGTCTGTTTATATTCATGCGGCTGAGACAGCCAGCGCCATAATTGCGTTGGCACTAAGGAGGCATGAGTACAACCGGATAAAGCCCTGTCCAGAGAGCGCATGTCTTCTAATACCAGCACTGCACCTTTCAGCAACCAGCGCCAGAGTATTCCCTGACCTGAAACATGGTATAAGGGCAGTGATAATAACCAGCGATCATGTGAACCGAAATCTATACAGGAAAGAACGCCCTTTGCACTGGCAAAGTGAGCCTTCATAGAATGCACAACGGCTTTAGGCAGCCCGGAAGATCCTGAAGTCAGGATCATACTGGCCGGGCGATGCTCATCCCATGGAATTAAGTCCCTTGTAACATATTTTCCTGACGTAACTGTAAACTTAGTTTGCCAGTTAAGTTCCGTTGCCTGAATAACCGATGAAGGGGAACCGGTAAAATCAGCCACAAATGCCATATTCAGCCGGGGAAGTAACTCCACCAGCAATGATTCGGGGAGTTGAAGATTCAGTGGCAGTACTCTTGCCCCACATTGTAGGGCCGCAAAGTAACAGAGCAAAAAATCGGTACTATTTTTCCCCCTCAGGATCACTCCACTGCCTTCTGATACCCCCTGTTGCCGGAAACAATCTGCAATAGTATTAATTTTTGTCGCTAGCTGCTGCCATGTCAGGGGTTTTCCATACAACAAGGCAGCTTGTTTTTCCGGAGCACAAACCGCCCAATGATGCCAAGGCCATTGGTTAAACGACGCTAATGACATTCATGGCTCCATGCGATTTCCAGTTTATCTGATTCGAGGCAAGGAATGTCACTGTCTGGCCAGCAACGAATAAGTTGTGACCGGATCAAATTCAGAGTATCTAATCCCGGGAGTGTATTCGGCGTTAGCCAGTGTGCTAAACGGGCCAGTTGCGTCAGACCAAAACTGGTTTCAATACTTGAGCTTATAACAGCTTCCAATCCTGCCTGATGAGCTTCAGTAATTAATTGACGGCAACGGTCAATACTGCCAACCAAAGTTGGCTTGATGATAATAGCAGCAACACCGGCTTCAGCTTTTACCGTGAAACTGTCTTCCCGGACACTTTCATCCCATGCGATAGCAATACCGGTTTCGCGAGCAAAATCCAGTGACTCTTCACGGGTTTTGCAAGGTTCTTCGATGAAAGCAATACGCTGGCGATAATCCGGATTGACATACTTGGCAAATCCATCCGCTTTAGTGCGTGTCCAACTGCGGTTAGCATCCAGTCTTAGCCGGAGTTCAGGCACAGCTTCCAACAAAACATTAGCAACCATGCCATCCCGTACAGCCTCGTATAAACCTACTTTCACTTTCGCAATTTTCTGTCCGGCCATTTTCCCCAGATGCAGGATCACATCATCAGGATCGCCGGTACATAATGGTGCTTTGCGATAGTCAGCTTCTTCCGGCAATTCCCCCCGCAATTCAGCAAGCGCACAACTGATACCAAATGCAACAGAAGGTAATTCACTCTGTTCCGGTTCTTTCTCTGCGCCTTTTCCTGCCTGACACCAGCGCGTTAACCACGCTACTGCGGCTTGTTCTGTCTGCTCAAGTGTTTCACGGCTGAATTCCGGCAGCGGAGCAATTTCTCCCCAGCCGTGTTCCTCATTTTCCTGTATATGAACCAGAAAACCATCGCGGGTTTTCAGGCGCTGATAACGCAGGATAACACCTGCCTCCATCGGCAGGCTGTAATGATAAAGAGTTGCTTTACGCATCATGGGTTACGTTTGAATTTACTGAAATCAGGGTGACGTTTTTCATTGAATGCGTTACGCCCTTCCTGCCCTTCTTCAGTCATATAAAACAGCATGGTGGCGTTCCCGGCCAACTCCTGCAAACCCGCCTGTCCATCACAATCTGCATTCAGGGCAGCTTTCAGGCAACGCAGCGCCATCGGGCTGTTTTCCAGCATTTCACGGCACCAGCGTACAGTTTCTTTCTCCAGCTCAGCATAAGGAACGACAGTATTAACTAATCCCATATCAAGCGCTTCCTGAGCATTGTACTGGCGGCACAGGAACCAGATTTCGCGGGCTTTCTTCTGTCCGACTATCCGGGCCATATAAGATGCACCCCATCCACCATCAAAAGAGCCGACTTTAGGGCCGGTTTGTCCAAAAATCGCATTATCTGCGGCAATGGTCAGATCGCACATCAGATGCAGAACATGCCCGCCACCAATGGAATATCCGGCAACCATAGCAACAACTGGTTTTGGACAGGTACGAATCTGACGCTGGAAATCCAGTACATTCAGATGATGTGTTCCCATATCATCCTGATAACCACCATAATCGCCCCGGATCTTCTGATCGCCGCCAGCACAGAAGGCTTTTTCTCCCATTCCGGTCAGAATAATTGTGCCGATGCTATCGTCATAACGTGCATCTGCCAGAGCCTGAATCATCTCTTTAACTGTCAGAGGACGAAAGGCATTGCGCACTTGTGGGCGATTGATTGTGATTTTAGCGATACCATCAGTAGATTTATGATAAAGAATATCTTCAAATCCATTAGAACAGTCTTGCCAGTCAATCGGCGCATATAATTTTTCTTCGCATGGGTAGAGCATTATTAAACGTCCTTAGCCAAAAAGTGATAAAAAGTGGTTCACTGCGGCTGAAAAACCCGCAGGATTACTACTGTGGACATTATGTCCAGACTGAGAAATTATTTTTAATGGCAATGCAAACTGTTGCGCTATGCCCTTAAATTTCTGATCATGTTCACCGCATAAATAAATAAAAGGCACTGCCAGTTTTTGTAATTCCGGGAGCAGATACGGCTGGTGCCCAAGTGAGGTATTTTCCAGCAGATCTGCAATACTACTGCCCCTGTTCTGGCTACGGATCTGAATAAGCCTGAGACGTTGCGCCTCAGGTAAATCCGCAAATACAGGCTGTTGATACCAATCCGCTAAAACTGCCGCTATAGGTTCTGAACGGAAGCGCTGTGCCCAGTTTTTATCATGTAATAATCTGGCTTCACGTTCCTCTTGGGATAATAGCCCCGGGTTTCCACCTTCCACCAGAATCCCCCTTAACCCCTGCACAGCCTGAGCTTGAGTTGCGTGATACATAGCAATCCGGCCACCGAGTGAGTAACCAATTAACCAATAATCATGGATCTGATACGCAAGTAATGTTTTGCTCAGCAGAGCATTCATCTCTGCAAGACCATCTTTAGCAAAAACATTCACAAGCGGCATATCGGCAGAATGACCATGACCGGGCAAATCAATGACCAAAGAAGGATACTGGTTGCAGGCACTGATAATGGGCTGCCATTCATGGCCACATCCCAGCAGACCATGCAACCAAACCAGCCATGGGCCTTGTTTGTCCGTATTGAATGTCTGACAGGCCAGCTTCATAGTTCCGCCACTTGTTTCAGTAACGTTTGCAGGCACATCGCACCTTCATTACCTGTCACATTTAATTCCACAACCCTGGTAGCATTTTGCAGCCATGCCCGTTCAACAGCCTGTTTTAACTCAGGCCAACTTTGTGGAGCGCTATAATTCAGGCCAAACATAGCCGCAGCAGGATTAAAACTGATATTTTGCGGCATACAGTAAAACTGCTGGCGTGCTTCCTGTGGTGTAGGTAGTAATGAAAAAATCTGACCGCCGTTATTATTGACGATAATCAGTACCATCGGTGATGAAACTTCCCGCAATAAAGCCAGACTGTTCAGATCATAAAGTGCCGAAATATCACCGATAATCGCCAGCGTGGGCTTACCGGTTGCCCGTTGTACTCCGGCTGAAGTTGCAATTAACCCGTCAATGCCACTGGCTCCACGATTACTGTAAACCGGATAACCGACAGGAAGTTGCCCCAGCGCATCAATCAGGCGAACAATCAGACTATTGCCAACAAATAGTTGCCCCTCTTCCGGTAATAACTGATGCAACTGATGGGCAACCGCAGCCTCACTGAATTTACCCGACAGTTTTTCAGCCACGCATTCCGATGCCTTTTCTGACCATATTTTCAGTTCATTCGCCCAAAAAGCATTAGGGTGATCTATATGTGTAGGATGCTCTTGTAACCACGCCGCGATATCACAGGTAAATTTGCGTCCCTGATGATTGGCAGGATCAAGCCTTCCCGCAATAGAATCGATAATCCAATATTCCTCTGGCTGACATGCTGCCTGCCACTGCAATAGTCTCTTTCCGGTCAGGCTGGAACCAAACTGAATAACCAGCTCGCCTTGTGCCAGAATTTCTGGTGTACGAGGGTGATTCAACCACAAATCAGCACAAGGCAAAGGCTGGCCTGTCTGAGACAAGACATCACCAATTAATGGCCATCCCATGTCTTTTGCCCACTGTGCAACAAGCTGCCCCTCTTCAGCGCGCATTCTCCCTGCCAGAACAACCCCCCGTTTTTGTCGCCAACAATTCCAGTCAGTAACTTTGGTTGTCACGGTCATCATCGATTGCCGAAGCCACGGCTGATCCCCCTGCCACCAGTCTCCCAGAGTCTGTAACCATGACTGGTATTTATCATCATCACCATACAAAGGCTCTGCAAAAGGGCAGTTAATATGCAGCCCTCCCTGCCTGAGATTAGACATCGCATTATCAATAACAGAGACCAGCCAGCCGGCTGAAATATCCGTGGTTGGGCGCGGCAAAGTGAGTGTTTGTGACGGATGTGAGGCAAAAATACCGTGCTGACGTATAGCCTGATTCGCACCACAGTCAATCAGCTCCGGAGGTCTGTCTGCGGTGAGAAATACCAGCCGTTCTCCGGTTAAACCCGCTTCAATCAGCGAAGGATAGAGATTGGCAACTGCGGTTCCTGATGTCACGATGACAGCAACGGGCTCCCCGCTCGCTTTTGCCAGCCCCAGTGCCAGATGGCCTAACCCTCTCTCATCAAAGTGAGTGTGGCATATCAGCTTACTGTTCTGGGCAGCAGCTTTCTTTACAACGGAAAGTTTTACAACGGAAAGTGTCAGTGGAGTAGAACGGGAGCCGGGTGCAATACACACATGACGCAAACCGTGGCGGGTCAATGCTTCCAGTAAAAGTTCCGCCCAACGACGGTTCAGTGCGCTGTTTGACATAAGATGTTCGAAACTTATTTAAAAAGAAAACTCATTATTTAATAAAATGAATTATATAAGATATTCGCCGTTCTCATTCCCTTAAAAACACTTTCCTTGTGATAGTTCAAAGAAATATCATTTTATTGACAATACTCCATGCATCATTTCATGCAGCTATTCCATAGATAAATTACTGAGCAATGAGCGTAACCCTGCTGCCTTATTCTCAATTTCTATCCATTCTTGTTCAGGATCTGAGCCGGAAACAATCCCTGCCCCGGCATACAATGACAATAAAGCGCCATCTATGTACGCGCACCGCAGCGAAACGGCAAATTCACTCTGCTCAAGTCCCAAATACCCGGCAGATCCGGCATACCACCCCCGGCGAAAAGGTTCATTCTCAGCCAAAAACTGCCGGGCGGCTTCTCGTGGCAAACCGGCAACAGCAGCGGTTGGTTGTAAACGACTCAGGCAATCACTGTCCGAGACCTGATTTAAAAAACCATTAATATGTCTGCGCAGATGTTGTACTTTACGTAAACGAATAACATCAGGTGGAGCAACATCGATTGCTGTCACACCTCCCTGTAAACGCTGGCAAATATCATCCACCACAATCAAATTTTCATGCTGGTTCTTTTTATCCTTTAATAACCATTGCCCCAGCTCTTTTGCTTTTTGGTCATCATCAGAATTTATTGTTGTTCCCGCCAGAGCTTCAGTAAATAACTGTAGCTGGTGGCGGTAATAGAGCCGTTCAGGCGTAGAAGCGAGGAAGGCCTGTGTATCACTGAAAGCAAGCATGAAGTGATAACAGTGATGATTCACCTCACGGCTGGCCGCCATAAATTGGCCTGCTTGCAAAGGCATATCCAGCATGAGTTCTGTTTTGCGGGCCATTACCACTTTTTCCATTTTTTTGCGGGTAATGGCATCCAGAGCCTGCTCCATCAGTGTATTCCACTGCTCACTTTCAGGCCGATGCGTGGTATTTAAAATCGTTACTCGTGATGATTGAAATGGCTGGTGGGGTGCAATTTTTCGGAGAAACGCGTAAATATTATCGATGTCAGCCTGCCCATCAATATTCAGATATAAATAAGTGGCCTTATGACAGCGACGTATTTCTATTCTTGGCAAGAACAGATAACTTTCTTCATTATCTGTATTTTCTTCCTTTTCCCACGCGTTCAAGCCCCAAATACGCATTTGAGGAAATTGAGCATGTTGATTTAAGAAATTTTCTGCTTGAGTGGCATCCCTGAAGAGGCGGATTTGCCCACAGGCAACAACTTCTTCGTGTCCATCACGATGTTGCCAGTAAAATTGAGGGTAATGCGGCTGAGCAGCCAACCATTCCAGCCAGTCAGTATCATCGGTTACAGAAAGAGGAAAACTGAACGATTGAATACCCACTTCGCTAACATTTTTGGTTCTGAGAGTTTCGCATACATTAGCGATGATACTGGCAATCTGATCCACAACTTCCCTCACTAACAACATAATAAAAGGCAGGATTATACGAACCAGCCGGAATTATTAAAGCACTTATTGTTTGTATGGTTGCTACTAAGGTTAATTTCAGAAAAGGCATTCCATGTTAAATTCGCTATTCTTTACCGAGTTTCTGTGTTTTTTGATCAAAAAAATCGTACACAATATTATTCATTCAAATGGATAAAACCATCGATAATGCATCACTCCTCGAAGATAAAAGATGTTTTATTTTAAAAATAAACAACACAAAGCCTAAACACCACATTTAATTATAAAAATGGATATTTTTTATAAAATAACCGTCACAAAATAATATAGACCTCATTCGGAAAATTGATGAAGATAAAAGTGGGAAAAATACAATCACGACTTACTAAAAGCAGTAAAACGAATCATCAATAAAGAATATCAATACTGTTAATAAATATATTTTATCAGCTCTGAATTTAATGGATTTATTTAATTAAAAAATACCATAAGAAAAATCTTAAAATAATAAGGCATTGATTTTAATATTAATTAAATTATTACCAATAAATGTAACAATACGATATTACTTATTCTAAGTGTAATTATATTTTATTTATTGATTTTCATGAATTACCCATTGATATAAAGTCACGCAATACGTATTATTTCGCCTCTTCAAAAATGAAGAAACAAAAATTTTTTCTTAATCTAAATTCAACTTTACTTCGTCTGATTCTGCTGTTTTCTAAATAAGCAGTATAAAAGGGGATGTCGTGCTATATCTTTATTTTAAGCCGATAGGCTTTCATAGATATCGGTATAAACTATTATCGTTATTCGTATCACTAAGTTGTCTAATAACGTCAGAAGCCGCAAAAGCGGATTATGACGAGTTAATCCTGCAAGCCAGAAATGGCAATACCATCCCCATGCTTGAATATATTCGTCAAGAAGAAAAGCGGCGGAAACTTTCGTCTTCTCAGGTTGCTGACTGGTTACAAATTGCAGGCTGGGCCGGGCGAGATAATGAAGTGATTGGACTTTGGCAACGCTATTATTCTATGGAATTACCAGCCAGAGGTATTGCTGCCGCAGCGCGTTCTTATCGCAATCAGCGCCAATGGACACAATCCGTCCAATTATGGCATCTGGCTTCTGTCCTTGAAGAACAAAACCACGATCTAAAAGCAGGCCTGATTATGACGCTGGCAGATGCCAAGCGAGACAGTGAGGCTCGGCAGCTGGCAAAAAGGTTACTGGCACAACATCCCAATGCCGCTAATTACCGTTTAATGGCCTATGTTGATGAAGCAGCCGGTCGCACATGGGATGCCATGCAAATGCTCTCCACCGCCCATGAGCGTTTCCCTAATGATAAAAATACCACTCACGATTATCTGTTCAGTCTGAAAAACAACCGTATCAATGGCCCAGCATGGCTTTTAGAACAACAAAATTCCTCTAAATTACAGTTATCCCCGGGTCAACAACGCAGGCTGGAAGCCGATGCAGCGGCTGAATTAGTTCGTCTTGCCATAATCCCTAATCGCAGTGAAACAGAGCGGTTTGATATTGCTGACAAAGCACTTGTCCGTTATGAGCATATGCTAAATGAGTGGCGTGAACAGCCAGATGCCCAACAGGATTACCGACGTGCCCGAATTGATCGCCTTGGGGCATTACTCGCCCGTTTCCGGACACAGGAACTTATTGAAGAATATTTACGCCTGCAACAGCCTTCATCAACAGAAGAAAACACAGAAATACCGGATTATGCCCATAAATGGGCTGCGGCGGCCTATCTGAATCTTCGCCAGCCAGATAAAGCAAGGAACATTCTGCGCCCGCTGAGTTACCCGAACGGGAAATACCCTGATAAAGGAATTCCGACTTCCCATATCACACTGGAAGATGACAGCGTTCTTTTTTATTCCGATGTGGAAAGTGAGCACCTAAATGAAGCCCAAAAACTCGCTGCCAATATCAAACAACGTAATGTTTATATGGTGAATGTTTACGGCTCTCCAATCCGGGTTCCTAATGACGGCTGGCTGCAAGGGCAACAATTTCTGGCGGAATCAGCGCAACTTAATGAAGATTTACCTGAGGCAGAAAAACGTTTTACGCATTTAGCCCGTACAGCTCCCTCCAACCAAAAATTGCGTCTCGATTTGGCGGCAATCTGGCTGGATCGAGGCTGGCCTCGTCGGGCAGAAAGTGAGTTAAAACAGGCTGAAGGGCTTGATCACCGTAATTTATCACTGGAAATCCAGCAAGGTTATACCGCTTTAGCTCTACAAGAGTGGAAACAGGTTGATTTACTGGCAGATGATGTCACCTCCCGCACACCAGAGAATGTACTGGGTAAACGTTTTAACCGCCTGCGCAATGTTCATCATATGTCAGAGCTGCGTGTCAGGGTTAATCAGGGCATTGATTCAGACAGCCCCACCAGCGGTAAAAGCAGTTCAGACATTGATGCGGTTATTTATAGCCCGCCCATTAACGATAACTGGCGTCTGTTTGCCGGTGGTGCATATAACCGCGCTCAGTTCAGCGAAGGCCGTGGATTAAACCGTGATTTACGTGGTGGTTTAGAATGGCGGGCACGGGATATCTGGCTGGAGGGTGAAGTTTCTGGCCGGAATTATCGTCATGGCAATAAGGTCGGCCTGCGTTTTACCGGCTGGTACGATTTTAATGATGAATGGCGTCTGGGTGGATCAGCAGAACGGCTGGCACGGAACACTCCCTTGCGAGCATTAACCAATAATATTTACGCTAATGGCGGGCAAATCTATAGCCGCTGGAGATACAGCGAACGCAGCCAGTGGAGTGCCAGTTTTGCACCTTCCTTTTTTTCCGATGGTAATAACCGGTTTGCTTATACCATTAACGGAATGCAACGCATCTATACCGCTCCTTATCTGAAACTCGATGCAACTTTGGAAGTCGGTACAACACATAACAGCAAGCAAGATACCCCTTATTTCAATCCCAAAAATGATTTTACCCTGCTTCCGGCGCTGGAAGCGGATCACATCATTTATCGGCATTATCAGACCGTCTGGAGCCAGCAACTCACGGCAGGTATCGGCGAGTACTGGCAGAAAGATTATGGCGGAGGGCTGATAACTACGGTCAGTTATGGGCAACGTATTAAGTGGAATGATGTTGTGGATGCAGGCGTACGGCTCACGCTGGATAAACGCCCTTATGACGGTAGACGTGAAAAAAACCTGCAAGCTGCTTTTGATTTAACGTATCGGTTCTAAAGGATTTTCTATGACTTTTAACGTAATTCGCTATTGGTTAATGATTTCAGCTTTGCTGGTTAGCCTGCTTATTTCTCAACTCAGTGTCATGGCCCACGCCGGAAAGCCTGATTTCGTTCCACCGGCGGAACGCCCTTTATCGATGAACGAACGCCCCTGGCCCCATAACAGTTTTGTCGTGCTGGCTTATCATGATGTTGAAGATGATGGTGCTGACCAACGTTTTATGTCCGTCCGTACCAGTGCGCTGAATGATCAATTTGCCTGGCTGCACGCCAATGGTTATCAACCAATTACCGTTGATCAGATCCTCGTGGCTAATCAGGGAGGAACACCACTACCACCTAAAGCCGTACTACTCACTTTTGATGACGGTTACAGCAGTTTCTATCACCGCGTATTTCCTTTACTGAAAGCCTATAACTGGCCTGCTATTCTGGCTCCCGTCGGTATTTGGGTTGATGCTCCCGCAGGAAAGCCGGTAAATTTTGGTGGACTGAAAGTACCGCGGGAACGTTTTACCACCTGGGCACAGGTTGCCGAAATGTCCCGCTCCGGTCTGGTGGAAATTGGTTCACATACTTATCAGCATCATTACGGTGCTCTTGGTAATCCACAGGGGAATACCGAACCTGCCGCTGCCACCCGAATCTATGATCCCAAAACAGGCAAATATGAAACTGAAAAGGCATTCCGTCAGCGTATGGAGCGGGATGTCAGGACAATCACGCAGCGGATCATCTCTGCTACAGGTAAAAAGCCGCGTGTCTGGGTCTGGCCTTACGGAATTGACAGTGGTGTCACGCTGGATATAGCAAAGCAGCACGGCTATAAACTGGCTTTGACTCTCGATACCGGTCTGGCTAATGCCAAAAATCTGGATAATGTTCCGCGGATCTTGCTGACAAATAACCCAACACTGAAAGAGTTCGCGGAACAGGTTATTCAGGTTCAGAATAAATTCCCGCTGCGTATCGCCCATATTGATCTGGATTATGTTTATGATCCTGACCCTGTTCAGCAGGCAAGTAATCTCGACAAACTGGTGCAGCGTGTTGCCGACCTCGGTATTAACACGGTTTTCCTACAGGCTTTTGCAGATCCTACCGGCGATGGCACTGTACGTGAACTTTACTTCCCTAATCGCTGGTTACCAATGCGGGCCGATTTATTTAACCGGGTTTCCTGGCAGATACACAGCCGGTTAAATATTGATGTTTACGCATGGATGCCGGTTCTGGCATTTGAATTAGAGCCTTCCCTGCCCCGCGTATTGAGCTATGACAAAAATAGCGGTGAGTTATCCGTAAACAAAGCACAATACCGTCGGTTATCGCCTTATAACCTAGAAAACCGCCGCAGAATTAAAGAGATTTATCAGGATTTAGCTGCTCATTCCATTTTTCAGGGTGTGCTGTATCACGATGATGCCATCATGTCAGATTTTGAGGATGCCGGCCTGGATGCAATCAGGGTTTATCAGCGGGAGGGTTTTCCGGCCTCCATTGCCGAAATTCGTCAGGACCCAGAACAATTCGCCCGCTGGAGCCGCTTCAAAAGCCGATACCTGACCGATTTCACTCAGGAACTCACTGAAGCTATCAAATCTGTCCGGGGTTATCAGGTAAAAACTGCCCGTAATATTTTTGCGCTGCCGATTCTGGAACCGGACAGCGAAGAGTGGTTTGCCCAGAATTTGGATGATTTTCTTGCCCATTATGACTGGGTTGCCCCGATGGCAATGCCATTAATGGAAAATATCCCACTGTCAAAAAGTAATCAGTGGCTATCCCGTTTAGTGAAAGCTGTCGGTCAGCGCCCGGATGCTCTGAGTAAAACGGTATTTGAACTGCAAGCCGTAGACTGGCGCAAACCATCCAATAAAAGAATGATATCAGGCGAACAACTCGCTGAATGGATGCGCCAGTTACAGCTGAATGGTGCCCAAAATTTTGGTTACTACCCTGATGACTTTATTAATAATCAACCAGAAATGAACTCGATCCGTCCTGTTCTTTCCTCAGAATGGTATCCACTCAATGATTGATCGTATTCTTGCTTTTATTGTGCTCTGTATTGTTTTGAGTATTCCCATCGGTATTGCCGTCACCTTTACCGGTGAAGTTATGCTGAACTTTGTGTTTTTCTGGCCCCTGTTTATGTCTGCCATCTGGATTTCAGGTGGGGTTTATTTCTGGTTTTATCGTGAAAGACATTGGAAACAAAGTGATGAGCCGCCCCATCTGGACGGCGAGCCTCTGATATCCATTTTGATCCCCTGTTATAACGAAGGCCCGAATGTGCGTGAGACACTACAGGCAGCACTGAATCAGCGCTACTCCAATATTGAAGTGATCGCAATCAATGACGGTTCAACCGACAGCACCACCCATGAACTTAATGATATGGCGAAACAGCATAGCGCCCTGAGAGTGATACATCTGAAACAGAATCAGGGGAAAGCCACCGCGCTTCAGGCCGGAGCTGCTGCTGCCAACAGTGATTATCTGGTTTGTATTGATGGTGATGCTCTGTTAGATCGTGATGCTGCTGTATGGATGGTGAAACCGATGATTGACCATCCCCGTGTAGGTGCAGTGACCGGTAACCCTCGGATCCGTACCCGCTCTACTCTGGTTGGCCGAATTCAGGTAGGTGAATTTTCTTCTATCATTGGCCTTATCAAACGTACTCAGCGGATTTACGGTCAGGTGTTTACCGTTTCCGGTGTGGTTGCTGCTTTTAACCGCCGTGCTCTTGCCGATGTGGGTTATTGGAGCAACGACATGATTACAGAAGATATTGATGTCAGCTGGAAACTACAATTACGTCATTGGTCCGTCTTCTTTGAGCCTCGGGCTATCTGCTGGATCCTGATGCCGGAAACGCTTCGTGGATTATGGAAACAGAGATTACGCTGGGCGCAGGGTGGAGCAGAAGTCTTTCTCAAAAACCTGCGGAAACTCTGGGCATGGGAATATCGCCGTATGTGGGTTTTATTTGCCGAATTCTGCTGTTCGGTAATCTGGTCATTTACCTTTGCCCTTTCGATTATATTGTTTTTCCTCGGCATGTTTATCACATTACCTGAAACCATTCGGGTTTATACCCTCTTCCCGCCCGGCTATACCGGATTGGTATTAGCCGCAACCTGTCTGATTCAGTTTACTGTCAGCCTGTTAATTGAACGTCGCTATGAAAAACACGTCGCATCATCACTTTTCTGGGTGATCTGGTATCCGGTCGTATATTGGATGCTGAACTTGTTTACGACATTGGTCTCTTTTCCCAAAGTTATGCTTAAAGTCCACCGCAAACGTGCTCGTTGGGAAAGCCCTGATCGTGGAATAGAGAGAATAGAATAATGAAAGATCCTTTAATATTTACAGAACAGAAATTATTACCTCGTCTTATTGATGTCACACTGACTATTTTAGCTTGGTGTGGATTTGTCTATTTGTTTATTTCGGGGTTATTTAATTCGCCCCATCATGGCCCTAAGCCTGTTATGTATATATTCAGTTCGGAATTAAGCTCAATTGCCCTCTATATCATTGTCGCTATATTCAATGCATTTCTTCTGATCGGCTGGGCAAAGTATAATCAAATTCGTTTTCGTATTGAACGCCGTCGCCATCGACCTGCGTTAAACCATGATGAGATTGCAACAAGCTTTTCTTTAGAAGAAAACATAATAGACAGATTGAATCAAGGAAAAGTGTCTGATATTACTTATAATAATCATGGGCACATAATAGGAGTTGCTGAAAACCAAATTAATAAATAAAGGAAATAGTTTTTATAACTCATCCTTCTATTATTTAATATATTTTGCAACCTATCTCATATACGACCATTTACAACCGGTGATTAATGATTTTTGTACAGAATGCCATGATGAGATAGGTTCCATATCCAATATATTTAGAATGACAACCCTGTGATACGGATAGCCATATATTAATAAAAAAAGTAACTGAAATGAGTAAATACAGCCAACAAAGAGGCGACTTGAAAGACTAAGTGTATATTAATGACTGTTAATAATATGAAAGATAAAAACGGGATCCCGTTATGTGCTTAATTGAATGGATTCTCTGTGTTGTCAAACATTGTGCTTCCAAATTATTTTTACGGGTATTGACGGTTTTATGTATAACCATGGTGATATGTAATTCAATAGTAACAGCTATGCCTGAAACTAAAGAGCAAATAAAAACAAATGAAAATGTTGTGCGTGTCGTCTCTGGCATTATCAGTTATACATATTGGCCAGTCACACGTCCGACATTACACTTATGTCTGGTCACCCCTTCTAAATACATTCGTGCTTTAAAAAATATTAATATGTTTCCTGATGAAATAGAATTACGGATAGAAATTCTAAATTTCAATACAGAACAATTAGTCAATAAGTGTGATATTATTTACTACGGTCAGATTGATCCTATACTTCAACATCAAGTATTTAATCAGAAAAATAATAAACCACTTCTTACTATTGCTGAACAAAACCAACATTGTGAAATCGGTAGTGCATTCTGCCTCAATATAGATAGTACCCAAACAACGTTTAACCTTAATCTCGATATTTTGACTCGCAGTGGTATACGCGTAGATCCAAATGTCCTGCAATTGGCTCGTAAGGCGGAATAACTGTATGAAAAAGCGTTATTCATTAATGCCATCACGCCCGACATTACGTCAGACAGTTCACCGTATCCATCTGATCATTACTATTGTTACATTATCGGTTGTCGGTCTGTTTCTTTCTTTACTGGCACTCTTTGCCATGCAGAAATATGCTGAAAATAATCTGAAACAGATGTCATCGACAATAGCCCATACCGTACAGGCAGCGGTAGTATTTAATGATAAAACAGCTGCAAACGAAATATTGGAAATGATTGCTGCTCACGATAGTTTTACCGAAGCAAAGATTTTCGATGCAAAAAATCAGGTATTAGCCAGCTGGCATGCCAACCAGATAACACGCACAGGTAATTTTAAGAAACTGGTTGAATACTGGATATTCCCTGAACCCGTTACATTTCCTATTTATCACCACCAACAACAAGTGGGTTCAGTCTGGTTAATCGGCAATAGTGAACATATCACCAAATTTATCTATCAGGCCTTGCTGGTACTGTTTGCCTGCCTACTGATCAGCGCCATACTTTCACTCTACCTTTCCCTGCGTATGCATGACGGCGTTGTCAGAACACTACAAAACATTGCCAGTGTTGCCCATGATGTGCGCCAGCGGCGGGCATTTTCTCAGCGGGTTCCTTCCGCTCAAATTGCAGAACTGCATGAACTCAGTCAGGTTTTTAACCACCTGCTGGAAGAACTGGAAGAGTGGCAGCATCATTTACAAACGGAAAAAGCCGCTTTGACATGGCAGGCACAACACGACTCTCTCACGACATTACCCAACCGTGCAACTTTTGAGCGTGTTCTGTCCACAGTGATGAATGACAAATTCATGCGGGAGAGCGCTGCCATTTTATTTATTGACGGTAATCGGCTCAAATATGTCAATGATGTTTATGGGCATGCAGCAGGCGATCACGTCCTTATCACAATTGCCGATACTTTAAAAAAGAAAGTGCGGAAAACAGATACTGTCGCTCGCCTCGGTGGTGATGAATTTGCCATTTTATTGCCTTCAGCCAGTTTAGAAGATGCTGAGCGGATCGCTAAAAATATCATTCACGCGATGGATACCCCGATTCAGCTTCCCAGCGGCCAACAACTACGTATCACACTCAGCATTGGCATTGCTCTGTCAAATGGTGCTTTAACAGCAGAACAGTTGCTGTCTGAAGCGGATGCCGCCATGTATCACATTAAACAACGCGGCGGTGGCTGGCACTCCGCTGACACAACAAAAGTAAACTATTTATAGAGAAATTCATCATGATAAAAAAACGCGCTTTTATATTAATGATTTCATTGATTAGCCCTTTTCTTCTCAATGCCTGCCAACATACGGGCAAACTGACAACGGAACAAATCAAAGTCCTTAAACAACAAGGATTTCAGCAAACGGATGAAGGATGGCTATTTGGTCTGTCAGAAAAAGTCCTTTTTGGTAATAACCAATTTCACTTGCAACCTGCTGGGGAAGAAAAATTGAAAAAACTGGCTGCTATTTTATCCAAAACAGGCATTGAACATGCACGCCTTGATGGTCACACAGATAACTACGGTGAATTAAGCTATAACAACCAGCTTTCGCTAAGACGGGCTAACACGGTTGCAGATGCCCTGACACGGGGAGGAATGAACAGATCTAACTTAGAAACCCGTGGATTGGGGCCAAGCCAGCCTGTTGCGGATAATCGCAGTTCAAAAGGAAGGGCAGAGAACCGTCGAGTGGCGATTGTGATTACATCACAATAAACTTTCAATAGATTTTAAGATATAACTTAAAATACGAGGGGAATAAATAAAAGAAGGAATAATGTGGCAAAAGATTGACATTAATCAATAAAATAATTTAATTATTTCACCAAGGATGGAAACAATAATCGGTTTATTTTAGTTACTGCCGCCGATTACGTAATTTGTTGTTCAATTCTTGCTATATAAATATATATATAGTTCCTGTATTCAATATCTTCCTGTAAGATAGCCAGCGTTATTTTTCAAGCAAACAGTCATTTTTTTATCAGCAGCAAGCTCACAAAATTTTACAAATCTAGACAGTAAGACTACTGTTGGATGATGGGCTTTATCAAAAAGGAGAAATGATGGGGCTGAATTTTAAATCATACCGAACGTTGTATCGGGCATTTGTGGTACTATTCATCGCCATCACTCTGAGTGCTGGTAATCTATTATGGAAAGTATTTTCTGATTATCGGAATAATATCAGGCCTGATATAGAATTAGAGTGGGTTTTGCTAACATTGACAATACTCATACTTTTATACGCCATCGTTTTATATAAACACACCAAAACTGTTATTATTCCAGACTATCAATTTAAAAAAGCCATTAAAAACAAACAATTTATTCCTTATGTTCAGCCCATTATCTGTAGTAAAAATAACGCCCTTATCGGATGTGAAATCCTTGTTCGCTGGCAACACCCAAAACAAGGGTTAATAGAGCCTAAAAATTTTATCTCACAAATTGAGAAATCGGACCTCATTATTCCCTTAACACATAACTTAATTACTCAAGTTCGTGATTTTTTTGCCTCTTTGGCCTATCAGCTACCACCAAATTTTCACTTTAATTTTAATATCAATGCAAAACATTATAAAGATAGTGGTTTAGTTGAGGATTGCCGCGACTTTCTACAGGCATTTCCTGAAGATGCAATCCATCTGATATTAGAAATTACCGAGAGAGAATTACTCGAACTGGATGCACATACACTCGAACTATTTAATAAATTAGATAAATTAGGTGTATTAATCGCTTTAGATGATTTTGGTACAGGCCATTCTAATCATGCTTATTTACAAAAATTGAACATTAATGTAGTAAAAATAGGCCATAATTTCATTAGTAAAATGAACAATGATATGTTTTCAAAGCATATTGTTGAAAATATTATTGACCTCGCTTTACGGCTTAATTTAGAAATTGTCGCGGAAGGTGTTGAAGATCAAAAACAGGCAAATCAGCTGAAAAACTATTCGGTCAATTACCTACAAGGTTATTACTTTGATCGCCCTATATCACCGGAAGAATTTGTTAATAAATGGTTAAAATAAATCATATGACTACACTGAAAACCGTGAACTTGAAACTCATAGCAAATAGATTTTTATCATCCTTTTACTGAAATTACTTTCTTTTCATTCTCACTAATCAAAATGGGCAATTGATGTAAAAAAATATAACCGTCATGTTGAAACTCAATGAGTGTTTTTCTAGCCGGAGAAATAAAAAAAGCATCTCCATTAAAGAAACATTCTGAGTTTTTATTTAAATAATCACTTACAAATAACTCAACATATCTGACATCCATAAAATAAACCTCATCTTTTATATAAGAGTTATCATTAATTATAAAGATATCATCTGAAAGATATCTTTTAAAATTCATGGCCGCTAATATTTTGGTATCGGATTGATTTTCCCAATTCTCTATTTTACCCAGAAATTTAAATCTACCCTCCAGTGAAAAACTGATATAAATTAATAAGATAAGCTCACCACCAATGATAGGCTGTAACATTCTATCCGCTTTATCCATCGTGTATTTTTTATAGATTTCCATTTTATTATTCTTTATTCCGTCAAATTTACTATAAATCACAATACATAAAATCACTCTACTCTTCTACCTTGTTTAAAGGCATTTTTGGCTTCATTTAAACTCATAGAATTAGCACCTCCGGCAAGGTCAGGATGTTTATGTTGCACCGGATCATCTTCCCAATAGCAAATATCACAAATGGTATATTCATCAGGAAGAGCTGAAATCTCACTTTCACAGCATGGGCAAAATCAACGAACAATCAGCCCCAGTAAAATTCCTACAGCACTAAAATCAGCATCGCTAAATGTGGTATTGGCGATACCGATATCGCCAAGTACAGGCAGCAGGAATACCGGCAAGAATGTAATTAATAGGCCTTGAGCAAAAGCACCGAGGATTGCTCCCCTTCTTCCTCCCGTTGCATTACCGAAAACACCCGCAGTTGCGCCAACAAAGAAATGAGGAACTACGCCGGGAATAATCACCGTCATATTCAGCCAATAAAGTAAAAACATGCCGATAACACCAGCAATAAAGCTGCTCAGGAAACCAATCAGTACTGCATTGGGGGCATAAGGGAAAACTACCGGGCAATCCAGTGCGGGTTTAGAATTCGGGACTAATTTGTCGGAGATACCCTTAAATGCAGGCACAATTTCGGCAATAACCATCCTGACCCCCTGTAGAATGATATAAACCCCTGCGGCAAATGTGATCGATTGCATCAGAGAATACATGATGCTGTTTTTTCCACCACTGATCTGTCGCACAAATTCCTGATCAGCAAACAGGCAAGTGAGAAGAAAAATAATTGCCATCGTTAGAGAGATGGAAACAGATGTATCACGCAGAAATAACAGGCTCTTTGGTACGTTCATTTCTTCTGTGGAATGCTCTCTATTCCCCAGTTTACTGCCAATAAACCCAGCCAGAACATAAGAGAGTGTCGAAAAATGCCCAATGGCTACATCGTCAGAACCGGTCACTTTTTTCATATAAGAATGAGCAATTGCCGGAAAAAAGACCATTGAAACACCAACAACAATTGATCCCGTCGCAACAAGCGCCGCACCATGAATCCCGGCAACAGAAAGAATAACAGCCACCATCATCGACATAAATAATGTGTGATGCCCGGTCAGGAATATGAATTTCCACGGCGTAAAACGGGCAATCAGAATATTAATCACCATTGCGAAAAACATAATCATCGCCATCTCTTTGCCAAAACTTTTCTGCGCGATTGATACGATAGCTTCGTTATTCGGCACAACCCCCTGAATGCCAAAAGTATGTTGAAAAATAACGGAGAATCCACTCAATGAAGAGACGATAACTCCGGCACCAGCGCCCAGGATAACAAACCCAAGCAAGGTTTTTACTGTACCTTTAATACACTCGGTCACAGGTTTTTTCTGCAATACCAAACCAATCAAGGAAATCAATCCGACTAAAACAGCAGGCTCTGCCAATACGTCATTCATCAGAAAGCGGAAAAAATCCATATGCGTCTCCGGTTACAATCTACCAAGATCTTGCAATGCCGCAGACAAGCGTAATTTCATTGCAGATTTATCGAGCATATTTTCTAATACAACAACTTTTCCATGTACCTGCTGCTCAGCTAGTTGTTCTGCAATATCTTTTGTCGCAACAAAAATATCGCTCTTTATTCCTTTTGCTGAACCTAAATCGGTATGTCCGACACTGGCTTCAACACCTAATTCCTGCAAAATACTTTTAATACTCATTTCCATTATTAGGCTGGTGCCCAAACCATGACCGCAAACGACGGTTATATTCATCTTATTTTCCTGTTAACTAAAAGTAGTGGCTAATACCCCTGAATAATGGAAAAAATTTCATCCTGATTTCGGGTCTGCATTAATCGATTAATTTTTTCCTGATCATCAAATAACCCAGCCAGTTCAGCAATGACTTCTATATGGCTGTAATTACTTGTTGTAGCAAATACAAACAATAATTTAACCGGATCATTTTCTGCTGACCCAAATCTGACACCCTGTTTTATTAATGTCAGACTCAGGGCAAGCCGATTAACGCCCTGTTCTGGTCTGGCATGTGGTATTGCTATACCTGAACCCACAACATAATAAGGACCAAATTTTTCATGGGACTCATAAATCGCTTCGACATAACTGGGTTGAATCGCACCATTATTAATCAGTGGCTGACAGGCGATTTCAATGGCCTCGTGCCAATCTCTGACATCAGGAAACCATTGGATGACATCGCGGGTTAATAAGGTTCTCAGCATTGAATTTCCCCGTATACTCTTCGTCTTTCAAATTGTCTCTTTGTGGCGGCATTTTGAAATCCATCCAGTATATTTCGTTAACAGACGGTTATTTCCATAAAGGGCATCGATGAATAAAAGAATAGCCAGTGCAAATCAAATCTACTGACGGAAAGAAATAAAAATCACAATAATACGGAGTAAATCACATTATGAGGAAACGATGAGAAGATACGTAAAAAAATCCCCGAATCTAAAATTCGGGGATTAGCAGGTTATATTAACGCATACAAATAGCCACTATTGGCTAACGGACTAAATGCAAAAAGTGAATGTGTTTTTCGTATTGATCCAAAATATCGTGGATGATCTGCTCCTGCGTCCATCCCATCAGGTCGTAATCCTGACCGCCCTCTTTGAGGTAAACCTCCGCACGATAATATTTTTGCTCTTCAATTTTTTCTTCATCTTCCAAACCTGCAAGAGCAAATGCTGGCTGAATATAACCCCGTAAGCGTACTTCATAAACGAAGCTAATATTTTCACCAAAGTCTACTTCCAGATGAATGCGATCTTCAGCTTCATCATTAATCAAAACTGCTTTATTTTGCTTTTCCAGCTCTCCGGCAACCATGCTCATAGCCTGCTGGATAACTTCGCTCATAAAACGTTTTACCTGCGATCGCTTAGGATAATAGACAATATTTCTTAACCTACGCTGCCACGGTATCGGATTACGGCTGGCCGTAGGCGCTATCGTCGTCATCTGCTGGCTATCTTTCTTATAGGCATCAATCCGTAATGCTTTAAGCAAGCCATATATCGAAATTAATAACACAATTGAAAAAGGAAGCGCGCTGGCAATGGTTACCGTTTGCAGAGCCGATAATCCTCCTGCAACCAGTAGGGCGATAGCCACAACGCCCATTAATCCCGCCCAGAAAATTCTTTGCCAGACAGGTGTATGATGAGCACCACCGGATGCCAGTGTATCAACTACCATTGCCCCGGAATCTGCTGAAGTAACAAAAAACATCACCACCATTACCATTGCAATAAATGACAAAACCGTCGGCAGAGGGAAATATTCCAGGAAATTAAACAGGGCCAGAGAAACATCTGTCTGTACGACAGTAGCTAATTCTTTGGCTCCCTTATTGGCGATCAGGTCGATAGCACTATTACCGAATGCCGTCATCCACATCAAGGTAAAACCACTGGGTACAAACAGAACACCAGTTACAAATTCCCTGATTGTCCGCCCCCGGGAGACTCTGGCGATAAACATGCCAACAAACGGAGACCAGGATAACCACCATCCCCAATACAGTAATGTCCATCCCCCCAGCCAGTTACTGGACTTAGGTTCATAGGCATACAAGTTAAATGTTTTACTGACAATTTCAGAAAAGTATCCGCCGGTGTTTTCCACAAAGGATTTCAGCAACAGCACGGTTGGCCCTAAAGCGACGACCAACACAAGCAAGAGTACAGCCAGACCTAAATTCACTTCGGATAAAATCCGGATGCCTTTATCCAGACCGGAAACAACAGAAATAGTCGCCAGAGCTGTAATCGCAATGATCAGTATAACTTGTACCGTTTCATTAATAGGCAGGCCAAATAGATGGTTAAGGCCTGCATTCACCTGAAGAACGCCGTAGCCCAGAGATGTCGCAACACCAAATACCGTCCCGATAACGGCAAAAATATCTACCGTGTGACCAATCGGCCCATAAATTTTATCGCCAATAATCGGATACAGCGCTGAACGCAGGGTTAAAGGCAATCCATGACGATAACTAAAAAATGCCAGAATTAAAGCCACAATGGCATAGATCGCCCAGGCATGTAGCCCCCAGTGGAAGAAAGTTAATTGCATAGCCTGTTTAGCTGCGGCAATACTTTCAGGAGTACCCACCGGTGGTGACAGGTAGTGCATCACCGGCTCAGCAACACCAAAGAACATCAGCCCGATACCCATCCCCGCAGAAAACAACATGGCAAACCAGGAAAAATAACTGAAATCGGGTTCAGCATGATCGGGGCCAAGCTTGATATTGCCGTATCTGGATAACCCCAGATAGGTCACTGAAAGTAAAATCAACGCAACGGCAAGGATATAAAACCAACTAGCATTAACAAACAAGTCTTGCTGCAAAGATTTAAACCACCTATCGGCAAGCTCTGGTTTCAAACCAGCAAATGCGACCAATGCAATGATCAAAAATGCCGAGAAGAAAAAGACTGGTGGGTTAATGTAAGTTTTCGTTTCTACCTGTCCAGTATTATCTTGACTCATACTCATCCTTCAAAAATTAGTGTCCGACACTATCTCCTATATCATTCAAAAAAATTTTGTCGAAATTTTAATAAAATTAAATAACCCCATCAGGAGTTACCCACCACGCAAACATTTTGTGTTCATAATTTACTCAATTTTTACGTTCATGATCACCTTAACATAAAAATCAGACCAACTGTACTTATAGAGAGTTATACAAAAAATGGCATTAACAAATTAATAACATCAATAGCTAATAAGTTGAAAACAAAAAACATTAACCTCATTTTTCGTGTAATTCATTAATAGTATTTAACTAATAGTGCAACGATTTCTCATTCAGGTTAATAACTAACATAAGGAAGTTAACATCATGTTAAACGCGTTAAACAGACCAAATGGGTTAAAAGGCAAGCGAGTTGTGGTTACAGGTGGGGGGCGTGATTTTGGGCAGGCTATTTCTGTCTGGCTGGCACGGGAAGGTGCCCATGTTGACCTCTGTGCTCGCCAATTAAAAAGTGCTGAAGCGACCTGTGAAATTATTCAGAATGAAAGAGGAGTCGCAAGAAGCTATCAGTGCGATATCAGTGATGCACAATCAGTACGCGATTTTTCCGATCAGTTACTACAGGACAGTAAGCCCATTGATATTCTGATATTAAGTGCTGCGCAATGGCTGGAGGGTAATCTGAGTGAGAATAATAGTGATGAAGATATTATCAGCACGATAAATTCTGGAGCGACTGGTTCCATGTTATTAACCAAAATGCTATTACCAAGCCTGCGACAGTCTCAGGGAGCTGATATTATTGCGATGGTATCGGTCTGTGGTATCCCGAACTTCACCCGCTCTGTCGCCCATCCGGCTTTTTTTGCAGCCAAACATGCTATGAGTGGTTTCTGCAACACGATTTCACACCAGTTAAGTAAAGATAATATTCGCGTGACAGGGATATACCCTCCCGACTTTGAACTTAATGGGTTTGATGAAGTTCTGGATGATCACACAACAATGGGTAAACAAATGTTGAATGGCCGTTCGGTATGGGAATCCATACGGTTTGTTCTGACCCAGCCCCGCAGTTGCCATGTCAGTGCAATTTATTTTCAGGGGCCGACTTTTGAAGATATGAAACAGTTATAGTCGCTCAGAATAATTTATTATTCATATTATCCTACGGTTGATGAATTATCATCAACCGTAACACATACTTCTCATTACTCTTTCTAATTCATTACTCGGATTGTAAATAAAAAACTCACCTTCCATTAAAATTTGGGCATTTCTTTGAGCACCTGCATACGCTATATTTTCACCATCAAGAATAATACTGAATTCAGATATCCCCGACAGATGTTCAATACGTACCGTAGCATTATCATCACTACCGTTGCGGGAATAATGGATATCACTGGCAATAGTTCCAGAAAAACAACTGGCAGCAGTCAAACAACAACCACCCGAAACAGCAACCGATGAATGAACATTTTTGGGAGTAAGATATCTGATGCTGATATCACCTCCATTTACAGGAGGAGCAATAATCGCTATTTTGGGCTGAGTTATAGATTTTTTTAAATCATCCTCATTCATTAATTTCCCATCATGCTTAATAATTCCCATTTTTTTCCCCATTCCTGATCTTATTGCCAAAATTTTTTCTTGTAATAATGTATTATTTTCAATTTCCTTGACACTTTCATAACCAGTGATCCCTAAATCTTTTGCATTAATAATGATCATGGGTACAACAACATCGATACAAGTAAGAGGAATATCATTAAATATATCAATTAAATTTCCTGTAGGAAAAATCGATGATGTTTTTGAACAGGCTGGAGACTCAAATAAAACATGAACTTCCGGAAAATCCCCAATAACACCGGGGATAGATGTTAATTGATATTCAGGAGACACATTAGCCATTGAACATAAAATATTTTTACGCGTATTAGTGTTATAAATATTTAGCCTGCCATCAGGCATTAGCAATTTCTCTTCAGGTAAACCTCTTATCACCAATGGTATTGATGAAGTCATATTTCCACAATTAACTTCCCATGATACCGTATTGCTATCTTTTTCAAGCTGGGCAAACGTACTAATAACTTTTTTAGATTTATCATCTATATCAATGATAAATGCTTTGTTGCTGGTAATCACTCTTCGGCCTAATCCATGTGATTGGGTATTGTCTTTAACGGTACCTAGCAAAGGAACACCCATTATGTGCCTAAGAATCTCTTCCTTTAATTCTCTTTTTTCTGGTAAATATTTTTGTAATACAACTACACCTGTAGACGTCCCGCCCCTGACATAATAGAGTGGAATTTTAATTGGAAAAGATGATTTTTTCATAAAGCTATCACTATCAATAAATTGAAACCATGGCCTGAAAATCATAAAAACGTGGGATTGCAATAAAATGACATGACATCATTTTCAATTTAATTAATTAATTAAACCTTGAATGACGAAAGAAAAAATAGCAAAGCCATCAATAAATTGAAAATCATATTGCATTAACAATAAACAAAACCTCAATGAAACAACATGCAATAAATATAAATGCATATAACACCAGATAACAATTTAATATTTAGTGAGTTAAGCACATGGCTAAAAAACACATCTTATAAAAAAACCACCATTGATGAAATTAACGACATTCACAGTAAATATTTCAATAAAATCAAAACCATTTAAAAACATCGAATTTATTGTTGTATGATTATTGAAAAACATGATATACAGCTCAATGTATCTTGAATGATAGAATATAGGAATAACAAACTCCCCAACCAAAGTTTGATTTCTAAAATAAGAAGAATATGCATCTCACTATTAAACAATAAGATTTATTGTCTCTTATTAAAATTAGGAGTAGCCATGAAGGATAAAGAACCTGACCATCTACGTCGCCTATTAGTAAAAGCCCCGCTGCTGGTTCCCTTATTCACAACACTTCCCGCCTCTGCAAAAGAAAGACTGGTGTCATATTTCATCGGAGATAAATCCCCCGGTGCGATACCAACAACCGGAAAAACGCTATTGCTGAAAAATGCTGACATGGTTGTGACCATGGATAAAGATAGGCGAGAAATTAAAAGAGGTTGCGTCTTTATTAAGGGTAATATCATTGTTGCTGTCGGAACGGAAAGCGAAGTACCGCAAACAGCCGATAGAGTTATCGATCTCAAAGGACATATTGTTATTCCGGGCCTGATTAATACTCACCATCATATGTACCAGAGCCTGACCCGCGTCGTGCCATCGGCACAAGACGGCGAACTGTTTACCTGGCTGACCGCACTGTATCCGATCTGGGAAAAACTGACTCCGGAGATGATGAAAGTGGCAACCAAAACGGCGATGGCTGAATTGATGCTTTCTGGCTGTACCACTTCCAGCGATCACCAGTATATCTACTCGAACGGCATCAAGCTTGATCACAGTATTGAAGCAGCACAAGAAATGGGAATGCGTTTCCACGCTTGCCGCGGCAGCATGAGTATGGGGAAAAAACAGGGCGGCCTGCCACCAGACTCCCTTGTTGAGAATGAGAAATTTATCCTGAAAGACACCCTGCGTGTGATTGAGCAGTTCCATGATGCTAAGCGCGGTGCGATGATCCGCATCGTGGTTGCACCTTGTGCTCCGTTCTCAGTAAGTGAAGTATTAATGCGTGAATCAGCAAAACTTGCCCGGGCGCACAGCGTTTCACTGCATACCCACTTGGCAGAAAACATCAGCGATATCGATTACAGCAAAAAAAAGTTCAACAAAACCCCGGCGCAATATGTGGAAGATCTTGAGTGGGTTGGCCATGATGTATGGCACGCACACTGCGTGAAGCTCGACGACTACGGCATAAAGCTGTTTGCCCGTACCGGCACCGGTGTAGCACACTGCCCATGTTCCAACATGCGTCTGGGTTCCGGTATCGCACCAGTACGGCATATGCTGGACGCAGGAATGCATGTGGGGCTGGGAGTCGATGGCTCCGCCTCTAACGACAGTTCAGATATGATGGCAGAAGTACGTCAGGCGCTGCTATTACAGCGCGTAGGTTTCGGCCCGGAAGCATTAACTGCCCGTGAAGCACTGGAAATCGCAACACTTGGGGGCGCAAAAAACCTCAACCGTGATGATATAGGTGCGCTGGCTCCGGGTATGATGGCAGATATTGCTGTGTTTAATCTTGAAGGCATTGGTCTTGCAGGCGCACAGCACGATCCGGTCTCAGCGCTGGTATTCTGTAACCCGGGTAAAGTGGCGTACAACATCATCAACGGCCGCATCGTAGTCGAAGACGGTAAAGTAACTACCGTGGATGTTCCTGTCATTATTGAACAGCATAATCGCCTTGCCTACCAACTGGTTGAGGGTTAAACCACAAAATTTTGTTGGCTCGTATTACAGTGAAGAAGAGAGTTTCCTGACGCTGTTTTTTTACTTGTTACTGCGGTTAGTGATAATTTATTAATCGTGATATATAATCTTTCATTACTCTCACCAATCTATTTCTAAGATTATAAATAAAAACTCTCTTTTTATTAAAGTCACATAATTTCGATTCTAATTTTAATATATACTCGATAAACTTCAACTTACAACTAGTAATATTAAGTAAACCTTTATATTTTCCAGCATCACGGAGAGATACAATACGCATCTTGAAGTTGAATTTTAATATTCACAATACCTAATAATATTAAATTAAATATTCCAGATAAGTGTTCGACACATACAATTGAATAAGCATTCACTCCATTATAAATACATACCCCAGTAACAATTTAATATAATTAGCATACCAAATAAAAAATAAATCTCATAATATATCAAGTCAATATAATTACACACCATGATAGTTCCTAAACTAACATATTATATGATAACAAATATAACTTAAATAAATTAGTTAATTACTAATGTTTAACAATTGTTTAAAGCACTATTCCCATACATTGCTATGTTTAATATATCTTATAAATAACAGAAGGGTAGTTATATGCCTTTTAAATCTCCTTTTAAAGATATATATCATGTAGGTGATTTGATATATGGGTTAAACGACATGCGAAACCACTATGTTGATAACGTAGAAGCCTTTAGGAGCGCTCGTGAACACCATGAAAAATTTGGAGCTCCCCCTATCTACATAGATTATTATCAGATCCAAAGAGAAATAGATGATGAAGGTCATGATAGTAATTACAGTGACAATCCGATATATCGTAATTACTTAAATTCTTTTTTTAATCACTTAAGTTCTAGTCATGTTCATAATAAGTATCATGATATCAATAAATATCGTGGTTTTCAGGAAAAGATGAAGTCAATCAATGACAGAACCTCATACCAACAACTTACGGATGATGAGAAAAGAAAATATAACGAACAAATTGATGAAATCATGAAAAGCGATATAGTAGAAAGAAATATGGTGGTTGGGAGAAAATGTAAAGTAGCACTATCATGGATATTTACAAGTAATAGTGTAGAAACTAAGGATAGTCATATCCACTTCATACTTGATGGCATTGAAATGCTGCACGTAATTACAAAAAAAACTAAACCTAATAGATACGGTCAGGAAGAAAAAAGTATAACCGGAAAAGAGTTAAGGTGGATTTTCAGGAATAGAGGAGATTCTAGAGTTGCTGCAAAAATCCAATTTTGGCTTGATGGTAAACCCGTTGCTCCACCTTGGGAATTCTCAAGAGACATTTGGAACTTATGGGGGCTATGGGGTTCAAGGAGTGATGAAGATGCAGCATGGAAAAACTATGCAGAACACGTACGACAAAAACGTCAAAATAATAGAAATTGAACGATATTCAACACCCTCCCTATTGTTTAATATACCCTGATATAATTTGAATTATTTCCAGCACACAATTAAATTCAATTGTGTGCTGAATTTATTTTGTGAATACAAGCAGCATAAATAAACTCAAAAGCCCCGGTCAGTCATAACCGGGGCTTTATATCATTGCTTGAGAGTAAACCCTACATCACGCTTTTCGCCTGCTGGACGATCTCAATCAGTGGCTGTGGCCAGACACCGAGGAGCAGGACCAGTAACGCAGTGAGTAACACGACAATACCACCAGAAGTTCGGGCCCAGTTTCTTGGGGTATCACGGTTCAGTGCTTTTGGTGCTGGCAGGTATAAACTCACCATCACACGCAGGTAGAAGTAAAGACCAATCGCACTGCCCAATACTACCGCGCCAGTCAACCACCACAGTCTGGCTTCAACACCTGTTGCGATAACATAGAATTTACCGATAAAACCAAATGTCAGCGGTATACCTGCCAATGACAACATCATAATAGTCATGACAGCGGATAAAATTGGCCTGTGCCAGAACAAACCACGGTAGGAGAACAGTGATTCCGCATCAGGGCCTCTGTACGGGCTGGACATCAGGCTGACCACGCCAAATGCGCCAATGCTGGCGAGCAGATAACCAGCCAGATAAACCCCGGCTGTTTCTTCTGCTAGTTTGTGATCTTTAATAGCGATCAAGACCACCAGCAAATATCCCAGATGTGCAATGGATGAATAACCGAGCAGACGTTTGATATTACTCTGCGTCAGTGCCAGCAGGTTACCAAACAGGATTGAGGCGATTGCAATCACCGTGAGTACAATGCGTAGGGTTTCACTGTCTGTTACAGGCGCCTGCACAAACAAGCGCATCACAACAGCAAAAATTGCCACTTTACTCGCCGTTGCCAGAAAGGTCGATACCGGTGCTGGCGCGCCCTGATACACATCCGGTGTCCAAAGCTGGAAGGGAACGAGGGAAAGTTTGAAACCCAGCCCGACAATCATCATCCCCAGCCCTGCCAGAACCAGCGGCTCATGGAGTTTACTGTCGCTCAGGCTTCTGCCCAGTGATGCGAAGGACAAATCGCCTGATTCAGCATACAGCAGAGCAATACCGAACAACAGGAACGAGGATGCCGCCGCAGACAGCAGCATATATTTGATACTCGCTTCCAGTGAGCGTTTCTGGCGGAATGCATAACCAATCAGACCAAACAGCGGCAGAGTGATTAACTCAATACCGATAAACAACGATGCCATGTGATTAGCCGCAGAGAGCAGAATACCGCCAACAGCTGCAATCAACACCAGCAGGTAAAACTCTTCTTTGTTATCGGGATAATTTTCCAGCCACGAATAGGCAAATGTCGTCGTCGCAAGGCTCGCAATCAGCACCAGTGCTGTATAGAACATGGCAAAGCGATCCACATGGAGCAACGGAGTGACATCCATCGGTTCCTGTTGCCCGACAAAATAGAGAGAAAGCAGTGCCAGATTCAGGCCAATTACCGTCAGGGTGACGTTGGTGAAATGATCGCGTCGCCATGCAATGGACAGCATCACAACCACCACCGTCAATCCGACGATTAATAGCGGCAACAGTGCGATCAATTGTTCAGAAGTTATTGTCATGGCAAATTACGGCCTTGTAGTTAAAAGTGAAGCTGAATACCAATTCTGGATGTTGCTCATTGCCGCTGCCGAAGTATCAAGAATCGGTTGTGGATAAAAACCAAGAATAACCAGCAGGGCACCCAGCAGCAGCAAAATGGAAATTTCTCGTGCATCCATCCGTGGCAATGGCTCATCAGATTTTGGCGTACCATAGTGAGCTTTCTGCATCAGGTACAGAGCATATACGGAGGCGAAAACCAGACCAAACACAGATACCGTAGCAATCAGGGTAAATTTACCGAAACTGCCGAACAGGATCATAATCTCACCCACAAAGTTACCGGTGCCCGGCATACCTAATGTTGCTACCGCAAAGAACAGAGATATGGCCGGCAACAGCTGAATTCGTCCCCATAGGCCACCCATCTGACGTAAATCACGGGTATGCAGGCGTTCATAGAGCTGACCACACAGAATAAACAGCCCGGCCGCTGACAAGCCGTGGGCAATCATCTGGATAACGGCACCCTGATAAGCCAGTTGGCTGCCGGTATAGATAGCTATCAAAACGAAGCCCATATGCGAAACACTGGTGTAAGCAATCAGACGTTTGATATCGGTCTGGCTGAAAGCCATCCATGCACCGTAGAAGATACCAATGACACCCAGCCACATCGCGATTGGTGCAAATTCCGCAGAAGCCTGAGGAAACAGAGGCAAACCAAAACGCAACAAGCCATATGCCGCTGTTTTCAACAAAATCCCCGCGAGGTCAACAGAACCTGCCGTTGGTGCCTGACTGTGAGCGTCCGGCAACCAACCATGCAAAGGTACAACAGGCATTTTCACAGCGAACGCGATGAAGAACCCCAGCATCAGCAGATACTGAACAGTATGTGACATCGGGGTATCCAGCAGTTTCTCATAGCTGAATGACCATTCGCCGGTTGCATCGTGGTAAATGAATGCCAGTGCCAGAATCGAAATCAGCATCACCAGACCGCTGGCCTGAGTATAAATGAAGAATTTCGTCGCTGCCGTAATACGGGTTTTGCCCTGTGATCCTCTGTGACCCCAAAGTGCAATCAGGAAGTACATCGGAACCAGCATCACTTCCCAGAAGAAGAAGAACAGGAACAGGTCAATGGCAAGGAATACGCCCATCACGCCACCGAGGATCCACAGCAGGTTCAGATGGAAGAAACCCTGATACGGCTGGTTTTCGTTCCACGAACAAAGAATTGCCATTAAACCCAGCAGCGCAGTCAGGACGACCATCAAGAGTGACAAACCATCCAAAGCCAAATGAATGGAGATGCCAAAGCGCGGTATCCACGGCATCAGAAATTCTGATTGCCACTGTGGAATGCCTTGTGGGTTGGTCAGCGTATAGCCTCCCTGCATCCAGAGGTACAGAGAAAGCAGCAGAGTCAGCCCCATCGCAAGAGACGCTATCCAACGCGGCACACGGGTGCCGAAGCGCTCTGCCTGCCAACACAGCAGGCCTCCGATGAAGGGCAGAAGAATTAGCCAAGGTAGTAGCATGGCGCAATGTGTCCCTTAATTAAACCAAAAGCAGCAGAGCTAAAACCAGCACTGCACCCAACCCTATAGAGGTAGCGTACCAACGAACCTGCCCGTTCTCACTCAAACCAAGTCCCTTATTGCCCCAGCGTGACAATATTGCAGGGATATTCATCAGTGAGTTCAGAGGATCATTCCGTAACAGTTGTGTAATACCTTTGAATGGTTTCACAAATACCCAGTCATACAGAGCATCAAAACCCCAGGCATGGAACCACCATGTTGAGAAGAAACGCCCCGGAGCACTGTTGGCAATTGCATTGACCAAACTACGTTTACCAAGGTACAACGCGGCAGCCAGCAAAATACCCAGCACAGCAACCACACCGGAAACAATCTCCAGCGTCATCTTGCCATCATGCCCTTGCGCACCATTACCCGGCAGAACCCCTGTCAGCGGTTGTTCAATCAAAGCACCAACAAATGTGGACAGTACCAGCAGCACTGACAACGGCAGCGTATGGGTAATGCCTTTAACTGAATGCGCTTTGGTATTTTCTTTCCCGTGGAACACAATGAAGATCATGCGGAAGGTATACAGAGAGGTCATCAATGCACCTATCAGACCTGCCAGCATCAGGTTCATATGACCATTTGCCAGCGCGCCCCACAGGATTTCGTCTTTACTGTAAAAGCCTGCTGTCAGCAACGGCAGGGCAGACAAGGCCGAACCACCAACCAGGAAGCAGAGATAAACAAACGGAATACGTTTGCTCAGGCCACCCATTTTGAAGATGTTCTGCTCATGATGACAGGCAAGAATGACCGAACCGGAAGCAAGGAACAGCAAAGCCTTGAAGAAGGCATGAGTCATCAGATGGAAAATCGCCGCATCCCATGCCTGTACGCCCAACGCCAGAAACATGTAACCAATCTGGCTCATGGTGGAATAAGCAAGTACACGCTTGATGTCCGTCTGTACCAGTGCCGCAAACCCCGCCAGCAACAGGGTCACAGCACCAATAATGCCCACCAGATGCAGAATATCTGGTGCCAGCAGGAACAAAGCATGGCTACGGGCAATCAGATAGACACCGGCTGTTACCATCGTTGCTGCATGGATCAAAGCAGAAACCGGCGTCGGGCCAGCCATCGCATCTGCCAGCCATGTCTGTAATGGCAACTGAGCAGATTTACCTACTGCACCACCCAGAATCATCAGGGTTGCCCATGTGATTGCTGTAGAACCGGCTTCAATATGCTGCGGTGCCAGTACCGCCAGTTCGCGGAAGCTCAGCGTACCCAGCTGGTCGTAGAGGATAAACATACCGATGGCAAGGAATACGTCACCCACACGGGTTACGATAAAGGCTTTCATTGCCGCAGCACCGTTGGCAGGCGTTTTGTAATAAAAGCCAATCAGAAGGTAACTACACAGCCCTACCCCTTCCCAACCGAGGTACATCAGCAGCATGTTATCTGCCAGAACCAGAACCACCATGCTGGCGATAAACAGGTTGGTATAAGCGAAGAAACGGGAATAGCCTTCTTCACCACGCATATACCATGAAGCATAAGTGTGGATCAGAAAACCGACACCGGTGACTACACTCAGCATGGTTAATGACAGACCATCCAATACCAGATTGACCGGAATACTGAAACTGTCTACGCTCATCCAGTTCCATAATGTCTGGCTATAGACAAACCCACCAGCTTCATTCTGAGTATGGAAATCCATCCCGACCCAAAGAGTCACCAATGCGGCCAGCCCGACAGAACCGATTCCAACTGTCGCTGACAGATTTTCAGACCAGCGGCCGCGGGAGAATGCCAGCAGCAAAAATCCCAGCAGTGGCAACAGAATTGTTAAATAGAGTAAGTTCATCCGCGCATCTCACTGACTATATCAATATTCAGGTTCTGGCGACGACGGTACAGCTGTAGTAACAGAGCCAGACCGATACTCGCCTCGGCAGCTGCCAGTGTAATGGCCAGAATGTACATCACTTGACCATCAGGCTGGAGCCAATAGCTACCGGCAACAATAAATGCCAGCGCTGAAGCATTGATCATGATTTCCAGCCCGATCAGCATAAATAGCAGATTACGACGGATAATCAGGCAAGTGAAACCCAATGCAAACAGAATAGCCGCCAGAATCAGACCATGTTCCAAAGGTATCATTATTGGTCCTCCACACGATTGCTGAGTACTTCACCCTGACGACTTTCACGACCAACGTGGTAAGCCACCACCAGCCCTGCCAGTAATAACAGGGATGCCAGCTCTACTGCCAGTACGTAAGGACCGAACAGACTGATACCCACTTCTTTGGCACTGACCACTTCGCCACTGATTGCAGCTTCAGGCAGGCTGTGAATAGCAAAGATCAGGATAACCAGTAAAATGGACGAAAGAATTACAGGCCCAATCCAGGCTCTCGGCTTCAGCCATTGTCTTTCCTGATCAGCGACTGATTTACCAAGGTTCAGCATCATCACAACAAAGACGAACAACACCATGATCGCCCCGGCATAAACGATGATTTCCAGCGCACCGGCAAAATAAGCGCCCAGAGAAAAGAACACGACTGAAAGCGCCAGCAGGGAAATAATCAGGTACAGCAACGCATGTACGGGATTGGTGTGCGTTATTACCCTGAGTGTTGCCAGAATGGCAATCAACCCTGCGATATAAAATGCAAATTCCATGAATATCGCTCCTTATGGCAACAGGCTTTTAACGTCGATAGGTTTGGCTTCATTGTCGGCTTCGCCTTTGTCTTTGCCATCAATCGCCATACCTGACTTACGGTAAAAGTTATAGTCAGGGTATTTACCCGGCCCGGAAATCAGCAGGTCTTCTTTTTCATACACCAAATCCTGACGGTTGAATTCACCCAGTTCAAAATCCGGTGTCAACTGGATAGCCGTAGTCGGGCAGGCTTCTTCACACAGTCCGCAGAAAATGCAGCGTGAGAAGTTGACACGGAAAAACTCCGGATACCAGCGACCGTCTTTATGTTCGGCTTTTTGCAGGGAGATACACCCCACCGGACAGACAGCTGCACACAGGTTACAGGCAACACAACGCTCTTCACCGTCAGGGTCACGCGTCAGAACGATGCGCCCACGGTAACGGGGTGGCAAATAAACCGGTTCTTCCGGATACATTTTTGTTTCGCGTTTATGGAAGGCATGAAGCCCTATCATCCAAATACTGCGTACCTGGGTGGCGAAACCAACCAATAACTCTTTTAATGTCATGGTTTAATCACCCCTTTATTGAGCGTTGTACAAAATCACTGCGGCAGTCGCCAGCAGGTTGAGTAAAGTTAACGGCAAGCAAATTTTCCAGCCGAATGACATCACCTGGTCATAACGCGGACGCGGTAACGCAGCACGGATCAGAATGAACATCATCATGAAAAATGCTGTTTTCAGCGCAAACCAGACGAATGGAGGCAGGAAAGGCCCATGCCAGCCACCAAAGAAGAGTGTGACGATTAAAGCGGACACCGTCACAATACCGATATATTCACCCACAAAGAACATACCGAATTTCATGCCGGAATATTCAATATGATAACCATCTGCCAGCTCCTGCTCTGCTTCCGGCTGGTCAAAGGGGTGGCGGTGACATACTGCAACCGCCGCAATAGCGAACGTCAGGAAGCCAAAGAACTGCGGGATAATATTCCACAGGTGCTGCTGGGAGTTAACAATATCCACCATATTGAAGGAGCCAGCCTGTGCGACGACTCCCATCATGGATAGACCAATGAAAACTTCATAGCTCAGTGTCTGTGCTGATGCCCGCATTGCGCCTAACAGCGAGTATTTGTTGTTACTCGACCATCCGGCGAACAACACCGCATAAACAGCCAGACCCGCCATCATCATGAAAAACAGAATACCGATGTTCAGATCTGCCGCCATCCATGTCGGGCTGACAGGTACAATGGCAAAAGCCAGTAACAGAGAGCAGAAACCAACGATAGGAGCCAGAGTAAAGATCATCCGGTCTGAGAAGCGTGGTGCCCAGTCTTCTTTGAAGAACATTTTGATCATGTCAGCGACAAGCTGTAATGAGCCGCCCCACCCTACGCGGTTTGGCCCATAGCGATTCTGGAATAGACCAAGAAGACGGCGTTCGCCGAAACTCATGAATGCTCCGCAGACAACCACAACCAGCAGAATAACAATCGCTTTAAGAACAGAAATCAAAATTTCTGTCAATTCGGGAGTCAGCCAGTTCATTATGCAACCTCCCGTAAGTTATTGACTGCTCTGCCTGCCAGAACCGGCGGAATACCCGGCATTCCCAATGGCAGCCCAATCTGCCCCTGAGCAAGATTGCTGCTCAGGCGCACCGCTAAGCGCAATTGCTGCCCCGAACAATCAAATTCCATCATGGAACCTTCTTTCACATTAAGATGTTCAGCATCCTGACGGTTCATCATCACATACGGCTCAGGCATACGCTCCTGAATGACATCTGCCCGCTGGGATAACTCCTCACTACCAAACAGATGGAAATAAGGTGCGATGTACCATTCATTTTTCTGCGCACTAAAAGCAGCCGGAATGCTGTCAAAGTAGTTCAGACCGCCATCCACAGTCTCAATCAGGCGCACACCGGGATCGCCGAAACGCAGCTTACCGCCCACTTCTGCCTGGAATTTATTCCATGCCTGTGGTGAGTTCCAGCCCGGTGCCCACGCAAACGGGATTTGCTGACGATCCGCAAACGGGCTGTTATTCCCTTCCATTGAGAAGGCAAACGCCGTATCGATATCTTGCGGCTGGCGCTGTTCATGAACACTGACATTGGCAAGCATGGCTGTACGGCCACTGTAACGATGAGGTGAACGGGCCAGTTTTTGACCACGGATACGGAATGTGGCATCCGGTGCAGCATTGACGATGCCCTTGAATTGCGGCATTTCTTTGACACAAGCGTCAATCACATGGTCAAGCTGAGTCCAGTCCGTCTGACGCTGTGTATAGGTTGTATGCAGAGAGTGCATCCAGCGCCAGCTTTCCAGCATGACAACAGATTTGTCATAGAATGCAGGCTCATATACCTGGAAGTATCGCTGTGCACGGCCTTCCTGATTCACCAGCGTGCCATCGCTTTCTGCAAAACTGGAAGCAGAGAGGATTAGATTAGCTTTATCCATAATGGCGGTATGCTGATGATCAACAACAATCAGGTTTTTCAGGCTATCCAGTGCACTGTCAATCTTATCGGCAGGAGCGTGACGGTAGAGATCGTTTTCCATCACGATAGCCGTGTCTGAATCGCCTTTAGCAATACGCTGTAAAGCAACATCCAGCGACTGTGCCTCCATCATCGCCAGGCCAAGGCTGTTTGCATAGGCTGCTACATAGGAAAGGCCGACATTGGCTCCGCTGTCTTTCAATGCCCATGCGATATTAGCGGCAGCCTGAATCAGGGTATCACTGCCCGCATTGCTGCCACTGATAATCAGTGGTTTTTTCGCTCCACGCAGTGCCTGAGCAACGATTTCTACTTTCGCTTTCAGTTCATCCGGCAGGTCATTGACAGCAGGAGCAATACTATTCAGGGCATGTGCCACGGCAAAACCGAACCGGGCCTGATCATCAACGGGTGCACGATAATTCCATGCTGCGATATCATCCAGACGAGTATCATCAACGCTGGTCAGGAAGAGCGGATATTTGGCATGTTGACCGATATTCATCACTGCTGCAATTTGCCAGTCCGCTACTTTTTGAGCTGCCGCCATTTCACGGGCTTTGCCCTTAACCGCCTGACGTACCGACAGCGCCATGCGGGCACCTGTCTGTGTCAAATCTTCACCCAACACTAACACAGCGTCGTAATCTTCGATCTCCCGCAAAGATGGCGTATAAACCCCACCCTGTTGCAGAATTTCCAGCATCATGTCGAGACGGTGCTGCTCTTCTGCTGAAATGCCGCTATAGAAATTCTCCGCACCCACTAATTCGCGCAGTGCAAAGTTACTTTCAATACTGGCACGTGGCGAACCGATACCAATCGCGTTTTTCGCCTGACGCAGAATATCTGCCCCGCCCTGCATCACCTGCTCGGCATTCAGTGAAATCCACTGATCACCACGAAGCTGTTGTGGCTGACGAGGGCGATCACCGCGATTGACATAGCCATAACCAAAGCGGCCACGGTCACACATGAAATAGTGGTTAACCGTGCCGTTATAGCGGTTTTCAATGCGGCGTAATTCTCCGTAACGTTCTCCCGGGCTGGTGTTACAGCCGATACTGCACTGCTGGCAGATACTCGGTGCAAACTGCATATCCCATTTACGGTTATAACGTTCAGAGTGCGTTTTATCGGTAAATACCCCTGTCGGGCAAACTTCGACTAAGTTACCGGAAAATTCACTTTCCAGCGTGCCATCTTCAGGGCGGCCAAAGTAGATATTGTCATGTGCGCCATAAACACCCAAATCCGTGCCGTCCGCATAATCTTTGTAGTAGCGGACACAGCGGTAACAGGCGATACAGCGGTTCATTTCATGAGCAATAAATGGGCCCAGTTCCTGATTCTTGTGTGTGCGTTTGGTAAAACGGTATTTACGGAATGAATGCCCCGTCATCACCGTCATATCCTGTAAATGGCAGTTACCACCTTCTTCACAGACAGGACAGTCATGAGGGTGGTTAGTCATCAGCCATTCCACCACACTTGCGCGGAACTGTTTTGCTTCTTCATCATTAATGGAGATATACGTACCATCTGAGGCCGGCGTCATACAGGACATCACCAGACGACCACGTGTATCTTCCGCGTTCTGATATTGCTTAACCGCACACTGGCGGCAAGCACCAACGCTTCCCAGCGCTGGATGCCAGCAAAAATAAGGGATATCAAGCCCCAGCGAGAGGCAGGCTTGTAACAGGTTATCAGCCCCGTTTACATCATAATTTTTGCCGTCTACATGTATCGTAGCCATAGTCAGCATGCTTCCCAATGGCCTGCCGTGGCAGGCGTTAATCAAAAATTCTTCTCTACCAACGCTGCTTAAGCAGGTTTGGCTGGATGCCTGCAATCAGGCTGGTATTCCCGTAATCTCTGGTGACAATCCCCGCCTCAAATTCTTCGCGGAAGTACTTAATTGCACTTTGCAAAGGTTCTACGGCACCGGGAGCATGAGCACAGAAAGTTTTGCCGGGGCCGAGGAAGCGACAGAGCTGCTCCAGGGTTTCGATATCACCGGGCTGGCCTTTCCCTTCTTCAATGGCACGGAGGATTTTGACACTCCAGGGCAGACCATCACGGCATGGCGTACACCAGCCACAGGATTCACGGGCGAAAAATTCTTCAAGATTACGGGTCAGGGAAACCATATTGATCTCATGATCAACTGCCATTGCCAGCGCGGTGCCTAAACGACTTCCGGCTTTGGCGATGTGTTCGAAATCCATCGGCAGATCAAGATGTTCTTCGGTCAGAAAGTCGGTTCCTGCCCCCCCCGGCTGCCAGGCTTTAAATTTAAGCCCGTCACGCATACCACCAGCATAATCTTCGAGAATTTCGCGGGCAGTGGTGCCAAATGGCAGTTCCCATAAGCCCGGGTTTTTGACCCGGCCGGAGAACCCCATCAGTTTAGTGCCGGCATCTTTACTTTTGCCTTCACTTAAACCGATGTACCACTCTTTACCGTGTTCAAGAATAGCCGGAACATTACACAGGGTTTCTACGTTATTGACGCAGGTTGGTTTTCCCCAGACACCTGCTGTTGCCGGGAATGGTGGCTTGGAACGAGGGTTGGCACGGCGCCCTTCAAGGGAGTTAATCAGTGCGGTTTCTTCACCACAGATATAACGTCCCGCGCCGGTATGCACAAACAGCTCAAAATCAAAACCACTGCCCAAAATATTTTTGCCCAGTAACCCTGCTGTTTTCGCCTCTTCAATGGCTTTGCGCAGATGAACAGCAGCTTCAACATATTCACCACGCAGGAAGATATAACCGCGATATGCTTTCAGCGCGAAAGCACTTATCAGCATGCCTTCCACCAGCAAATGCGGTAATTGCTCCATCAGAAGACGGTCTTTATACGTTCCCGGCTCCATTTCATCGGCATTACACAACAGATAGCGAATGTTCATGCTTTCATCTTTCGGCATCAGGCTCCACTTCAACCCCGTGGAAAAGCCCGCGCCACCACGCCCTTTCAGGCCAGCATCTTTCACCAGTGTGGTTATTTCATCAGGAGCCATGCCCTTCAGTGCTCTTTCGGCTCCCTTGTAACCATTTTTGCTACGGTATTCATCCAGCCAGACAGGTTGTTGATCATCACGCAACCGCCATGTCAGGGGATGAGCTTCCGCTGTGCGGATAATTTCTTTCACTCCTGAATGCGTTGTCATTGATACTGCTCCAGCAATTTTTCAATTTCTTCGGGTTTCACATAACTATGAGTGTCATCGTCAATCATCATGGTCGGCCCCTTATCACAGTTACCCAGACAGCAGGTTGGCAATAATGTGAAACGGCCATCTGTCGTGGTTTGACCCGGACGGATGCTCAAATGTTTTTCAATTGCCGCCTGAACCCCCTGAAAGCCCGTAATGTGACAAACAACACTGTCACAGTAACGAATGATGTGGCGGCCTACCGGCTGACGGTAAATCTGGCTGTAGAATGTCGCCACGCCTTCCACATCACTGGCGGGAATACCTAATACTTCTGCAATGGCCGAAATTGCACCATCCGGCACCCAACCACGCTGCTTCTGTACAATTTTCAGTGCTTCGATTGACGCTGCACGCGGATCTTCGTAGTGGTGTTTTTCCTGCTCGATAGCATCACGTTCCCCGGCACTCAGTACAAACTCATCCGGTATCTGAGCGTCTGTCACGTTGACCACATCAAGGCGTGCCTGCTTGTTTGCGTTAAATTCACTTTGCATCGTTAGCGATCCACATCAGACATAACAAAATCGATACTACCCAGATAAACGATCAGGTCAGAAACCAGACTGCCGCGTATCACCGAAGGGATCTGTTGTAAATGTGCGAAACTCGGTGTGCGGATACGGGTACGGTAACTCATGGTGCTACCATCACTGGTCAGGTAGTAGCTGTTAATACCCTTAGTCGCCTCAATCATCTGGAATGATTCATTGGCTGGCATGACCGGCCCCCATGACACCTGCAAAAAGTGGTTAATCATGGTTTCGATATGTTGCAGGGTGCGCTCTCTTGGCGGCGGCGTGGTCAGTGGATGATCAGCCTTGAACGGGCCTTCCGGCATATGTTTCAGACACTGCTCAAGGATGCGCATACTCTGACGGATCTCTTCCACTTTCAGCATCACGCGGTCATAACAATCGCCGTTGTAACCAACCGGTACTTCAAAGTCGAAATTTTCATAACCGGAATAAGGGCGCCATTTGCGCACATCAAACTCAATACCGGTTGCACGCAGACCCGCGCCTGTCACGCCCCAGTCCAGTGCCTGCTTCGCATTGTAGGCAGCGACACCGACAGAACGCCCTTTCAGAACACTGTTTTTCAGTGCCGCCTTGACATAAGAATTCAAACGTTTCGGCAACCAGTTCAGTAAGTCACGCAGCAGTTTATCCCAGCCTCGCGGCAGGTCATGAGCAACACCACCGATACGGAACCAGGCCGGATGCATACGGAAGCCGGTAATGGCTTCAACAACATCGTAAACCTTCTGACGGTCGGTAAAGGCGAAGAACACGGGGGTCATCGCACCAACGTCCTGAATAAAGGTACTGATATAAAGCAGATGGCTGTTGATGCGGAACAGTTCAGACAGCATGACGCGGATAGCTTTCACACGCTCAGGCACCTCAATACCCGCCAGTTTTTCAACCGCAAGTACGTAAGGCATTTCGTTAACGCATCCCCCCAGATATTCAATCCGGTCGGTATAAGGGATGTAACTGTGCCATGACTGACGCTCACCCATTTTTTCCGCACCGCGGTGGTGGTAGCCGATGTCAGGAACACAATCAACGATCTCCTCACCATCAAGCTGAAGAATGATGCGGAATGCACCATGCGCTGACGGGTGATTTGGCCCGAGGTTAAGAAACATGAAGTCCTCATTTTCGGTTCCACGTTTCATGCCCCACTCTTCTGGTTTGAAAGTCAGGGCTTCCATTTCCAGATCTTCTTTCTGTTTGGTCAGCATGAAAGGATCGAATTCCGTGGCGCGAGCTGAATACTCTTTACGCAACGGATGACCTTCCCAAGTAGGTGGCATCAGGATACGACGTAAATTCGGATGACCATTAAATGTAATACCGAACATTTCCCACGTTTCACGTTCGTACCAATTGGCATTCGGGAAAATTGACGTGATAGTCGGGATATTCAGGTCTCTCTCATCAAGTGCGACTTTCAACATAATGTCACGGTTACGCTCGATGGAAAGCAGGTGATAAAACACCGAAAAATCTGCCGCCGGCAGACCTTCCCGGTGAGAACGCTGACGCTCATCAACGCCATGCAAATCAAACAGCATGACATAAGGTTTGGGCAACTTTCTCAGGAACGTGATTACTTCCGTTAACCGTTCCCGCTTAATCCAGACAACCGGCATACCAGTGCGGGTAGGCTGGACGGTAAACGCATCAGGGCCAAATTGGCGATTAAGCTCACTTACGACCGGATCATCAAGGTGATCTCTGGTTTCCCAAGCAGGCCGTACGCTTTCTTGCGCTATCTGATCTGTCATCATTCTTCACCACAACGCTTGATCAGGGTTTAATGTGATCGCAACATAATCTTGAGTTACGACATTGCTCTGGTTATTTTTATGGCTGAAAAGCCTTAAAATAGCGGCTAAAAGCCTTAAATCTCATCTGGGGTACGCAGGTTTTTCACTGCGATACGTTCACCACGCTTCCGTTCTCTTTCTGATTGCATATTTGCGCGGTAAACCCCCTGATCACCAACGACCCATGACAGCGGGCGGCGCTCTTTGCCAATAGACTCCTGCAATAACAGCAGTGCCTGCATATAGGCTTCAGGGCGCGGTGGACAACCGGGAATGTAGACATCGACGGGAATAAACTTATCAACTCCCTGCACGACAGAATAAATGTCGTACATCCCGCCTGAGTTTGCACAGGCTCCCATCGAAATAACCCACTTAGGCTCCAGCATCTGGTCATATAAGCGCTGGATCACAGGTGCCATCTTGACAAAGCATGTACCTGAGATAACCATGAAATCAGCCTGACGGGGAGATGCCCGCAGTACTTCAGCGCCGAAACGGGCAACGTCATGAACTGCGGTAAAAGAAGTCACCATTTCTACATAACAACAGGAAAGGCCAAAGTTATAAGGCCACAGGGAATTCTTTCTTCCCCAATTCACCATGTCATGCAGAGCATGTTCTAATTTACCCATATAGACACTACGGTGGACGTGCTGCTCCAGAGGATCGCTGACAAGCTCCTGCTTTTGCAGGGGGTAACGGTCATTCTCACCGTTCGGATCTATGCGGGTGAGCGTATAATCCATCTTTATGCCTCGCTATTACTGCATTTGACTGTTGTTGGTATTAACATTGGTGGTATTAGCATTAGTGGTACTGACATCAGCGGTATGAACATCAGCACTGGGATGACTGACCTGACGTCTTGAACGTGCGGGTGTCCAGTTCAGTGCTCCGATGCGAGCCAGATAAACCAAGCCTGCTAATAAGACCAAAATGAAAATACTTGCTTCGGCAAAGCCCAGCCAGCCACTCTCTTTGATAGAGACTGACCACGCGTATAAATAAAGGGCTTCAACATCGAAGATGACAAAAAACATGGCAACCAGATAAAATTTCGCCGACAGACGAAGACGGGCACTGCCGACAGAATCGATACCCGATTCATAAGGGACGTGTTTTGCTCTGGCTTTTGCTCTGCCCCCAAGAAAGTACGCTCCCAGTAACATGAACGCAGCCAACCCAAGAGCACCTATCAGGAAAATCGCAAATGCCCAGTTATGGGCCAAAACTCCAGTAGATGTTGACATACTCGTTGCTTACTCATCAAAAGTGGTGTCAAGGTATCTGCTCTTTTAACCGGCAGTGTTGCACCACATCGATTCATGGGAAGGGATAACAACCAAATCTGAAACAGTGCTAATCAATAGCTTGAAAGGCATGGATCATTTTGGTTTTTATTCCTCTCAACAATTTTGTCAGTTACGACAAATATGCTTACTAATTTATTTTACAAAGCACAAACTTTTGATTAACGAATTGTGCTGGTGTATCGCTAAAACGTGTCAGTAGGACAAAAAACTAACAACACACTATAACTAGTCTAACCGATAACTCGACTTTACTACACTATTATCTCAGGAAAAACCTGTCTTTCCACTGTGCAGGGGGGGATATTTTTATGATCAAGTGCACAGTTTCATTGAAAAACATTCAACAACAGAACAGTTTTCATTCAACCATTAATGGACTGTTTCTAAAAGGAACAATTTGAGTTTAATTACGCGACTATTTCTGAAAATAGATCTATTTTATCAGTTTAAAAAATGAAAGTTGTTAACAAAGAAACATTACATTAACTAAAATTAGAAAGGATAATAAAATTAATAAGGGATATTTCTGACAGTAAATATCAGCAATTAGAATGGAAACAGGAAAAGGTTATTAATATATATTTAGAAACAGGCTAATATTTCCACAAATAAAATGGAAATATTAGCCTATAAAACACACGTAATATTACTCGTTTATATTTTCTACTGAGGATTCTTCAATGGATTCAAGAGAGTCATCAGATTCATCAATATCATCTGTTTCATCTGATTCAATGGATGTCACGGTATAAGGTGTTTTCTTATTTTCTATAGCATCAAAAACTGTCAGAACTGATTCATTTTGTTCATTACTGTTTCGATACAAGAAGAACTGTATTTCTGGCAAACGCGGCAGCCCTTCACTCTCACCCAAAATTCTTAAGTCAGCATTCTGCATTTCCAAAGGACGGGCAGTAATACCAACCTCTGCATTGACAGCAGAGCGAACAGCGGATAAGGATGCAGCTTCATAGGCAATACGCCACGGAATACCACTCATATCAAGAGTATCAAGTGCGATTTGACGGAAAGTGTTCGTTTCGTCCATCACAACCAGGGGAACCGGCTCATTTACCTGCAACTGGAAGTCAGGCGCACAGTGCCACAATACTGGTGAAGAACGAAGTACAGTACTAGGATGATGATTAATTTTTGCTGTGGTTAATGCTAAATCAATTTCATGGTTATCCAGCATACTTTCAATAAATTGACTACGTTTAATACGCACATCAACAGCAATACGTGGATAGACAGAAGCAATACGGTTTAACAGGAAAGGAAGCAGAGTATCGACTGTATCGTCAGACGCTCCTATTCTGAGTTCACCGTCTGCATCATTATATGTCAATGATGCGGTAGCATCGTCATTAGCACGCAGGATTTGGCGTGCATAACCAAGAAGTTGAAGCCCATGCTCGGTAAGGAGCTTATTACGTCCATGGCGAGCAAATAATTCTCTCCCCACTAAATGTTCCAAACGTTGCATTTGCTGACTAACAGCCGATTGCGTTCTACAAACTGCTGCTGCTGCTGCTGCAAAAGTATTTAAGTCAGCAACGGCAACGAAAGTCCTTAGCAGATCGAGATCGAGGTTTATTATCTGACGATTTGCATTTATCATTGTTTATTCATCACTTTTTTTTGATTTTAATTACTAACTAACCTGGTGTTTTTACTTCAGCAGTATCAAATAAAATAATACCAATTCTGACACTACTCTACTCTATTAAAGAGGGCAAAGGTTTACTGCATTTTTTTACTACTTATATCATCATGGGTTTTATTTTCTCCTTTCTTAACAAAATTTATGCAATCACTGAATTAATGGCTAAGTAAAAACCTATTTACCTTACATAACCACCAATTTCCAGTACAAATAGTCTTTTTCTGACTTGCTTCAAAGAATAACATAACTTCAATTCGCAAAACTTAACCAAAGCAAACAATATTAGTATTTTTAATGAATTAATACTTTTATTGAAAAGTCATGAAAATGTTACGGGTAAAAATTCAAAAAGATTCTCGAAGTATCTAAGATAAAAACCTTAATTAATTTTATGTCGGCAAAGATAAATTATAAGAATACATTATACAAATTATCTTACTTTTATTGACAATTCAGCCCGCCTTTATGATTTAAACTAAAAATCAGCATCATTCCTTATCTTTTAACAGTTCGTCAACTAAAAACGCCTCATTATGCAGAGTTAAATTCCAAAAAATAAAAAACAACCAGAACTATAAACCAACCAAACTCATGTTTTTAGATAGCAGACTTATTCATTAGACTTTAAAACAACCGTTTTAACCAAAGATATCATGGGCTCTTCAAAAGATTGACTGAGAGGAGTACATTGAACATTAGATTTTTTGTAAGCCGGATAAAATCCACTTTTGCCAAGAAAAAGGTTAAGGCACCCTATGTTTTCCATTAATAAATCCAGCAAATTAGATAATGTCTGCTATGACATTCGAGGTAACGCCCTTAAAGAAGCTAAACGGCTTGAAGAGGAAGGGAATAAGGTACTGAAATTAAACATTGGTAATCCGGCTCCATTTGGTTTCGAAGCACCTGATGAAATTTTAGTTGATGTTATCCGCAATCTGCCAACTGCCCAGGGCTATTCTGATTCGAAAGGCCTGTACTCAGCGCGTAAAGCGATCATGCAACATTATCAGGCGCGGAATATGCTGGATATTACCGTTGAGGATATCTTTATCGGTAACGGTGTTTCTGAACTGATTGTTCAGTCTATGCAGGCCTTGCTCAATACCGGTGATGAAATGCTGGTTCCGGCTCCTGACTACCCGCTCTGGACTGCTGCCGTCTCTCTTTCCAGTGGTAAAACTGTCCATTATTTATGTGATGAGCAACAAGGCTGGTTCCCTGATTTAGATGATATCCGCCGTAAAATAACCCCCCGCACCCGTGGTATCGTCATCATTAACCCGAATAACCCGACTGGCGCGGTATATAGTAAAGAACTCCTGCTGGAAATCGTGGAAATTGCCCGCCAGCATAACCTGATTATTTTCGCGGACGAAATTTACGACAAGATCCTGTACGATGAAGCCCAGCACCATTCCATCGCTGCACTGGCACCGGATCTTTTTACTGTCACCTTTAATGGTCTGTCAAAAACCTACCGTGTTGCTGGTTTCCGTCAGGGATGGATGGTACTAAACGGCCCGAAAAAACAGGCAAAAGGTTATATCGAAGGACTGGAAATGCTGGCATCTATGCGTCTTTGCGCTAATGTGCCGATGCAGCACGCCATTCAAACCGCACTCGGTGGTTATCAAAGTATTAGTGAATTCATTCTTCCGGGTGGACGCCTCTACGAGCAGCGCAACCATGCCTGGGAATTAATCAACCAGATCCCCGGTGTTTCCTGTGTGAAGCCGATGGGCGCTCTCTATATGTTCCCTAAAATTGATACAAAACGTTTCAATATTTATGATGATCAGAAGATGGTTTTGGATCTCTTGTTACAGGAAAAAGTATTATTAGTTCAGGGAACAGCTTTTAACTGGCCGGAACCGGATCATTTCCGTATTGTCACATTGCCACATACCGCAGATCTGCAAATGGCCATTGAAAAATTTGCCCGCTTCCTTGGCAATTATCGGCAAAAATAACTTAAAAATAAATCAGTTATATATTTCACAGCCTTCAGGATGCAGCCAATATACCCTATGGGTTTCGAGTTGCATCACGGCGACGAGGGAATGACAAATTCGTCAGGAACGAATCTACCTCACCAAAGGCTAGCCTCTCAGTTATCTCCGGTCGCATAGTTACCTATGCGACCGAGATGAGTGAACGCAGCCAACAAAAAGAGACAACTTGAAGGCTGTGGGTTTACTTCCTCCTAACCAACGCCCACAATCATAATCACCCTGTTTCATTGTAAGAGAAGATTATGAGCCATTTTTTCGCCCAGTTATCCCGCCTTAAATTGATTAATCGCTGGCCTCTTATGCGTAATGTACGCACAGAAAATGTTTCAGAACATAGTTTACAGGTTGCTTTTGTTGCACATGCCTTGGCAATAATAAAAAACCGTAAATTTAATGGGAATATCAACGCAGAACGAATTGCAATATTAGCAATGTATCATGATGCCAGTGAAGTTATTACCGGGGATTTGCCAACCCCAATAAAATACTACAACCCTCAAATTGCTCATGAATATAAAAAAATAGAAAAAATCGCCCAACATAAATTATTAGATATGTTACCGATTGAATTACAAAATGATTTTCGTTTTATTTTAGATGATCAATATCATAATGAAGAAGAAACTCATATTATTAAACAAGCTGATGCAATATGCGCTTATTTAAAATGTCTGGAAGAATTATCCGCGGGTAATTCTGAATTTAATCAGGCCAAAATCAGGTTAGAAAAAACATTAGAAAAGCGCCACAGTCAGGAAATGGATTATTTCATCACCGTATTTGTTCCGAGTTTCAGCCTTTCTCTTGATGAAATTAGCCTATAAAAACAGCTAAGTCGGCAAAAATCGGGCAGCTTAATATTCTTATTAAGCTGCCCGATATCTATTCAGTCTATTTAAAGATACTTAACCAACAAAAATAATTAGAAAGGAAAAAGAACAGGCACAACAGCCACACTAATAGCTAAGACAACCAAAGTAAAAGGTACACCCAATTTCAGGAAGTCAGCAAAACGATATCCACCCGGCCCTAATATCAACGTATTAACCGGTGAAGAAACCGGCGTCATAAATGCCGCCGAAGCCGCGACTCCAATAATCATTGCAAAAGGAAGAGGAGATACTGCCATCTGTTTGGCTGCTGCAATCGCAATGGGTGCCATTAATACCGCAGTTGCTGTATTGGAAATAAACAGCCCAATAACGGCGCAAAGAATAAATAAACAAACCAGCATAGCGCGTGGGCCCATATTACCGGCAATATCCATTAATCCGCTGACAATCAAATCAATCCCGCCGGTTTTTTGTAGTGCCAGCGCAAATGGCATCATACCAACAATCAGGATAATGCTTGGCCAGTGAATGGCACGATAAGCACTCTCCATATCAATACAGCGAAATTGCCCCATCAGCAAACAAGCGATCAAAGCAGCAATAAAATTCGGAACTTCATTAGTCAGCATCATCGCCACCATTAACGCAAGACAAAACAAGGCATGAGGAGCCTGAGATGCGGCTGGTGCGGCACTTTCTACTTCAATAGGCAAATTCAGCATAATAAAGTCCGGTGCTTTAGTTCTCAGCTCACGTACCAGCTTCCAGTCACCGATTACCAGCAAAGTATCGCCCAGCAGCAAAGGTTCATCAAACAGCTTACCAGCCAGAGCCTTACCACTACGCCGAATACCTACCACATTTAATCCATAGCGGGTACGGAATTTCATACTACGCAGTGATTGCCCCAATAAATCCGATTCAGGGATCACGGAGATTTCTGCCATCCCGACTTCCCGGGATTGATCAGAAAAATATTCACCGCGTAATACCATGGGTTCTAACTGTTGCTCACTACAGAATTGGCGTAAATCTATATCACTGTCGGACATATCCACCAGTAATACATCCTGTTGACGCAGTTCTGTCTCGCCGGTTGGAGCAACCATAACCCGGCGGAATTTTCGCCAGCGCTCAATACCAATTACGTTAGCCCCATAACGTGCGCGTAACCCTAATTCATCCAGAGTATGGCCTATTAATGGTGAACTCTGCCGAACAGCAAGGCGCCGGGCGCGCCCTGATAATTTATAATCACGGATAAGATCACGAAATGACCGATGGTAGCGTTCATCAGGTCTTGGCGGTGTTTTACTTCCCAGCCAACGGCGGACGAGTAACATATAAATAATTCCCGCCAATAAAACTAAAATTCCGATAGGCGTAATGGAAAAGAAACCAAAACCTTGCAGCCCTTCACGCACCAGTTCGCTATTCACCACCATATTCGGTGGTGTTGCAACCAGCGTCATCATACCACTGATAAGGCCAGCGAACCCTAATGGCATCATTAATCGCCCGGATGAAGTCTGCATTCTGGCTGCCACACTTAAAACGACCGGAATAAAAATGGCTACAACGCCCGTGGAACTCATGAAAGCACCCAGTCCGGCAACGGATAACATCAGTAAAGCCAGCATTTTAGTTTCACTGTTACCCGCCACCCTAACCAACCAGTCTCCCATCTGATAGGCCACACCCGTCCTCACCAGTCCTTCACCAATGACAAACAGTGCTGCAATCAATAAAACGTTAGGATCGCTGAAACCGATAGTGGCTTCATTTAAGGAAAGCGTACCACTCAGGACAAAAGCAGTAATAACCAACAAAGCCACGACATCCATTCTGACTTTATTAGTTGTAAAAAGGACAATCGTGACTAATAACAGGGTCAATACCCACAACAGTTCAGTATTCAATACAGCCTCTATCAGAAAAGACGGCCTGCTGGCAGGCAGGCCGGGGATTATCAACAAGAACCTATACTGGGAGCATTAAACCTGTTTTGTATGAAGAATTCTTCGGCTCAGATCAACAATCTATCTGATTCATTTGATAAATCGTTACATAGCCGCCAGATTTAACAATTTCGATATCTTCCAGATTGGTAACAGTCATATGAATTTCATCACGACGGGGAATGCCCGGTTCATCATGAACAACCACAACCTGACAGCCCGCATCTAATCCGGCATGGATACCCGCTGCCGCATCTTCAAAAACCACACACTCTTCCGGTAACAGCCCTAATTTTTGCGCCCCCAGCAAATAAGGCTCAGGGTTTGGTTTACCGTTTTTAACCGATTCGGCTGTCACCCAATAGGCTGGCTCTGGTAACTCAGCTTCTTTATGGCGGGCAGAAGCAAGCGGGATCGTTCCTGATGTGACAATGGCCCAGGGGATCTCCAGCGCATTCAGTTTATCAATCAGGGCAATAGCACCGGGCAAGGCAGTAATACCTTCCATATCTTCTGTTTCGATTTTTTCAATCCACTTAAACGTACTGATAATCTCTTCTTCTGTGGCATCAGGCATAAAATGGCGTATTGATAATAATGCTGGTGTACCATGCACATAGTTCAGCACTTCATCGTGGTCAATACCCAGCTTATCTGCGAATTTAATCCATGCCCGTTCAACAGCAGGCAGTGAATCGATCAGCGTACCATCCAAATCAAATAAAAAACCTCTACATTTCAGCTCCAAACCCAACTCCTTTAAACTCAGTTATGTGTTAATAATTAGTGTAATCTCAACTAAGTTCAGATAGTACTGACGAAGGTAAAAAAATTAAAGCATCAATTCCATTTATCTTTTATCGCGTTCTGCAAATTTAAAACATAACCTGAAAAACCAAATAAAATCGCACATATGCAATATGATAATATCCCTCCTCCAATAAAATCTAAAAGTTGCCACTAAAAAACTCTTTAATAAAAAAAGAATTCTCAGTGACAACTTAATTAAATTTTATTTACCTCTAATTCAACAATATCATTGTAAAGAAAAAATCTAGCATATTGCATGTCTAGGGCAACATCCCCCTCCGCCAAAACCACCAATTTTCCACCCACTAGGACACGGAGGATCAAAACAATCATCACAATAAGGCGGAAGTGGAGGTGGATCATTTTTTATGATATTAAGAGCAATGTTAATCGAATCAGTATCAGGATAAAAACGAACGGTGTAATCTAAACAGTTTGATTCATCACATGTAGCACTAATATTAAAATTAGCGCACTCACTCTTTTTATGAAAAAAAACATACCAGCCAGTATCATTATAATAATGATCCAACTCAATAGAACAAGAGTCCCCATCATCAGACGATATATTCCACTCTATAGATTTATTCTTAGCTATACAATCACCTGAATTACTATCGCTAAAACTCTCATTATGTTTATCGCCAGCTTTCAAAATAATAGGTTGTTTATCTTCCCCAAACATACACTTAGGCTCTACGTTATCTATTATACTATAATGAAAAAATCATAGAATATAATTTCATCATAACAATTCCCTCATATTAATATAAAGCAAATATTTTATGAAATTAATTTTCCAGAATAACTTTCAATTCCACCATCAAAAACAAATTCAATAAGTACTTCCCCTGACAGTAACAAAACAACATTTCTTTATTTAAAAACTCAAACGAAAATAATTTAAAGAAATCAAATTGCCATTAAAAAACAAAATAAAAAGCACCCAATAAATTAAATTAAAACTCTTACAAAAGATAATTAATATATATTACAAAACATCACGATACATAATAAACCCTTTAACAAAATAGCAATAATTATAGATAAACTCGATAATAAATATTTATTCAGCGACATCAATATTTATCCCTTAAAAAAGATTAAATGTCCCTTAGCCTTTTATTGTAAGCTCTATTATCCTCTATAGATTTCGAATAGCCCTCCAAAAAAGACAACTTAAAAAACGGCAGGTGTAGGAAGTTAAATAATGAAAGAGCATAATAAATGCCAGCTTATCAATAAAAGCTCAGAGATATATCGGGATAAGATAGATTTTTCTGATCATGAAAAACCTATCTAAAAAACCGTATTAAATTTATTGGATGGGAAATTTATCAGTCAACCGATACAAAAACTGTCAGAATCCACACTGACAGTTTAAATATCATCAAGAAATGAGTTATCCAGTTGTTTGAACGCACGTTTCAGCAATTCAGCCAAGGATAAATACGTTGGCGTGTTTTCAACTGGCATCATTGCGATCCCTGCTTCGGCAAATTTTTCACGAATTTCGTAAAACCATTTCAGCAAGCTTTCCGGTAAAGGAGTCGCCGCACGTTTTCCCAGCCACCAAAGCCCTTGCAATGGCAGGCTACAGGCAAACAGAGCGGTTGCGATAGATGGGCCTAACTGCCCGCCCAGTGCGATTTGCCACGTCAGAGTAAAAATCGCCAACGGTGGCATAAAACGGATGCCAAAACGGGTCGCTTTAATGATGCGATTTTCAGGAAACACAGGAGCAAGCTGTTTTTCCAGTGGCCACGTCTTCAGATATTGTTGCCCCAGCTGGACTTTTTTGAACCAACCGTGGTTGGCAGGTGGCATCGTATTCATCATGACCTCAATCAATTAAAGGTATAGTTTTTAAAAAATACCTACAAAAGATAAAATCTTTTTTGTAGTATTAATAGCATTAAGTATATTTTGTCTTTAATGCTAGCAAACGGTATCCTACACAGACTTTTGTGTGGTTGCAGCAACAAAACAGAAAACCCGCCTGTTTTCGCAACACTTTGGTTCCGTTTGTTAATAAATTGCTTCTTTTTTTAACATTTTTCTTATTTAAGATTAGATCACAACAAGATAATAGGTAATTCCATGTCAAGTAAGCTGGTACTGGTTCTTAACTGCGGTAGCTCCTCTCTGAAATTCGCTATCATCGATCCTGCTAATGGTGAAGAATATCTTTCTGGTTTGGCTGAGTGCTTCGGTCTGCCTGAAGCTCGTATCAAATGGAAAATTGATGGCGCGAAAAATGAAGCTGCTTTAGGTGCCGGCGCAGCACACAGTGAAGCGCTGAACTTCATTGTTAATACTATTCTGTCTGAAAAGCCAGAACTTTCTGCACAAATTTCAGCCATCGGTCATCGTATCGTTCACGGCGGTGAAAAATTCACTTCTTCTGTCATCATCACTGATGAAGTTATCGAAGGCATCGAAGCTGCGATCCCATTCGCACCATTGCACAACCCTGCACACCTGATCGGTATCGCTGAAGCGAAAAAAGCATTCCCTCATCTGGTTGAGAAAAACATTGCCGTATTCGATACTGCTTTCCACCAGACTATGCCTGAAGAAGCTTACCTGTACGCTCTGCCATACAACCTGTATAAAGAGCACGGAATCCGTCGTTACGGCGCACACGGCACCAGCCACTTCTTCGTTTCCCGTGAAGCAGCAAAAATGCTGAACAAGCCAGCAGAAGAACTGAATACTATCATTTGCCATCTGGGCAACGGTGGTTCTGTTTCTGCGATTGTTAACGGTCAGTGTGTTGACACTTCAATGGGTCTGACTCCACTGGAAGGTCTGGTAATGGGTACTCGTAGTGGTGACATCGATCCAGCTATCGTATTCCATCTGCACGACGCTATGGGCATGAGCATTGACCAGATCAACACTCTGCTGACCAAAGAATCTGGCTTACTGGGCCTGACTGAAGTGACCAGCGACTGCCGTTACGTTGAAGATAACTACGAAACCAAAGCTGACGCTAAGCGTGCAATGGATGTTTACTGCCATCGTCTGGCTAAATACATTGGTGCTTACAGCGCACTGATGGAAGGCCGTCTGGATGCAATCGTATTTACTGGCGGTATCGGTGAGAACTCTGCACTGGTTCGTGAACTGACCCTGAAGAAAATTGCTCTGCTGGGCTTCGAGTACGATCACGATCGCAACCTTGCAGCACGTTTCGGTAAAGACGGTGTGATCACAACTGATAACAGCCGTCCTGCTCTGGTGATCCCAACCAATGAAGAATTGGTGATCGCTCAGGATTCAGCTCGCCTGACTGCATAAGTAATAGATTTCCGGTAGCCGCCAGCCATGCTGGCGGTTATTGCTTGAATGACCAGCAACCGTTAAAGAGGTTTCCGTGTCCCGTACAATTATGTTGATCCCTACTGGCACCAGCGTTGGTTTAACCAGTGTCAGCCTGGGTGTAATCCGCTCCATGGAGCAAAAAGGCGTTCGCCTGAGTGTCTTCAAACCTATCGCCCAGCCACGTAACAGCGGCTCCCAAGACAGAACCACAACGATCATCCGCTCCCACACCAGTATTCACGCTGCTGAACCACTGGCTATGGCTCATGTAGAATCCCTGCTGGCCACGAATAAAAAAGATGTGTTGATGGAAGAAATCGTGGCTAACTACCACGCTAATACCAAAGACGCTGAAGTGGTTTTGATCGAAGGTCTGGTTCCGACCCGCAAGCATCCGTTTGCCCAGTCTCTGAACTATGAAATTGCCAAAACACTGAATGCAGAAATCGTGTTCGTCACTGCACTGGGTACTCACACTCCAGAGCAATTAAAAGAGCAGATTGAACTGAGCCGTGCAGAATACGGTGGCAGCAAGAACAACAACATCATCGGTGTTATTGTCAATAAGCTGAATGCACCGGTTGATGACCAAGGCCGTACCCGTCCGGATCTGTCTGAAATCTTCGACGAAGCAACAAAAGCAACTGTTGCCAATGTCGATCCGGCAACCGTATTCAAAAACAGCCCGCTGCCAATTCTCGGCTGCATTCCATGGAGTTTTGATCTGATCGCAACCCGTGCGATTGACATGGCAAAACACCTGAAAGCTGAGATCGTTAACGAAGGCGCTATCCAGACCCGTCGTATCAAATCTGTGACTTTCTGTGCTCGCAGCATCCCTAACATGCTGGAGTACTTCCGTCCGGGTTCTCTGCTGGTGACTTCCGCAGACCGTCCTGATGTTCTGATCACGGCTTGTCTGGCAGCAATGAACGGCATTGAAGTTGGTGCAGTTCTGCTGACCGGCGGCTACAAAATTGATGATTCCATTCGTGAACTGTGTGAGCGTGCATTCAATACTGGCCTGCCAGTTTTCACTGTGAACACTAACACCTGGCAGACTTCCCTGAACCTGCAAAGCTTCAGTCTGGAAGTTCCTGCGGATGATCACGAGCGTATTGAGAAACTGCAAAACTATGTTGCGCAGCATATCAGCAACGAATGGATCGATTCTCTGGCAGCCACTTCTGAACGTCCGAACCGCCTGTCACCACCAGCATTCCGCTACCAGTTGACTGAACTGGCGCGTCAGGCTGGCAAACGTGTTGTTCTGCCAGAAGGTGATGAACCACGTACCGTTAAAGCTGCGGCTATCTGTGCTGAGCGTGGCATTGCAGAATGTGTTCTGCTGGGTGATCCAGAAGAAATCCGCCGTGTTGCAGCGGCTCAGGGTGTTGAACTGGGTGCGGGTATTGAAATCGTTAACCCGGCAACTGTACGTGAACGTTATGTTCCACGTCTGGTTGAACTGCGTAAAAATAAAGGCATGACTGAAGTTGTGGCTCGCGAGCAACTGGAAGACAACGTTGTTCTCGGCACCATGATGCTGGAACAAAACGAAGTTGATGGTCTGGTTTCCGGTGCAGTTCATACAACGGCAAACACTATTCGTCCGCCATTGCAGTTAATCAAAACCGCGCCAAACAGCTCTCTGGTTTCTTCCGTGTTCTTTATGCTGCTGCCAGAACAAGTACTGGTTTACGGTGACTGCGCAATCAACCCGGATCCAACCGCAGAGCAACTGTCTGAAATCGCCATTCAGTCCGCAGACTCAGCAAAAGCATTTGGTATCGATCCTCGCGTTGCCATGATCTCCTACTCCACCGGTAACTCTGGTGCGGGCAGTGATGTTGAGAAAGTTCGCGAAGCAACCCGTCTGGCGCAGGAAAAACGCCCTGATCTGATCATCGATGGTCCATTGCAGTACGATGCGGCTATCATGGCAGATGTAGCGAAATCCAAAGCACCAAACTCACCAGTTGCTGGTCAGGCTACCGTGTTTATCTTCCCGGATCTGAACACCGGTAACACGACTTATAAAGCGGTACAGCGCTCTGCGGATCTGGTTTCTATCGGACCAATGCTGCAAGGTATGCGTAAACCAGTTAACGACCTGTCCCGTGGCGCACTGGTTGATGACATCGTTTATACCGTTGCTCTGACTGCTATTCAGGCAACTCAGCAAGAAAACGCGTAATTTCCTGCCGCGTTATTCTTATCTGAACAATCCCGGCAAATTGCCGGGATTGTTTATAAAACCACAGCTACGTATCCCCTTTCAGTTCGCCATTATCCTGTTTCAGATAGTGATCATTGTCGATTAACCATTTCACAACGCACATTTCATACCCACAAACCCTGATCACATACGTTCTGGCGCTCACTTAATCACCATAAAAAAAATTTGCATAGATATAGTTTTGCTGATTTATTATTTCTGCCAGTCACAACGCTTTTGAGCACAAATCATCTCATCAGGGTCCGGATTTTTCTGACATCTTTGATTTGTCTGTAAAGGCAAAAGGAAATAACGCTAACCATATAAAAATAAAGTGAAAATTTTAGTTTCGAAAACTATTTTGAATTGCTATTAGGAGAAATAGGTATGCCATACAATCACAACCGTACCTCTGAAAGTTCCTTAGCCATTACAAGTTCCGATCTGATTTCCTATCCTCTCAGCTCACCACAGCAGGCTATCTGGTTCGATCAAGTCAGCCAACCAGATCAATCCAACTACAATGTTGGTATTTTTATCTGTATTGAAGGCGTTCTGGACGAGACCCAGTTTATTCACGCCTTTGAAACGGTTGTTGAGCAGTATGATGCCCTACGTTTACAGCTCACTAATACCCATACTCTTCCGGTTCAGACAGTGGCTGATCATTGCCCTGTATCCGTCCCCATCTATGATTTTTCATCGCATCCAGATGCAGAAACCAAAGCAAGGCAATATCTCGATACCCGATTTATGCAACCGTTTCACTTAAATGAAACGCTCTGGCATTCCGAATTATTCAAAGTGAGTCATACACGTCGATACTGGCAGTTTTGCTGTCACCACATAATCATTGATGGGATTGGAGCGTTCATACTACTTGAGGAGGTTATTGATCGTTATAACCGGCTAATGAAGGGAGAACCTCTGAACAAAGTTGCCCCTTCTTACCTTGATTTTATTACAGATGATCTGGCTTATCTGGCCTCACCAAACTACGCGGATGACCTGCAATTCTGGCTGGAACGCTATGAAAATCCGCCATCTCCTTTGCTACACCCGATGAAATCCAATCGCACGATGCAGTATGGAATGCAGCACAGTCAAACTGAACCTATTTTCTGGTTAATTGACCAGACACTTTTTAACCGTATCAAAAACATTGCCACCGAACAGAAATCGTCCTTCTTGTACATTATACATTCCGCTCTGGTGTGCTATTTTGCCCGGACAACGGATGTGAATGAAATCGTCATCGGGATGCCTATACACAACCGCAAAAATACCCGACAAAAACACACCATCGGGCTTTTTGCATCCGTGCTCCCGATAAAAGTGACCATTTCTCCGGAAGATACGTTCCGTGACATTATGAACAAAACAGCCGCGGAGGTGAAAAGTTGCTATAAACATCACCGTTTCCCGATTGCAGATCTTAACCGACACATTCATACTCAGCAGAAAACAGAAATAACTCAATTATTCGATATCACCCTGTCACTCGAACCGTTTGAAGCCAATCTACATCTGGAAGGAGAGGACACCCGCGTTACCTGTGTTAATACACAAAATAGAAATCCTTACCCCCTTTCCGTCAGAATCAAGCAATTTATAGATACTGCGGCTCCCGAAGATACTTTTCAGTCTGCCACCATTGAGTTCAAATACTCTGGTGAATATCTGACTGCCACGGAAGTGACGGCTCTCCGCTCCCGTCTTGCTGTCCTGCTTGATGCAGCCCTGACTTCACCGGATACGCCGATAATCAATTTGCCTATTTTGCCCGAAGAAGAGCGAAAAAAGGTGTTGGTGGACTTCAATGCCACACAGTCTGATTTCCCGCAAACCGCTCTTATCCAAACGCTCTTTGAACAACAGGTCATACTGGCACCGGAGGCGATTGCTGTCGTCGGCGAAACACAGACGTTCAGCTATAACGAACTGAATCAACGCGCCAATCAACTGGCACATGCTCTGATTGCCTTGGGGGTTCAACCTGATGATCGGGTCGCCGTGTGTATCGAGCGCAGTCCGGCCTTCATCGTCTGCCTGTTGGGTATCCTGAAAGCTGGGGGGGCTTATGTGCCCCTTGATCCGGCTTATCCGACCGAACGGTTGGCGGATATACTGGACGATGCCGTTCCGGTCGTGTTACTGACTCAGGCTGCGCAGCGCGACAAACTGCCTGATACCGTGCCTGTATACACACTGGACGCTTCCGGAACTTTAGAGGCGGCCCCGGAACTGCCAACCCATAACCCGAATGCTCAGGCATGGGGGCTGACCTCACGCCATCTGGCTTACGTGATTTACACGTCCGGTTCAACGGGACAACCAAAAGGCGTTATGGTTGAACACCGCAATGTGAATCATTTGGTGATCAACAGTAGTTATGCGGATATCGGAGCGGATGACTGCGTAGCACATTGCGCTAATATTGCGTTTGATGCCTCAACGTGGGAAATCTGGACGCCTCTGCTCAATGGCGGGCGTCTGTATGTGATTGCCCAATCCGTGCTGCTCAACCCCGAGCATTTCCGTGACACCTTGATCTGCGGGAAAGTCACAGCCCTGTGGTTAACGACCGGCTTGTTCAATGCTTATCGGGAAACGCTGATGCCGCTGTTCGGGCAACTGCGCTATCTGCTGGTCGGCGGGGATGTCCTCGATCCGGGCAAAATACAGCGGGTGCAATTGGCTGAGTGCCGGCCTGCTCATCTGATTAACGGCTACGGCCCGACAGAAACCACCACTTTTGCAACCACCTATGCGATAACATCGCCTGTTGATGTTGTATGTCCCATTCCGATTGGTTGCCCCATCGCCAACACTCAGATCTATATTCTTGATTCACATAGGCGACTGGTGCCGCTGGGGGTAACCGGTGAAATTTATATTGGCGGTGCCGGAGTGGCACGGGGTTATCTGAACCGCCCTGATCTGACCGCCGAGAATTTCCTGCCCAACCCATTCTCCACTGAACCGAATGACCGACTGTACAAAACCGGCGACCTCGGGCGCTGGCTGCCGGATGGCAATATTGACTACCTTGGCCGCAATGATTTTCAGGTGAAACTGCGGGGTTTCCGCATTGAACCGGGAGAAATCGAAGCCAGCTTGATGCGATGCGAGGGAGTACGTGAGGCTGTTGTTATGCTTCGTGACAATGCCAGTGACGATAATGAAAGCTCCCAGAAACAACTGGTGGCTTATCTGCTGGCGCAGGACGGCGCTGAGCTCATTCCGGCGGAACTGTATGCGCAACTATCCCAGCGCCTTGCCGATTATATGCTGCCCGGTGCGTTTATTATCTTACAGTCTTTCCCGCTGACCCCTAACGGCAAACTTGACCGTCGGGCGCTTCCCGGCCCTGACCCCGCCGCGATAATCACGCGTGATTATGTTGCGCCGGTGGGTGAGGTAGAAACTACACTGGCGGACATCTGGCAGGATTTATTGGGGCTGGAACGGGTCGGTCGTCACGATCATTTCTTTAGACTGGGCGGCCATTCGCTGATTGCCGTTAGCCTGATTGAACAACTGCGCAGCCAAGGGTATGCATTGGACGTATTCAGTATCTTTACTGCACCATTACTTATGGATATGGCGCAGGCAATACAGGTGCGACGAGGAGCGTCGGACAATCTTATTCCCCCCAATGGCATTCCTGACGATTGCACAGCAATAACACCCGATATGTTGCCACTGGTGACGCTATCACAAAACGAAATTGATACCATTGTTGCCACTGTCACCGGCGGTGCGGCTAATGTGCAGGATATTTACCCGCTTTCCCCATTACAGGCCGGTATCCTGTTCCATCACCAGATGCAGGAAAACGGCGATGCGTATGTGTTAAGCAGCTTGCTGGCCTTTGATTCCGGTGAACGGCGGGAGGCTTTCCTTCAGGCCCTGCAACAAGTGATAGACCGCCATGATATCCTGCGGACTGCTTTCTGCTGGCAGGAATTGACCCAACCCGTTCAGGTGGTCTGGCGACAGGCCACCCTGAAAATAAATACGTTTACTGCTCCGGATAACGAACAGGATGTTTCATCTCAGTTACGGGCACATACCGATCCACACCAGCGGTGCCTCAATCTGAATCAGGCACCGCTTTTCTCTGCCGATATTGCTTATAATTCCCATAAGAACGAGTGGCTGCTGTCCCTGTGCTTCCACCATCTGGTCTGCGATCATACTACGCTAGGATTGATTATTGCGGAAATCAGGGAATTACTGTCCGTTCGTGGCAAAGAGCATCATTCCCTAACATTACCTCCCGCCCAGCCTTACCGTAATTTTATCGCTCAGATCCGCACTGTGCCGATTGAAAAACATCGGGACTATTTCCACCAGCTGCTGGGAGATGTGGACGAACCAACTCTGCCCTTTAACTTACGCAATGTGTGGGGAAATCATGAAGGACTCAATAAGATAGAGGAAGCCAGGCTGACACTGGATGATCAATTAACGCATCAGCTACGTGACTGCACCCGTCAACAGGGTGTCAGTACTGCCGTTCTGTTCCATATCGCATGGGCACAGGTTCTTGCGCAATGCAGCGGACGGGAAGATGTTATTTTCGGTACCGTTTTATTAGGGCGTTCATTACAAGGTGCGGGGGTTTCTCAGGTTCTTGGTATGTTTATTAACACGCTGCCAGTGCGCATTATGTTGCAGGAACGCACTGTACAAAAAGTGGTACAGGAGACTCACCTGCAACTCAGCAAATTGCTGGAACATGAACAGACTCCGCTGACGATTGCTCAGTATTGCAGTGGTATTCAGGCACCCCACCCCCTTTTCAACAGTCTGCTTAACTTCCGTCATAGCCCACGTAGCAATCAACTAACCGAGTCGCCGGTATGGGAAGGTATTCAGATATTCAACAGTGAAGAACGTAGTAATTATCCGCTGTCATTGGATGTGGATGATTTCGAAGATGGTTTTGCGTTAACCGCACAATGCAATCACCAGATTAATCCGGCACGCATTAACGCTTATATGAATACTGCGTTGAAAACACTGGTGACAACATTGCAAAATATGCCGCAACAGAATATTCAATCCCTCAGTATTCTGCCACCGGCAGAACGCAGTCAGTTATTGGAAGAATTTAACAGTGCCAGAATTGACTGCCCACAGGATATGTTACTCCAACAGTTGTTTGAACAGCAGGCGACCCTCACACCGGATGTCATCGCACTGATTCACGCAGAGCCAATGAATCGAGAAGTTCAGCTCACCTACCGCGAACTGAACCAAAAAGCTAACCAGTTGGCTCATGCCCTGATTGATGCCGGTGTACGACCGGATGATCGTGTCGTGATTTGTGTCGAACGTGGTGTCGATATGGTGATTGGCTTGCTCGGTATTTTGAAAGCCGGCGCGGGTTATGTACCGCTGGATACGAATTACCCGACCGAGCTTCTGAATTATATTCTGTCAGACTGTACACCGACATTATTACTGACCCAACAACACCTAAAAACCCGTTTATCTGCCGATATGCCGATATGGGTGCTGGATGATAACAGTCATACCGAATGTATGGCGCAACAACCAACACATAATCCGGATTCGCAGCAACTGGGGCTGGCACCACACCATCTGGCTTATATTATCTATACTTCCGGCTCCACCGGTCAGCCAAAAGGCGTGATGATTGAACATCACAATGTGGTTAACTTCATACACGTTCAACGCCAGATCAATGAACTAACACCAACTGACCGCGTACTCCAGTTTACCTCCGTTGCATTCGACACCAGCGTATCAGATATCTTCGCCACACTCGCCACCGGCGCAACCTTAGTGATGTGCCCGTCAGTACTGCGTGTTCCGGATAATACTTTTGCCCGATTCCTGCAACAGCAGCAAATCACAGTCGCTGATTTACCAACGGCATTCTGGCATCTGTGGGTACAGGAAATGGTCGCCGGACGTTGTGGCTTCAGCCCGTCTCTGCGGCTGGTGATTGTGGGTGGTGAAAAAGCTGAACTACGCCACCTGATGATCTGGCAGACATTGCCGGAAACCCAGTCATGCCACTGGATTAACTCTTACGGCCCGACGGAAACGACTGTTATTGCCACCGTATTGAAAGTTGATCGTCATTCTGCTTATACCGGAGAAACCCTGCCGATTGGTTATCCCATTGCCAATACGCAAATTTATATTCTGGATAATCATGGTAAACCCGTCCCAATGGGTGTTATGGGAGAACTCTATATCGGTGGAAGCGGCGTTGCCCGTGGTTACCTGAATCGCCCTGAACTGACCGCAGAGCGTTTTTTGCCTGATCCGTTTTCAACAGAAACCAAAGCCCGACTGTATAAAACCGGCGATTTAGGGCGTTGGTTACCCGATGGCAACATTGAATATCTGGGACGCAATGATTTTCAGATTAAACTACGTGGTTTTCGCATCGAACCGGGGGAAATTGAGGCTAAACTGACTCGCTATCCCGGAGTACGAGAGGCTGTTGTGGTCGCCCGTGAAGACCAGCACGGCGATAAGCGCCTTGTAGCTTATTTGATTCCCGAACAGGGGATAGCTGAACCGGAGGCAAAACTGATACCTGCTGATCTCCGCCAGCAACTCTCCCAAGAGCTTGCCGATTATATGCTCCCCAGTGCGTTTGTTATCCTTGATGCCTTTCCGCTAACCGTCAACGGCAAACTAAATCTTCAGGCATTACCCGCACCGGATCAGACAGCCGTTATAACCCACAATTACGAAGCACCGATGGATGCTCTGGAAACTACACTGGCTGAAATCTGGCAGACATTACTGGGTTTAGATCGTGTTGGTCGCTATGACAATTTTTTCGAACTGGGTGGTCACTCACTCAATGCAACACAGTTACTAGCACGTATGCATCAACAAGGCATGGAAATTCCTCTGACCACATTGTTTACTTGCCCGACATTGTGTGAACTGGCAATCGCCGTGCGTAAACAGACGATTACCCCTGCGTTCTCCCGCAATATCAATCCAGTCCCGCTAAGCCCTGAGGGAAGTTTGCCACCACTGTTTTTTGTACACGAACTTACTGGCAACCCGCTGGTTTATTCATCTCTGGCTGCCCTGCTTCCTCCTGAATTACCCATTTATGCGCTACAGGCGCTTGGTATTCATACACTCGCCGAACCACCGATATCTATTAACGCTCTGGCGGCCTGTCATATACAGGCTATTCGGCACGTACAGACTCACGGCCCTTATCGTCTTGCCGGATGGTCTCTGGGAGGCGTAATCGCCTATGAAATAGCCATGCAATTAATGCATGATGGTGAGGAAGTCACATTTTTGGGCATGATTGATTCGGGAAACATCAGTCGATATTCCACCCAGCCTGATAAATTAATGAATACGACACAACAACGTATCAACAGGATTATCAAATATCTGCAAATATCCATACCGGAGATTAATGATCATACGCTGGAAGTGCTTTATCAGTTTAATGATGTTGAACAGATCGTTAATCATTGTATAGACTGCCAATGGTTACCTACCTATTACACACGTGAAAATCTCTTCCTGCATATTGGTACGATTGAGTTTCTGGATCAGCTGAGCACAGATTATATTCCACAGGCGTCAGAGTTACCGATCCATCTTTATAAAGCGGAAAACTTTATTATTGATGGAGATGAATGGCACGGCTGGCAGGGCGTTGTGGCAAACTCTTCCACACTCCATCCTATCGGTGGCACACACTATTCGATTATGCGACACCCCCTGGTTAACCAACTAGCCGACTCTGTCAGTAGAATTCTGGAGCCTCGGAAACCGCAATAAAAGTACTCAAGTCACATAACTAACGATGCAGTTATGTGACTTGGAAATCGACTTATTTATTATCAGGGATGTATACATTTCATCTTACAGGTTGCCTCTTTGTTGGCTACATGCCTTGAAATCCATTGTGTATATATTTCAAATACATCCCCTTTATTTTTACTAGTGAATTGCTTTTATTTTACTGATTAACAGGAAGTTTTTCCAAGATAAAATTAAACCTATAATTATCTTCTTTTTCAAATTTCATATAAAGAGGCTTGGTTTCATTATAAGTGATAATATCAATATCAGTTCCATTATATTTAAAATAAACCGCACCTTGAGTGACTGGAATATTATTCTGATCAAAAACAACAACAGAGGTAATATACATCTGACCATCTTTGGGAATTAGACCAACAACTTCATAATCTCCGCCTGAAAGACAATCTACAGGATCAGGAATTGTATAAGTCCTAATGTTAGCCCTAAACACTTGATTAATACCTGATTTGTTAATTAATTTTATAGCCAGTAAATCACGGTTTACCGGAGAGACTATAAATTTTGATAACCCTTCGATATCACTGATATCTGGCTGGCTTGTATCCCACTCACGGTAAATTTGCCCAGATTGGCTATCACTGCCATGTCTCCAGGCAAACACAATAGAATTTGTTCCTATTTCAACAGAAAGAAATTTATCATTTAATGGTGTACCAATCAAATTTACTTCTTTACTATTTTCTGGATATTCATACAAGCTTCCACTATAATTTTTTCCAGTATAAAAAATAACACCATTACTTAATATTTTTTTTGGCATTTTCATTTCCCTTAAGGTTCATTGTGAGATAAACCTAAAGGTTAAACAGATTGATTTTATATATCAAGCCAATGAAGCCTCTTATATTAAACTAGAAATATTAAAAAAACATCCATTCCATTTTTCACCGAGTGTGATTAACAAATAAATATACTAACAAGTAAAACACCTGTACCAATAATAGTTACTTTATTTTAAAAAAATTAAAACATAAAAATTAAATATGAAAAATAGATTACCTAAAAAAAGTTACAAACCAATATCCCAATTAAAATAATCCCTACCTCTTTTAATTTCAGTTTTATTGACGGAGTGTATTACTTATAAATTAGCCTGATAAAAATGCTGACAAAAAGGCACTAATCACCAACATAAGTGACCAGCGCCTGATTAATTTATCACCCAATACGTACACGACGCACAACAAATGCAGCTAGCACCGGAGCTATCGCAAAGACCGCAAACAGCCACACTGCGGCACTCTGAGCGCCGGCTAAACCACCCGGTTCAGAGAATCCGGCAATGTTTGCCACAATACCAGCAAGTGCGGAGCCGATTGCTGTCGCGTACAATTGCACGGTTGTGATCGAGGTCGATGCCAGATCTTCCTGACCGACAGGCGCGCTCATAAATACCTGTGTGAGCATATGCGGCCAGGCAGCGCCAATGCCAATACCAACCGCAGCAAGTGCAATACACATCAATATAATGCCGAAAGCCGGGCTGAACAGATATTGCGATGGCATGATGATTGCCAGCATGATAAGCGCAATTACAACAAGAATGGGGCCATGCCGAACCAACATCTGTGCAGTATGTGAGCTACGCCCGGAACTGAACAACGAACCAAGCGTCCAGCCCGCCGCCATCAATGCAGTCGCATAACCCGCTATTAGTGGGCGATAACCATGAATGACCTGCAAAAAATAAGGTACAAATATCTCAGTTGTCATACCGATAACAAGCAGGCTCATACAGGCATAAATGGCGCCAAGAGGAGCACGGATATCATAAGCACCTGTCGGCAACAGTTTAATTTTCGATTCACGATCAAAGCGGGCAATCAATACCACAATCGCAAGTCCCATAACGACACCAGTAATATTGATAAAAACCAGCTTCGACAGACTTGCCATCGAAATAATAAGCACTGATACACCAAGTAGCAGGATCTTGCCAATTGCAGCCCGCTCTGTCTGCACCGCAGATTTTTGATAAATCGCCAACTGAACAAGCACAATCACAGCAAGTACAGCAGCAACCGGCAAAAGAGCAATAAATGCGAGACGCCATGTATCCCCGTTCGCAAAAATCCCACCAATAGCCGGACCACAAAGTGTTGCAATGCCCCACATACCAGATACCATCGCCATCGCTCGGGGCCATAATCGTTCATCAAATACAATACGAATGAGTGCGTAACTGAGGGCAAACAAAATCCCGCCACCAAAACCCTGTATAAAACGCCCAACAAGCATCCACTGCATATCTGTTGCTGCTGCGCATATCAGCGTTCCTGCACAGAAAACGACAAGCGCCACAAGATAAGCAGCGCGAGGTCCGAAACGACTCAGCACGTTTTTAGACAATGGCGCACCAATAATTGATGCGACCATGAATAAAGTTGTATTCCATGCATAATACTCAAGCCCGCCAATATCCCGAACAACGGATGGCAGGATTGTTGTAGCAATATAAATATTGATTGCATGTAATGCGACGCCGCCTGCGAGTGCAATTGAAATCAGGCCGTTGCGGCCGGAAAGTAGTTCCCCCCAAGAAGGGGCAATATTAGAACTCATAAATTACCTCATCAGTTTTATACATGGAATTGTTCGTTTTGCGATCAGGTCATTAATCTATCATTCCAACAATTAATGGATCAATGGTTAAAATGAATTAATTATGTTATTTATATTGCACATCTCGATACTCGAACTTTTTGTTATCTGAAACGGTTGCTTATGAAAACAGTTGATCCTACTGCTCATGCTATTACTGAAATGGCTGATTTTGCTAAAACGCTCGGGCACTCACATCGACTAACCCTGCTTGAAGCCGTATTTAGGCGTGAAAGTTCAGTGGAATATTTAGCAGAAATATCCGGGCTATCCATTACCAATACTTCACAGCATTTACAGCAATTGCGACGTGCCGGATTCGTCCAGACCCGTCGTGAAGGCAAGCATGTTCTGTACAGAATTGGAGATGGACCGGTAGCAAACATACTTGTTGCTTTACGGGACTATCTCGCCTATCAGCAAACTGAGATCCAGCGTGTCGTTTCTGACAGCATTCGTTATCCGGAGCACTTCGAAGGTATTTCTATTGAAGAATTGCTCAGCAGACAAGAAGACGGGGTACTATTGCTGGATGTCCGCTCAGAAGAAGATTACGCCGCAGGGCATATTCCCGGCGCCATTAACATACCGACAGAAACCCTTGAACACCACCTTGATGAGTTACCACGTAATCAGGATATTCTCGCTTACTGTGGCGGACGATACTGCGTACTCTCTGTTCAGGCTGTTTCATTACTGCGGTCGGAAGGATTTAAAGCGCTGCGAGTCGGAGAAGGTTTTCCGGGATGGCGGGCAGCAGGTTTGCGAGTGGAAGCGTTAGAACGCTGACTTTACCTTATATTCCGGCCAGATGATTCGGTGGAAAAAGCCATCTGGCTGGCTATTAAACATAAGATAATGCCGAGCGCTATAAATAGCATTTAAACAGATCTTTTGGCTCAATGAATCCTCAACATTATCAATTAATCAACTGCATCTATAACCCTTCTTTGCTGCTGCCGCTTTTTCCGCATACGCCATAAAACCTCAAGGATAACAAACCAGATTGGTGTTCCATACAAGGCAATACGCGTATCGTAATCAAAGATCATGATAACCACGGTAAAAGCGAAAAATATCAGAGTGCACCATGTCATCGGAATGCCCATCGGCATTTTATAGATGGATTTATCATGTAAGTCGGGACGTTTTTTACGGTAAGCCAGATAAGCAAGCAATATCATACACCAGCTATAAACAACCATGATGGCGGCTACAGTGGAAACAATGGTAAATAACTTCATCACATCGGGAACGATAAACAAGAGAAGTACACCACTTGCCATGCAAACAACAGAAAATATCAGGCTGAAAACAGGAATTGCACTATTTACTGAAAGCCGCCCGAACCAACCATGAGCCAATTTTTCAGTGGACAGGCCATATAACATACGGGTACAGGCATATAATCCGCTGTTTGCTGAAGACATTGCCGATGTCAGTGCCACAAAATTAATCACTGCGGCGGCAGCCGGTAATCCTGCCAGTGCAAATAGCGTAACGAACGGGCTGACTTCCGGAGAAATGTGAGGCCATGAAGTCACGGCAATAATGCACATCATGGAAAACACATAAAAGATAATAACGCGAATGGGAATACTGTTGATGGATTTCGGTAAAATCTTCTCCGGCTCTTTCGTCTCAGCGGTAACAGTGCCCACTAGTTCAATACCAGTAAAAGAGAAAATCGCAATCTGAAAACCGGCCAGAAAACCAAATACACCATTGGGCAGAAAAACTTCCGGGTTAGTCAGATGGCGAACAGAAGCCGTGACACCATTTGGTGATGTCCAGCCAATAGCAACCATACCCACACCAACAATAATCAGTGCAACTATCGCCACAACCTTAATCATGGCAAACCAGAATTCCGTCTCACCGAACAACCGGACTGAAAAAAAGTTACATAAACACATTAATCCAAGAATAAACAGCGCGGTAAACCAGAGGGAAATATCAGGAAACCAATACTGAATATAGCCACCACAGACCACGACATCCGCAATACAACTCACTACCCAGCTCATCCAGTATGTCCAGCCCAGAAAATAACTGGCTTTTTCCCCAAGATAGTCAGCGACAAAATCAGCAAAGGTACGGTAATCCAAGTTGGAGAGTAACAACTCTCCCATCGCCCGCATCACCATAAAGGCAAAAAAGCCGATCAGCAGGTAAGTCAGAATGATAGAGGTACCTGATACAGCAATGGTTTTTCCTGTTCCCATGAATAGACCAGTCCCGATAGCGCCGCCAATGGCAATCAACTGGACATGACGTTTTCCTAATCCACGGTGAAGTTTCTGCGCACCTGCGGATTGCTCCGCAGGTGTTTTTACCGTATTCGTCATCATTAACCTCCAGGGTTTTCTTATATGAATAGATATGAATTGATCAGGTTAATTGCTCCAATAACAGGCCTGCCCTCAGACCAATGGCAACGTTAGCGTTAGGAAATAAAATAAAGTTTGCCGGAGAAGTAATTTTCCAGGATTGATTTTCCTGACTGGCAATTTCAAAACCATCCGGCAAGGCCGTGAAGTTTTTTGTATCTTGCGGAATATGAAGCCGGAAACTACTGTCCTGTTTGATAATCGAATCGACTGCCCGGTAACGTTTTATTTCCGGCTTTTGCCGCTTCACAGAAAATACGCCAGCAATCAACTTCTGTAATGCTGTTGTAATATTGCTGAATTTAGCCAGATCGTTCTGCCCGAACGAGTAGACTTTGCCAATTTCCATAGTGCAACTATCTACATTGAAATACTGGCTGGTAAATTGGCTGAATGTTCCGCCTTCACTTTTATGAAAAACCATCGCATCAATATCACTGCCTTCCAGCCATTGTAGGAGGTCAGGCGAATATTCACGCTGCTGGAAAGGCAGCAAGGCAAACTGTTCATGGCAGGAGCCACGAATTGCTGTATGCAGGTCAAGATGCCAGCGGCGTGTTGATGCCATAACCGCAGGCTCCTGAAAAAAACGCTGTATCACAGATTCCAGCTCAACTGCACGCTGTGTCTCATTTCCGGAAGGAAAATTCTGATACCGGCCACCAAACATGCGATTCAGATCGTTATGGATATAGCGCTTGCTTTCACGCATGGCAGGCAAATTGCCGAAAATGAGCAGCAGGTTATGCTGCAACGACAGACTCCCCTGCACCAGTTGTGTTAATAGCTGGAGCAGTATTTCAATCGGGGCCGTTTCATTACCATGAATTCCTGCGGAAATAATCAGCGTATCGCTTTTACTCTCTTGTGGGATCAGCTGTAATACACCATCTGCCAGCCATTTAGTGGTTAATGTCGACGGGAAACTCAGTGTACTTTCAAGTTTCTTTTCAAGTAATGGGGAAAGTAAATCCATCAATCCTCCTGATTAACGCTGAAATTCATAGATTGAACCAAGTCTGAGGATCTGGGTTAATTCATCCAGAGCGGAGCAGACTTCTGTCAGCAACTGAGGATCTGCCAGATCAGCGGTATATAAAGAATCTCGATAATGGCGCTCAACCCAGTCAGTTAAGCTCAGATACAGATCCGGTGTCATAATCACTGCCGGATTAACCGCTGCCAGTTCTTTTTCTTGCATCGCCACCCGAAGGCGCAAGCAGGCAGGCCCACCGCCATTACGCATACTTTCGCGCAAATCAAAGAAATGGAGTTGACTGATAGGGCTCTCACCCGTCGCAACCAGAGACTGTAGATAGGATGATACGTTGGTATTCTGGCGGCACTCTTCCGGTAAAATCAGCGCCATACTGCCATCTGACAGGCTTAATAACTGGCTGTTGAAAAGATAAGAACTGACTGCATCCTGCATGGATACCTTTGATGCAGGCACTTCAACAGGGATCAGGTTTTGCCCGAGGTTCGCCAGCTTTCCCTCAATTTCAGCCAAGACTGACTGCTGATTTAAAAATGCTTGCTCATGATAAAAGAATACATTCCTGTTGCTGACCGCAATGACATCGTTATGGAAAACGCCGCTATCAATGGCGATAGGGTTCTGTTGAGCAAAAACAGTTTGCCTTTCATCTAACTGATGTAAGCGTGCAATGGCTTCACTCGCTTCCAGTGTCTGGCGGGCGGGATAACGCTCTGGTACAGGCCCTGCCCGGAAAGCACTGCGGCCATATACAAATAGCTGCACACCCGCTTCGTCATATTCACCACAAAAACGGTTATGGTTTGCCGCGCCTTCATCTCCCCAGTCAGCATGTTGAGGTAATGGTGCATGGTGAACAAAGTAATTCGGATCTGAAAAAACCGCTTTTAACGCCCGGGATGTCGTCACACTTTCCAGTGAACGATGGAGTTTGTTATTTAAGTTTGCCACTGTGAAATGGACACGTTGGTCAGCACTATCAGCAGAAGGAGATACTGTTGCTGCATTAGCTGTCCACATGGAAGAGGCTGAGCTGAGGTTGGATAACAGCAATGGTGAATACTTTGCCGCTTTATTCAGCACCTGTGCATCATTTCCCGTAAACCCTAGCTGCCGTAAAGCAGATAAATCAGGCCGCTGTTGTGGAGGTAAAACCCCCTGCACTAATCCCATATCCGACAGTGCTTTCATCTTTGTTAACCCTTGTAAGGCCGCCTTACGAGGGTTGGATTTCTGCCCGCGATGATTTATCGAGGCTTCATTGCCCATTGATAACCCGGCATAATGGTGGGTCATTCCCACTAAACCATCAAAATTTGCTTCAATTCCCGACATAGTGACCTCTGTTCTCCCTGCTGTCCTTAGAAAACCAGCTGGTCTTTAGAAACCGGCTGGTCAGAAAAAAGCTAACTGAAAAAATTAAGAGCGGAAAAAATCAAGCCCGGGGACGAATGTGTCTGGCAGAGACAGTTTGTCCGTCACCAAAGATGCCATTGGCCATGCACAATAATCAGCAGCATAGTAAGCACTTGGGCGATGATTACCTGATGCTCCAATCCCACCAAAAGGTGCTTTACTGGAAGCGCCGGTCAGTGGTTTGTTCCAGTTCACAATCCCGGCTCTTGCTTCTTCCTGTAATCGAAGGAAAAGGCTCTCATCAGGTGAAATCAACCCTGTCGCCAGACCGAAACGGGTATCATTGGCGATGGAAATCGCTTCCTCAAAGGTGCCATAACGCTGCAAGGTCAGCAGAGGGCCGAAATACTCTTCATCAGGAACCTGACTAACGCCTGTCAGTTCAATAATGCCGGGAGTCATAAAGGTTGAATGAGGATCCGGTTGTGTGAGTGTCAGCAAAGCAGTGCCGCCCAGTGCCAACAACCCTGATTGAGCATTCAGCAGACTTTCTGCCGCTGCCAAAGAGATCACTCCGCCCATAAAAGGCTGAGGTTCAGCATCCCAACGGGACGGGACTATCTGACGAGCCGCTTCAGTCAGCCGTTGAATCAGGGCATTGCCCTTCTCACCCTGTTTTACCAACAACCGGCGGGCACAAGTACAGCGCTGCCCCGCGGAAATAAAAGCAGACTGGATAATGGTATACACTGCCGCATCAAGATCATCATAATCATCGACAATCAGGGCATTATTTCCCCCCATCTCCAGTGCCAGCATTTTTTCCGGCTGACCAGCCAACAGACGGTGGAAATGAAAACCGGTTGTTGCACTACCCGTGAACAGTACTCCGTCGATCTCCCGACAATCCAGTAACGCACCACCGGTTTCCCTGCCCCCCTGAATGAGGTTCAATACCCCCGCAGGTAATCCGGCTTTTATCCATAACTCCACGGTTTTTTCTGCTGTGATCGGCGTTAATTCACTTGGCTTAAAGATTAATGTGTTACCGGCAATCAAAGCAGGAACAATATGGCCGTTAGGTAAATGACCGGGGAAATTATAAGGCCCAAAAACGGCCATCACGCCGTGAGGACGATGTTGTAATATTGCTTTTCCATCCGGCAGGGCGGTTTCTGAATAACCTGTCCGTTGCTGCCATGCCTCAATGGAAATAGCAACTTTACCCATCATAGACTGAACTTCTGTCCGGGTTTCCCACAATGGTTTGCTGGTTTCTTCACTGATCACACGGGCAATTGTTTCTTTTTCCTGTGCCAGTAAATCAGCGAATGCCTGAACGATGGCAATACGTTTTTCAACTGCCAGCTTTGCCCAGTCTGAAAATGCCCTGCGTGCTGCCAGACCAGCCTCTTCCACTTGCTTAACAGAAGCACTGTGTGCCTGCCACAGGATTTGCTGATCAATGGGCGAATGTTTAACTACCTGTACACCCTGCCCGGTTACCCACTTACCATCAATGTAATTTGCCTGATCACTCATTGTGAAGTTTCCTCGGAAAAAAGAGCAGCACAGCGAACTAAATTCCCTTCCTCTACCTGAAGTGCTTCCATTTCTGCACCCGTCAGGTGCAGTTCATCACTATCAATAGCGTCAGAGATATTCAGCAGCAACGCTTTAAAATCCTGAAAATGTAGATTAGAAACAATGCATAGCCTGCCATCACTCTGTCTGGAGACATTTTCGCTTCTTTTCACAGACACCAGCCGGCTGGCTTTTACGGTTCGCACATCATCGATCTCAGCCTGCAAAATAGCGCCGGCATCGAAAATATCGACCATACCGTGGTAGGAAAAACCTTCTTTTTCCAGAATGGCGCGGGCCGGAACGGTATTCTCATGTACCTGCCCGATAGCCCGCTGAGCCTCTTCCGGCAACAAAGGCACATAAATCGGATGGAATGGCATGAGTTCAGCAATAAATGTTTTGGCGCCAATGCCTGTCAGATAATCAGCCTGAGCAAACGGGACATTAAAAAAGTGTTGCCCCAGTGCATTCCAGAATGGTGATTCACCCTGTTCATTAACGACTCCGCGCATTTCCGCAAAAATAGTTTTCGGAAAAAGATGGCGAAACGCTGAAACAAATAAAAAGCGGCTTCTGGAGAGGAAAATACCATTGCGCCCCCCATGATAAGCCGGGTCAAGGAACAAGGTGCACAACTCACTGTATCCGGTATGATCCTGCCCTACAATCAAGGTTTCAAACGAATTGTAAATTCCTAATTCACGGGATGAGCGCACCGATTTCTGAACACGGTAATTGTAGAAAGGCTCCTCCAGCCCAACTGCAACCTCCAGCGCACTCACCCCAACAACACGATGCTTTTCCGTGTCTTCCAGAGTAAACAAGAATCCCTGTTGTGAACGCTCGCGTCCATCGTGGAATGAATCAATGCTGCGTGAAATCCGGGCTGCCAAGTATTCCTGATTATTTGGCAACGATGTCAAACCCACTCCAGCGCGAGACGAGAGATCGAGGATATCCCCCAAATCTTTATGTTGAACGGATCTAAATAGCATCATGATATCACCTCAAAAACTGCGTTTATTCCTGAACAAATCGCTTGAGGGCATTTTCAAGCCGGGCAAAACCGTCGTTGATATCCTGTTGTTCAATATTTAATGCCGGAGCAAAACGCAGTACATTCGGCCCTGCAATCAGAGCGATTAACCCTTCTTCCGCAGCAAGATTGGTTAATGTTTTCGCTTTACCCTGATATTTGTCCGCCAGCTCTGCGCCCAGCAATAACCCCTTACCACGTATTTCACTAAACACTTGGTAACGCTGGTTCAAATCTGTCATATGCCGGATGAATTCCTGATGGCGCTCCTGCACACCTGCCAGAAATGCCTTCTGGTTCACTATGCTCAGCACTTTATGAGCAACTGCACTTGCCAGTGGGTTACCACCGAATGTCGTGCCATGTGAACCCGGCTGGAATACTTCTGCAACATGCTGTTTAACCAGCATCGCTCCGATTGGGAACCCACCGCCCAATCCTTTTGCACTGGTCAGTATATCCGGCTCAACTCCCGTTTCTTCATAGGCATACAGATACCCCGTGCGGCCAATTCCGGTCTGTATTTCGTCATAAATCAGCAATGCCTGATATTGATCACACAGTTCTCTCAAAGCCTTCAGAAAATCCGGCGTTGCAGGGATAACACCACCTTCGCCGATAATGGGTTCAACAATGACGGCACAAGTTTTGTCAGAAATATGTGCTTTAATGGCTTCAATATCGTTATAAGGGAGATGAGTGATTTGTTGTGGAAGAGGAGCAAAATCTTGTGAATATTTAGGTTGCCCACCCACTGTCACTGTAAATAATGTTCTTCCGTGAAAAGAGTTTTCAAATGAGATAATTTCGTTTTTATGGCTACCATGTTTATCTAAAGCATATTTTCTGGCAATTTTCAGCGCAGCCTCATTAGCTTCGGCGCCGGAATTACAGAAAAAAACCTTATCAGAAAAGGTATTCTCAACTAAATCTTTTGCCAGTTTTAAGACCGGTTCATTGGTGTAACCATTACCAATATGCCAAAGGTTTTCCATTTGACTGCTTAATGTTTCTTTTAATTCATTATTAGCATGACCTAATGCGTTAACAGCAATACCTCCAGCAAAATCAACGTATTCTTTTTCATTCTGATCCCATACTCTGGAGCCTTCAGCTCTGACAGGAATAAATGGAGCTGGTGCGAAACAAGGAACCATATACTGTTCAAACCAATTTCTCTGAATTTCTTTCGTCATTTGTTTTACCTCGAATAATTAACAAGAAAGGTGATAATAGGCGTGTATTTAAAGCGTCTTTAAAATTAATGGATATACTCATATTTTCCATTAATTATTTCTATTAATTTTTAGTTTTATTCATTCATTGGATCAATGCTTTTCTGAAACTTAAAATTAATCTTTCAACACCTTTCATTGTCAGACCTGATTAACAATTAATCGCATCATCTCTTTGATTTTTAACAAAGTCAACACAACAAAATCACAATGAATTTACTTTTTTGATGTTTTTCACAATTTATAAAAATGATTTTTTATTCAGTTTATGCATAAACATTGCATAAAAAATAAATAAAAGGAGGTATATAATTAGGCAGAGCGAAAAAAATCCGTGTTTTGCTCGGTAATTATTCATTTATTGAAGGTACATTTTACAATCAGGTATATTAAAAAATATTTGCAAATACGAATTTTTACAAAAAAATAAATATAGTTATTTAAAATCAATATATTATATTAATTAAATCTCAGATATTATCATGACTATTCAGATAAACTGGCCTGATGATAGTTCAACAACTTCCGGTTACATGAATGATCTTCCCGTTAATCAACTAAATAAAGGGAATGTACTTTTTCAGGGAACTGAAACAGAAAAAAGTGCAGAAGAATATTGATACTTCTGCACTGAGTCGAGTCATTGCCTGAGCATTGCGTACATCATGGGACCATTGAAAGGAAGCGGATATTCCGCTGTGACTTCAAACCCCAGCCGCTCATAAATTCTGACGTTTTTTTCATCCGAGGTTTCAAGAAACACAGGAAACCCTTCACGTTCAGCTCTCTCAAGCCCGGGTTCAATAACCGCACGACTCAGCCCTTTTCCCTGAAAGTCAGGATCTACGGCGACTACCCCCAAAAACCAGCACGGAAAATCCGGACGTTCTTTCGCCATAACGGCTTCAGATGCCTGCATTATGTTAGCTCTTTCTCCCGCGATCTTTTCAAATTCAACGGACAGCGGAACAAAAACAGACGCTGCATCTTCAATACCGGGAGCCGTCCATATAGACACAGCCGTTCCATCATCAGTAGCCCACACATGCCCTACTGCCATACCGACTTTTCGAAGAAAAGCCTCCAGATAACGCTGTACTCTCTGCTGGTGACTATCCTCAGCCAGAAAATGCCGCATCAAAGGATACCCATCAAAAGCACGTGTCAATGTTTGTATGCAACGCGTTATTTGTATTTCTGATATTTCTTTAGACTCACAGACACTCATGTTTTCGCACCTTTATCTTATTAATACCCAATTAATTCTCGGATATATTCAGTTCAGAACGGCAAAATACATCTTTTAACAGCGATAAAATTACTCAACAAACCATCATGCATCAATTAGATATATTTATCCAATTAACGCAATAATAATTCAAGTGAATTGAAAGCATCTCTCAATCAGGATAAAAATCCAAAAACAAAACAATTAACTTATAAAAATACAAAATGAAAATAACAAGCAGCAACAGTGAAGTTTTTTTATCTGATAATGATGTTAATTACACGAAAAAAAATCACATTGCATTCAGAATATTCTTAACAACTGAAGAGATAGAAAAGGAAATCATCATATACCATATTACTGGCTTTAAATATCATTAAGCATAATTTATTGGAAATAATATTAAGAATATACACAAACAAAAAACAGATCAGTTTAACAATAGTTTAGACAGTCCAAGTAAAATATCTAACTCTATTTATTTCTTGCGAGATAAACTTTTCCGACTATATATTAATATTCAGTATATTCATTTATCTTCTTTTAGTTTTCCTTTGGTATGTAGCCAGAGCACCCTTAAATATCAGGTAAAAAAATGCAGCAAACAAACTTATCTATCTGGCGTTATTTAATATCACGGGATGTGATGCTCAACATGATTATACCGATTATTCTGTATCATGTTGCTTTCTCTGTAGGCGGTGTTAGTACTGCCTTACTGCTGACAACAATATATTCAGTTATTCTCAAAATTATCAGTAAAACACAGAGTCTTTGGGTAGTGATCGCTCTGTTGTTGGTATCAGGGTTAAGTCATTATCTTTATATACACGGATATACCCTGTTTGATAAAAAACTGGAGGAAGTTTTCGGTTCAATTAGCAGTGCTGCATCACTGGTTGCAGTCTTCTGTTTTTATTCACTAATAGGAAAACCGGCTGCGAAAACAATGGCTGAGCAAGCCATGCCGGGATTAAAAACTATCTCAGTTTATGGCAAGCCCATCTATGACAGAGTATGGCACGAGGTTTCTATCGCCTGGATTTTGGTCTACCTGTCAAAAGCGATCGGAATTTATCTTCTTGCAAATCGGGCCGGATTTCCCATTGATACAATGATCACTTTTTGCGGAACACCACTGACCATACTAATGATCCTATTCAGTTTCTATTGGCCCCGATATCGCTGGCGCTCATATCGTAAGAAACAGGAACGCAATAAATCAGAGTAACAATATTCCTATTACTTTTTTTCACGAAAAACAAAAGCCAAACCGGTGATTATCGCCACCATTCCAATCATACTTAACGTGGAAAGTGCATTACCTAAAAATAAATAATCCATTAATGCGGTAACACACGGCACAAGATAAAACAGGCTAGTGACATTAACTAAATTGCCTGCATTAATAAGCCGATAAAGTAATAACTGTGCAGCTACAGAAATAACTAACCCAAGCCATAAAACAGAGACAATAAAACCCGTGGTGAATTCAATATGAAAAGGCTTAAAAGGAACAAACAATAAGCATGCTATTAAACTTACACCATATTGCAAAGGCAGAACTTCTGAAGGCGACTGCTGAATTCGCTTCTGAAAAATAGCGCCTAAACTCATACAACCTAATGCTGACAAAGCAAAAAACGTACCCAGAAAAGAAAAATTAGTCATTACCAGCCCTTGGAAAACAACTAATATCAATCCCATTAAAGATAAGAACAAACCCAGTAAACGGCGAACGGAAAAATGTTTTTCTATTACCAACAGAGTAATAATAGGCTGAATCCCCATGACTGTTGCTAAAATTCCGGGGGTAATGCCATGCTCTAACGCAAGAAAATAAAAAATAGAATAGCCGGCAATCATCAATAAGCCAGTACCAGCAACTTTTCCGATACTTCCTGACGCCGGTAAATAATGTTTTCTGAACACACAGAGTAACAAAAGGCATAGAAAAGCTATGACAAAACGTACCGTCAAAATGGCAAAAGAAGAGCTATAATCCAACCCCCAACGAGAAAAAATTGCGCCACTGCTCCACAATAAGACAAAAAGAGAAGTTGAACCGTAGGTTCTCCAAATATTTTTGGAGTTCATATCAAACACACCTATTATCCTGTCTAAAGGACTAATAAGTAGCATTTAATTAAGCATTTGTCATCAATCTTCAGATATTCATTCAGTTGCGTATATTCCTATCTCTCTCACTCTGTAACCTTTTGGCTAAAAACGTTTTTTCAATATAGTCGACAATAATATCACTCGCATTATATTCAAAGATATCCTGGGAAAAATGAGCATTAACTTTATCTTTCGAGAGAAACTGGTCAATCATCTCCAGAGCACGCTTTCTTTCTATAGGACGATTAATAAATAAATCGATGCATTTATCAGTTAATGCTAGCCCGTCTCTCTCTGATAAGTAGGCGGGGATTTCAGGGTATCCATATTCCGGCTGCCACAGAAAACCATACTCAGGGGGATAATAATGTTGAAGATATATTTCTAACTGTAATTGTTGACTATAATTTTGTGGGGGCAAGAAAAAAACATCTTTATTAAGCGCAACACATTCATAAAATGTGGTAAGCCCTGCATTCGATAATACTTTACGGGCCCGCCGTAATTTTTTCAGAAAATCATGTCTTGAAAAACAATCGACATGGATATGAGGGTGTGTTTCAGCGAGTATATTTTTCAGATTTCCGATTGTTCTTCCTCCACCTGCAATCGTAATATTTTTTTCATTTTTCAGATTGGGGATAGATAGCAATTCCTGAAGAAAATGGTAGTAAAAATCTGTTGTCTCGCTGTAAACCGTGTCAATACCACCAAGGGTAATTAATACACCTTCTAATGGATGATCATCCATTAAACATTGTTGCAAAGAATCAGAAAGAATGGGGGGTATAACTTGATAATCACCAAGTTTATCGCTGAATTTGGCAATATTTCGTTCTATTCCATGAAAGTCCTGAATGAACGTTTTTTCAGTTTGGCGCAGATCAGCGTGAAGATTACTCCACATCCAGAATAGCGTATCGATATAGACAATGGGTGTACCCAGTTGCGAAACAAAATTGATCGAGCCGGGATTGGTATTGTTAATGTAAAGACTGGCTCCTGAAATCAGCTCTGAATAACGTAAAAGCTCAGTAACAGAAGTCGTATCACACTCATAAATAATATCAAATAAATTCGATTTTTCACCTAATTGAGAAGAGGTAAGTGTACCTAATAAAATTAACTTAGCATCCGATATCAATTTATTTCTATGCTTTAATTGTTCCACAATATTTAATGTAGTCGATATCGGACCAAAACAGAATGGTTCTGCGTCAAAAATAATATACGGAATATTTTTTAACATATTATAATCTCATAAATTAATATTTAAATTTCCTATATCAGATTTCTTTCCATATAACTTTCCATATAAAAAAACAAAAAACCAACCAGAGTGGAATATTTCCATTATCTATTTTTTCAAGTGGCTGCCAAAGCAGCCACTGACAGATTAATACCAGCGGAAAATTCGCATTCCTAATATAAAAGTCATGATACCAATGACAACCAGTGCAATAGAGGCAGGTACAACCTGTAATAAGTCCCCGCCTTCAATAAATACTTTACGCATATTATCAGCCAGAATGGTTAACGGCAGATATTCAACAATGTTGACCATCCACTGTGGAAAGTGTTTATAGCTGAAAAAGATCCCCGATAACAAAACCTGTATCAGAATCGAAACCTCCAGTAAGCCGTTCGCAGTCTGAGCCTTGCGTGCCCGGGATGCCACCAGCACTGCCACACCAGAAAAACAGATATTCCCGGCAAAAAGTAAAAGCAGGAAGGCGTAAAACGAACCCTGTATTTCTATATCAAAATAGATCTTAGCAAACTGATAAATAATCAGTATTTCAACGAAGTTGATGATAAGACAGGCCAGAATATGTGCCATCAGAAAGGTGGTCTTACGCATTGGTGTGATACACATCTGACGAGTAACCCGCGCGAGACGTTTTTCTGCCAGTGCCCAGCCGACGGCAATTAAACAGGTTTCCATTATTGCCATCGCCAGTAACCCCGGTATCAGAAAATCCAGATAACGCAACCCCGGTGTTTCCAGAATGAAAAGATTTTTATCTGTTTGCTTTCCCTCTTGCTGATTGAGCAAATAGTAAGTCAGCAGAGCATCACCATCCTGTGGATCAAGGTAGTGAATCTGTTTTCCCTGCGTATTCTGTTCAATGAACATCTGAATATCACCCCGTTTCAACCCGAGGATCACCGCTTCACGGTCAGGGTAATATTTAATATGATATTTAACCTTTACCAGATTATTCCGTTTGATTTCATCCTGATTGATAATGCCGGAGATGGTGTGTTCATGCGCTGTAAACTGCTCTCCCCATTGTTTGATCTTCTGTTGTTCCGCCACTTCTGTTGGCAGAACAATGCCGATATATCTTTCGGGAATATCCTGTGATGAGAACGAAAGCCCTAATAGCCAGACCAGCAAAAGCGGAAAACCAAATGACCAGAACAGAATTTCCGGCTCACGGATATATTGCCTGAATTGTGTTTTCATCAGGTTGATCAGCGCACTATTCATGGAAGCGTCTCCCTGCCAGTGTCATGAACAAATCATCCAGTGTTTTCTTTCTGATCACCAGTTCATTGATATCGGTATCGGCTTTTTTGGCACATTCAAAAAGCTCAGTCACAAAGCTGGCTGAATCGTCAATTATCATACGGATCCTGTTTTTTGATTCATCGTATTCATAACTTGATACCCGATTATGCCGGCTCAGTGCTTGCAAACGTTCAGGGAACCGGGTCGTCAGCTCAATCAGATCGCCGTTACAGTATTTTTTCAGTAATTCATCCATGCCACCCTGTGCAATAATTTCTCCTTTATTCATGATACAAATCCGATCACATAAATACTCAGCTTCTTCCATATAATGCGTTGTCAGCAGCATAGTGGATTTTTTTTCCCGGTTGAGTTTGCGCAGAATGTCCCATGTATCATGCCGGAAACGCGGATCAAGCCCTGTTGTCGGCTCATCCAGTATCAGAATTTCCGGCTCATTCATAATGGCAACACCCAGAGCCAGCCGCTGGCGCTGGCCTCCTGATAACCCTTCCACATAAGTCCGGTGCTTCTCCGTTAATTCAACCAGTTCCATCACTTCCTGCACCCGATGACGTGAACAGCCATAGAAACTACCGAACAGAGTAAGCACTTCTTTCACTCTGAGTTTGTTGATAAATAACGTTTCCTGCAAGACTCCGCTGAGACGCCGACGCAGATAAGGTGCATCATGCTGCCATGTTTTTCCCAATACCCTGACAGAGCCTGAATCTGCTTTTTTTAGTCCTTCCAGTATTTCAACCAGTGTCGTTTTTCCCGCACCATTCGGGCCGAGCAGACCAATGAACTCACCACGATAAACGTCCAGAGAAATGCCTTTCAGCGCCTGATAATCTTTGTACTGTTTCCTGACCTGCTTAAACTCAATCACTTTCTCTTCTTGTTTCTGAATAGCCATTCTCTGTATCTCATTCAGTGATAAGTTGGGAGAGAGAAGATAGTTTTTCCTTCAGCAATCCGGTAAAACAGGCCATCCCTGCCTGATTAAAGCAGCAGCAGTTAATTTGCATGATTGGTTTGCTATCTTCAGAAAGTGTGACGTAAATATTGATAGAGTCATTTTCCCATTGGGTAGAAATGGCCTGACCGGGCAACGCCTGATGTTCCCGATGTTCACTTTTCCAGTAGCTGCTCAGGCGTAACCCATCCAGCCTGCTACCCGACGTCTCAGATTTGAATACATCCTGTAATATATTAATGTTTATCGTTGGTTGTGAAATTTCTACGCTGCGTCTGGCTCGGCGAATGATAGATTGCGGTGGTCTGGGTTCCATAAACAAAAAATCAGCCAGAAAATGCGGGTAGAGCCGGGCACGCCGGAATACCTTGCTGTAAAGCCAGCTACCTGCACGGATTGCCAGAGAATAAATACCGGGGCTGCTATGCCAGCGCTGTTCAGCCAGTACACCTACCGGCAAACTCCACGGGCATTCCATGTGGTCATAGGCCGATAAAATCTTTTCCCTGACCTGTTCCAATAAAGCAATTGTCGTCGCCTCATTTTTTCCTTCTCTATCCTTTAGGCTGTCCAGATTGACAGGCACCGGCATAACACGCAGCATGGGTGCCATCAATGTTTCACTTCCGGGCTGTTCCCTGCCTTCCAGCACTGAATTCAGCGAGAAACGGGACTGCCCTGTCATGGTGTAAATCACCTCTGCAACCAATGTCAGAAAAACCATCTGCAATGTTGCTTTTTGCTGTTTAGCCAGCCTGTCCAGCAAGTCATAGCTATTTTCAGGAAATGGCAGGTAAAACTCATGATCGGTCAGAGTATTCTGGTTGAGATAGCGAGCAGGAAAACGCGCATAAGGATATCCCTTCAGATGCTGCCGCCAGAAAGCCAAATCTTGCTGACCATGTTGATGATGGGTTTCCCGCTCATAACAGACCCATTCATCAATTTGCATTTGATCAGGTAAATTTAACTGGCTTTTTTTCCCGTGACATCCCTGTTCATAAAGCCGCCAGAGCTGTTGCTCAAACAAGTGGATGGCTCCGCCATCCGCCACAATGTGAGGAAAGCATAAAAACAATACATGTTTTGATTCTGCCAACCGGAAAATCTGTGCCCGCAGATGGGGAGGCGATTTGAGGTTAAATGGCGTATGCAGGAATTTTTGGCTATTTTCAGTCACCTGTTGTTCCTGCTTATCGGCATCATAAGCTGACAGATCCAACAGCGGCAGATCAAACTCCCGCATCTGGCAAAGCCGCTGCATTGGTGCGTAATCCAGTATTTCCGTGCGCAGGGAAATATGCGACTGGATTAGCGTATTGATAGCCTGTTCCAGCACCGCTATCCGCAGTTCTCCTTCAATCAGAATACCAACCTGATTGTTAGCTGTATCCCCCAGTGCAGTAGATACAAACCAGAAACAGTGCTGGGCATATCCCAACGGGAACCAGTTTCCCTGCTTGTTATTCCCGGTGCCGTGCGAGTTCCTGGCGGCCTTGACTCTGTGCATTTTGGCTATCATCGCCTTTCCTCCGAACTGCCTGTCAGGTTGTCCGGCTGCACCTTGTTACGCAGATTGACCTGCTCAGCCAATTGTTCAATCGTGGAGTGCTCGTAAATAAACCCGACAGGAAATACCACCTGTAACCGTTGTTTAATTTTTGCGATGATCTGCACTGCCATCAGTGAGTGACCATTCAGTTCGAAGAAATCATCAAACACCCCTAATGGGCCTATACCCATTTTTTCCTGCCAGATATCAGCAATAATTTCTTCCGTCTGATTGCGGGGAGCCTGATAAGCGACACTTAATATCGGGCGGGGATACAGATTCTGCTCGCCCGTGTTTGCCGTATTTTGGTCCTGTTCCGCTGGGATATTGTTTTCCACCGTGTGGTCAGTATCCGGTAACGGTAAGCCGCGGGTAGAAACAGCATAAACACTGTCCCCATGTGACAGTAATAATTCCAGTAACCGGCAACCCTCTGCCGGCAGAATACCGTGCCTGATACTTTCTTGTTCTTCATTATCCTGATACCACTGACGCAGGCTATCCACAGCCATTCCTACCTCACGCCATGCATCCCAGCCAATAGCAAGATAGCGGGTCGTTTTTTTCCTGCCTGAATGTGACTTACTGAAATTTTTCTCATCTAAAACAAGTTGATGACGTGATAAAGCGTAAGCATCTTCAAAAGCATTGGCTGCACAATAAGCGACCTGCCCGATTGTACCTATGTGGGATGCCAGTGATGAACTTAAAACGAAAAAATCCAGTGGGCGACGTTTAAACCAGTTATCCAGAACCTGTGTTCCCAGTACTTTTGACCGGAATACCTGAAGTGAGTCTTCGAATCTGCGATTCTGGATCAGCCCGCCATCGGCAATACCTGCACAATGAAAGATCCCGTGGATTTGCCCATACTGGAGAACAACATCGGTCAGTGCTTTGTTGACTCTTGAAGCATCCGCCAGATCGGCAGAAATGACTGAAACAGACGCGCCCATCTGCTTTAACTGTTGTAACAAACGGATATGGCGTGAGCGCTTATTGTCTGCATCATGAGTTTCCAGCCAGTCTGACCATTCATTACTGGGCGGTAATTCACTGCGGCTGATGAAAATCAAATGGGATTGATAATGCTTCGCCAGATAGAGTGCTATTGTGGCTCCAATACCGCCAAATCCGCCCGTAATCAGGTAGTTTCCCCCATGTCTTAATAGCGGGGACGCCGTCGCGGGTAAAACTGCGGTTTCAGTCAACGGAACATAACGATGCCTTCCGCGAAGCGCGACGATATTATCCTGATCCTCCTGTTCTTCCGGCTGTCTGAGGATCTCTGTCAGTAATGCTGATATTACGGCATCAGACGGCTTAGGATTCAGTAAAGGCAGTGACCAGCGAGCAGGCAGGGCAATATCAATACTCCTGCACTGCACCTGTTCAAACTCTTTTGGAATGACACGACATGGGCCAAGCAGCAGCGCTTTAGCCGGATCGTTTCTGTCCTGTTCTGTAATCGAATGCAGTCGGTTGGAGAGGATATCTATTTTTAGTGAAACCGTTTTCAGTTGATCCTCATCTATTCCATCTGTTGCTAATCGGTCTACCGCAAATTGCCGGGCGATATGCAACAGAGATTCATAATTGGTAAAGGCCGTGTTCAATGCAATGGAAGCTGAACGCGTTATTGACCAGGCATGAATGATGTGAGCGACCTTCACTTTCCGGCTGTTAAATAAATCCGCCAATGTCTGATAGTCTTCGCTGCTCTGCGGATTGATGATGACCTGACGTGTGTTTGTATCTGCTTTAAAACGTCCGCCCTGTATCACCTGCCAGACTTCACCACCTAATTGTGTCAGTTCAGCCGTTAGCTGTTTGCCTACTCCTGAACCGTCCATAAAAATCAGGAAAACCTGCCCGTTTAACCGGGCATAATCTGCCACCGGTATGGGCATCTGTTTCCAGCGGATCTGGTGACTCCACTGCTCCAGTGGCAACCGCCCGTTATCTGAAGCCGTCTGTCGGGTATGAGAAGCCTTTTTATGCGAGGTATCACTAATCCATGAATCCAGACTGTAACGCTGACGCTGGAATGTATATCCGGGCAGAGGAAGGCGGTGGCGTTTCTGTGGCTGATAAAATGCAGACCAGTCGACAGATACCCCCTGTTGCCATAGCTGCCCTAATAGATTCAGTAAATGTTGTCTGTCCGGGATAGTTTGTTTGATACTTCGGGTACTGTTGAACACCCGCTGATGTGCCGCTGAACCTGTAAGCTGTATTTTTGCCAGTCCGGTCAGAGCACTGCCCGGCCCCATTTCCAGTAAAACTGGCGCTTTTGAAGGTGAGGTTTTTTGTGATTGAGATTGCTGTATATGGGAGACTGAAGTAACTTCCTGTTGAGACAATAAGCACGCCACTCCCTGACTGAACGCAACCGGTTCACGCAATTGACGTACCCAGTAATCCGGCGACATAGCCTGTTCAGCAGTGATCCATGTTCCCGTTACACAAGAAATAAAGGGTAATTCTGGCGCTGATAGTGTTATGCCATCAAATGCCTGTCTGAACGGCTCCAGACACGCATCCATCATCGCACTGTGAAAAGCATGGGAAGTATGCAGCGTACCGGATTCGATATTATCCTCCGACAGACGCGCTTCAAGCATCAGTATGGCTTCTGTTTCGCCGGATACCACACAAAGTTCAGGCGCATTATAAGCAGCCAGTGTAACACCCTCAGTGAGATAGCCCTGTAATGTTCTTTCATTAAGTTCTACCGCCAGCATTTTTCCGGCAGGCATCTGATTCATTAAGTTAGCCCGCCTGATCACAATCTTCACTGCATCTTCCAGAGTGAAAACACCCGCAATACAGGCGGCAACATATTCTCCGATGCTGTGACCGATGCAAGCCGTAGGACGTATCCCCCATGCCATCAGCAACTGACTCAACGCATATTCGACAACAAACAGAGCTGGCTGGGTATAACGTGTCTGATATAACGCCGGGGTTTTATTCGCTTCAGCCGTATCGAAGATTAACGGACGGATATCACGCTCCAGCAAAGGCAGCATTATCTCCGCACATCTATCCACTGCGGCCCTGAATACTGGCTCCTGATCGTAGTACCCCTTCATCATTCCGGGGTATTGTGCGCCCTGCCCGCTGAACATAAAAATGACCGACGAAGCAACGGTACGTAACGTATTTTCCTGTGCTGTCCGGGATAAATAATTATCCAGCGCCGCAATTGCGCTGATGTGATCATGGCATACCAGACTATGCCGATAATCCATTTCATGACGGCCGACATGCAGGGTATAAGCGATATCAGCTAATGGCAGTCGGGGAGATTTTTCCAGCCAATCACGGAAGTTAAGTAACTTTGCCTGTAATGCTTGCGGTGATTTGGCTGAAAAAGAGAGCAACTGTTGCGGGTGAGACGGGCCTGACGGGGAAGTATAAGGTGTTTCCTGCAAAATCATATGGGCATTGGTTCCTCCAATACCAAAGGAACTGACACCCGCCCGGCGTACGCCCTGACACTGCCACGCTTCACCTTTTGTCGGTATATAGAATCTTGAACCGGTCAGATTAATTTCAGGATTGAGGCGGGTAAAGTTGACCGCCGGTGGCAGATAACGGTGCATCATCATCTGTGCAACTTTCATTACGCCCGTCACGCCTGCCGCCGAGTCTACGTGCCCCAGATTCGCTTTGACAGAAGCCACCGCACAGCGCGTCTGCCCTGTTTCCGGCTGCTCATAAGCACTGAGCAGGGCTTTCATTTCCATCGGATCGCCAAGGTGCGTGGCTGTACCATGAGCTTCGATATAACTGATACTTTCTGGTGCCACGTCTGCCACCAGCAATGCGCGCTGAAGAACCGCTGTCTGACCAGTTACCGAAGGCGCAGTGAAACCGATTTTCTCGGCCCCATCGTTATTGACCGCAGAACCTTTAATAATTGCATAAATATGGTCGCCACTATCCAGTGCATCCTGTAACCGTTTCAGCACCACAACACCAACGCCATCACCGCTCAGAGTACCGGATGCCTCAGCATCGAAAGTTCGACAATGCCCGTCATGGGAAAGAATGCCGCTGCCCTCGAAGTGATAGCCACTGTGGGAGGGAAAACCAACGTGAACACCTCCGCCCAGTGCAATGTCACATTCTCCGGCTAATAGAGACTGGCAGGCATAGTGTATCGCCACCATTGAACTGGAGCAGGCCGACCCGATAGTGAAACTCGGCCCCCGCAGATTGAGCTTGTAGGATACCCGTGTCGAAAGCAGATCGTTATTATTGCCAAATAGCAGCATGTCCGATAAATACGGCCCTTCGGCAGTGTGATGATTCAATAGATAATTCATAAAATAGCTGCTGCTGGAGCTGCTGGCATACACGCCGATTGGTCCCTGAAACTTTTCCGCTGCATAACCGGCATTTTCCAATGCCAGCCATGACGTTTCCAGAAACAAGCGCTGCTGTGGATCTATCGCCTGAGCTTCCCGCGGAGAGTAACCAAAAAACTCAGCATCAAAATCTTCAGGATGCTCCAGCACGGAAACATTGCGGATAAAATCGGCCCGCGAACGGGCCTCCACTGATATTCCTTCTGCATCCAGTTCGGCATCAGTCAATGGCCTGACAGACTCAACTCCCGCCGCGATATTTTGCCAGAATTGTTCAACATCACTCGCGCCGGAAAATTGTCCCGCCATACCGATAATGGCGATTTCAAAACCGTGCATTTCCAAATCAGACACTGATTCCACTGCCTGTTCCCTCTGAACGTTATTACCATCGGTGTTATTCATGATCCGTTATTCCTCATTCCCACTATTCATCTTCCGGCTACCTTTTCTGCTGCATTTTTTTCTGCATTTCCGCCAGACGCTGACGACCATCAGTGATGTTGTTCAGACTGGTTTCTTTAGCACCCTGCATCCTCTTCATGGCCGATGAAGTTCCTGCGTTTTCACTCTGTCCGTGCCCTCCGTTGATAAAGCGGGCAAGCTGGTGAATGGTGGAATAATTCAGTAAATCAATAATGGAAAGTCGGGTATAACCCAGCGCATGCAGTTTCAGATGAACACGGGCCAGCAGCAGTGAATCTCCCCCCAGATCGAAGAAGTTTTGATTACAACCGGGAGATTCCATGTCCAGCACTTCGGCCCAGACCTGCTGAATGGCAAGCACGACAGGATCGGTCAGTACATTGGTTTTTTCCTCAGCGACAGCGGGAACCGTCTCCGCTAATGGGGAAACGTTACTCAGTTCATGATAAGCAGCCTGCTGTGGGATATCCTGTGGCAATCGGGCAATATCAAGTTTGCCGTTTGCATTCAGTGGCAGAGAAGAGAGAGCCTGAAAATAGGCCGGTATCATGTAACGTGGCAGCCTTTCCGCCAGATAATTACGCAGCTCCATCGTATTCAGAGCCTGTCCGACATGCAGAACGATATAAGCCGCGATCCGTTTACCCCGGTTTTCCTCAATCACCCGAACCGCTGCACGTTCCACATCCGGATGTTTGCACAGGACGGCTTCAATTTCCCCGGTTTCCACTCGATAACCTCTGATCTTGTTTTGGTCATCAATACGCCCCAAGTATTCAATGTTGCCATCAGGCAGAAAACGCCCGCGATCACCGGTTTTATACAGCCGGTCTGAGAGGGATTTATCAAATGGATTTTCAATAAACAGGGTTTGGTAGATGTTTTCCTGATTAAGATAAGCTATCGCCAGCCCCTCACCTCCAATGTATAGCTCCCCCGCAGTACCAACAGGAACAGGATGGAGGAAGCTATCAAGGATATAAACCTGATTGCCCTCATTCGGTCTGCCGATTGGCACACTATGACCTTCGGTTCCCCGATAACGATAGCTGGTGGTAAACGTGGTATTTTCCGTTGGGCCATAACCGTTGATCAGGATCAGTTCAGGATAACGCTCCTTAATGCGGGCTGCGTGCCATGATGACATCGCCTCACCACCGGAAATCAATTGTTTTACCGGTTGCAATAGCTGGGGGCGTTCATCAACGATGAGATTAAGCAAGGATGCCGTCAGGAACAGGCTTTCTATCTGCGATTCCTTAATGATTTTTTCCAGCAGAAGGACAGAAACCACACCTTGCGGGAAGATCACTATTGAACCGCCATTCAGTAACGGTCCCCAGATTTCCCATGTTGAAGCATCAAAACTGACGGAAGCCAGTTGCAGATAACGCTTAAAGGCGTGGAAATCAATATAGCTGACATTTTTAACCAGACGAATAATACCTTTTTGCCCGATCAATACCCCTTTCGGTTTACCGGTAGAGCCAGAAGTGTACATGATATAAGCAGGCAGACCGCCCTGATGTTCTGCGTGAGAATTCAGGTAATCCGGCAGATCACTCACCGGCATTTGTGCCAGTGCAGACTGTTCTTCATCCAGCCATAAAACAGGCGGAAGATCTGGCATAGTGTCAGGCAGCCACCGGTCTGTTACCCGCCTATCAATGATTAACAAATCACACTGAGCATCTTCTATCTGCTCGATCAACCGGATATCCGGGTCGTCGGTATTAAGTGGCAGGTAAACCGCGCCGAGTTTTACCAGTGCCAGCATCGAAACGATCAATTCAACACTGCGCCCCAGCAATAGCGCCACATACTGTCCTTGTTTCACCCCTTTTTCTGCCAGCAGATGTGCTAACTGGTTGGACTGTTGGTGTAACTCCAGATAACTGAGCTGCCGCTCCCCGAATTCAACCGCGAGCACAGACGGTGTTTGGGCTACCTGTTCAGCAAATAATCCAGCCAGTGTTTCTGGCCCCTGATAGCCAGCATCTCCCTGACTGAAATTTTCCAGTTTCTGTTGCTGTACCATTGGCAGGAAATGATTGGCGCAATGCAATGCCTGTGGATCTGCCACCATCGCCGTAAATACCGCGATATAGCATTCCGCCATCGTTGATACCAATCCACGGCTGATTTTATTTTCGTCGTAATCAAGTTGGATGGAGATTTGATCACTGGCCAGCGCCGAAGAGAGCGTAAGATGCTGAAAATGGACATCCAGTGTAAAATGGGTGCCTTCGTAAACGTCCTGCGTATGCAGCCTGTCCACCACTTCCAGCCCCACTTCCGCTGCCATCTGGCCGTAAACATGGAAATCAATATAGTTAAACAGCACCTCATCCAGTAATGGCTGCTGACCGAACTGGCGCTGAATTTCGGCTAATGGATAACGACGATGCGGAATTGCTTCAATTTCGTTAGCAAAGACCTGCCGGATTAACTCGTTCCAGGAGACAGATGTCAGGATTTGACGGAATGGAAGAATATTCAGGAACAGGCCGTACAGATGCTCTCCTCCCTGCGCTTCAGGGCGTCCGTTTGCGCTGATCCCGGTAAGAATATCATTCTCCCCGCTGAAAATACTGATGACCTTGACGTGCCCTGCCAGCAAAACGCTTTTCAGCGGGACGCCAAGTTGCAGCATCAAATGACGTAATCCCTGATAAACAGTACTATCCAGCGTCAGGGAAACAGATTTCAGTTTCGGGCTGGTTGCAGGGGGATGAGCACTTTGAATACCCTCCGTATGTTGTTTACGTGGCAATTCAAGGATGGTGCAGTCATCCAGTTTCTGGGCCCAGTAATTTTTTTGTTGTTCATCGGCAATGGCAGCCCGCTCCAGTGCAATAAAATCACGATACTCCAGCGATTTTTTATCCGGTGCCTGCCAGCTTGTCTGTCCTGTCAGCGTGGCATAACGATTGAAGACTTCCACAATCATGGTGTTATAACTCCAGCCATCAAAGACCGGATGACATTCGGTCATCGTAAACTGGAAGGAGTTATCAGTGCGCAGTTGAATGAAGAAACGCAGCAGGGTCGGATTCAGCAGATCAAACGGATTCACCCGTTCTGCTTCCAGCAATGCTTTTGCCCGCACATCCTGCTCTTGTTCCGATAAATGACGCAAGTCTTCTACAACAATCGGTAATTCAGCAAAGTCATAGACCAATTGCAACGGCTCACTGTAATTCTCCATATCAAACGCCGTGCGTAGTACATCATGGGCTGCCACGGTCTGAGCGGTTGCTTCCCTGAATGCCTGCTCATTAAACGCCCCGTTAATACGCAGATGAGACGTTCCGGTACAATGATATACGTTGGCATCCGGTGACATATTCATATGGTAGAACATACCCGCCTGCATCCGGCTGAGCGGGTAGGCATCAACGATTTTTTGCGATCTTTCCTGTGCCTGCGCCTGTAAATGCAAGCGATCTTTCTCTGATATCAGGCTGAATGGTGCAATACTTTGCGCTGACAGTTGATGTTCTTTGCGACGTTCATCAATCAGGGTTGCCAGTTCTGCCACTGTCTGGTGCTGGAACAGATCAGCCAGCGTCAGCAGCCAGCCCTGCTCCTGTGCTTTACCCGTCAGTTGGACACCTCGCAGGGAATCGCCTCCCAGCGCAAAGAAGTTATCATGAATGCCAATCCGCGATACCGGCAATGTTTCCCGCCATAACTTCAGCAATTCACGTTCGGTTTCATTGCGAGCTTCCCGATATTCACTGGCGAGTTGCGGACGTACCTGTTGTGGCGCGGGCAGGGCTTTGCGATCAATTTTTCCATTACTGGTCAGTGGCAGGGCATCAAGGAAAATAAAGGCAGATGGCAGCATGTAGTCCGGCAGAGTACGCTTCAGTTCAGCCCTGAGCATATCGACAGACAATGCTTCAGCCGAACCTGTTCCCGCCGGCACAATATACGCCACCAGATGCGAAGTATGCTCAGCTTCGTTCTGGTAAGCCATCACGACCACCTGTTCTATTTCATCAATACGTTTCAGGGCTGTTTCAATCTCGCCCAACTCAATGCGAAAGCCCCGGATTTTCACCTGATGGTCAGCACGTCCGAGATATTCCAGTGCCCCATCCCGCCGCAAACGTGCTAAATCCCCGCTCCGGTATAACCGCTGCCCTGCTTCTGCCTGCGGGAAAAACTGCCGTTTATCGACAAAACGCTGGGCCGTCAGTTCAGGTCGATTCAAATAGCCGCGAGCCACACCGGCACCACCAACGTATATCTCTCCTACAGCTCCCAGCGGTGACAACCTGCCCTGTCCATCCAGTAAAAAAATCTCCAGATCGTCCAGCGCTTCACCAATCGGGCTTTTTCCTCCCTGCAAGGCATCTGCCTGCCTGATCCTGCGATAGGTCACATGTACTGTCGTTTCAGTAATGCCATACATATTGATGATTTCAGTCTGCTCATCGCCATGTTTTTTAAACCAGCCCAACAAATTAGCCGGCTCCAGCGCTTCTCCTCCCAGAATCACATAACGCAGCGACAGAGGTGAATTTATTCCGTTTTTATCCTCTTTATTTAATTGTTCATCAGCCGCCATAAATAGCTGGAAAGCAGAAGGCGTCTGGTTCAGCACGGTCACTTTTTCCTGTTGTACCCACTGATAAAAATGGCCCGGTGTCCGGCTGGTCCAATAAGGCACAATGCTCAGACGTCCGCCGTGCAGTAATGCCCCCCATATTTCCCATACCGAGAAATCAAACGCGCAGGAGTGAAAGAGTGTCCAGACATCATTTTCACTAAAGGTAAAATGACGTTGACTGGCACTGAATAACCGCATGACATTGGCGTGCGGGATTTCCACGCCTTTCGGTACACCGGTAGAGCCGGAGGTATAAATCACATAAGCCAGTGCATCAGGCTGACAGGCCATATCAGGGTTATCCAGCGGCATAGTCTGAATAAAGGTTTTTTCAGTATCGATGCAGAGATAATCCACTTTTTCGTGATCAAACAGAGTGCGGTATACAGGAGTGCCGATAACCAGCTGAATACCCGCATCTTCAACGTAGAAACGAACCCGTTCCGGTGCATGGCTGCCATCGATGGGTACATAAGCCAGCCCTGCTTTTAATACGGCCAGAATAGCAACCAGCATCTCCTCATCACGTTCCAGACAAAGGCCGATCAATGGCGTTGATTCTACCGTTCCCTCCGTTTGCTGCCTGATTTTCAAAATATGGTGTGCCAGTTGATTGGCCCGCTGATTAAGCTGTTCATAAGTGAGCGTCTTGCCATTGTCAGTGCTCAGAGCAATAGCCTGCGGACGACGCATTACCTGTTGCTCAAATGCCTGATGTAAGGTTTGTGTCACCGGATGAGTGTTCAGGCTGCGTGGCCATTCTTGCAGTAGCCACTGTTTTTCCGCTTCATTGATACATTGATACTCAGTCAGCGCAGCATGGGCGTTCCGGGCTATTTCCTGCAACAAAAAGCAGAAATTAGCCTCAACCTGTTTAATCGTTGCTTCATCAAACAGGTCAGTACTGTATTCAAATGTGCCCTGCAATTGTTCTCTGCCATCGGCCTGTAAGATTTTTTCCATCGAGAGCGTCAGATCGAATTTAGCGTAATCCCCCACAACCGTGAATGGCGTGGTTTTGATTCCATCTAACTGCCATCCGGCAGAGTCTGAGCTATCAAAGGCAAACATGACCTGAAACAGCGGAGCATAGCTCAGATCCCGTCTGGGGTTGATAGCTTCCACCAGTTGTTCAAAACTCACCCGCTGGTGGGATAAACCATCAAGTACAGTATTAAAAACCTGCGTCTGTAATTGAGTGAAATTAGCATGAGGATCCAGCTCAATCCGGTAAACCAGTGTATTGACAAAGAATCCGACAATACCTTCCAGCTCCAACTGCCCACGCCCGGAGACCGGCGAACCGATAACCAGATCAGTCTGACCACTGTAGCGATAAAGCAGCAGGTAAAATGCACTTAATAGCGTGGAAAACAGGGTTTTATTTTGCTGACGTGCCTGTCGATCCAGTGCCTGTGTCAGTTCAGGCGATAATGCGAAACAGTGCGTTTTACCGCGCAGGCTCAGACGGCTGGGGCGTGGATAATCAAAAGGCAGTGCGATAGGCTCAATACCGGACAGTTTTTCTTTCCACCATACCAACGATTCAGCTAATGCAGGATTTTCATGCTGCTCGTGCTGCCATTCTGAATAATCAATGTACTGTATGGGTAACTCCGGCAATTCGGGGAATCTGCCCTGTCGCCGTGCGTTATAACATGCTGTCAGTTCACGGCTGATAATACCGGCAGACCAGCCATCTGAAATAATGTGGTGCAGCACCATTACCAGATAATGACGCTCCTCCCCGTGTTCAGTTCCACACTGATACAGAGTAAAACGCAATAACGGAGCCTGCTGTAAATCAAACGGTTGCTGACTGTCGTGCTGTAAACGCTGCTTTTGTTCTTCTTCACTCAGCATAGACAAATCAACCGTGACCAGCGGTAAAGATACGGATTCATGGCAACACTGATAAAGTGAGCCATTCTGATACACAAAACCTGTGCGAAAAGACTCGTGTCTTTCCACCATATCGCTGGTAGCCTGTGTGAGTGCCGGTATATCCAAATGTCCCTCAAGCACCAGCGCAGTTGTGATGTGATAAATGGCGGATTTTTGTTCGAGTTGTTCATGCAACCATAAACGTTTTTGCGCAAGGGATGCTTTAAACTGAAATATATTTTCCTGCATAAAACCTCCGGCTAAATACCCGTAACTTTGCGGGTTTCGGGTATATTCCATTGTTATTGTGTTTTTTATTTCCGTCCGCGTACGACACGTTTTATCGTGTTGTACTGTGTATTCTTGTCGATCACCTTTCCGGTCATACGAGAATCCAGAAAATGAGCAAGTTGCTTAATTGTCTGGTGTTGCAAAAGTTCAGCCAGAGAGAGCCTGACTGCCAGTTGCTGTTCAATACGGGCTGCAATACGTAAGGCATGTAGTGAGTGCCCTCCCAGAGCAAAGAAACTCTGATCACACCCAATCTGTTGTTGTCGTAGCACTTCACACCAGATATCCCGCAGATGGTTTTCCAGTGCCGTTTGCGGAGAATACGACGCGTTTTCTTCTTGCGGTTGACGGGAGAGATGTTTCAATCCGGACAGGTGTTCCGGCAAACGCCCCAGCAAAGCCCGATAATCAATCTTGCCATTGATGGTCTGCGGCATTTCATCCATTGGTACAATGACATGCGGCAACATATGAGTTGGCAGATACCGGCTGAGGAAACCGAGTATTTGTCCTGATATTTCTGATAGAGAGTCGGAAGGTATACCGTCATTTACGGTTGGCTTTAGTGAATCCGGTTTCAGAAACTCAGGTTTAAGAGACACACAAGCCACCAGCTGCATGTCTTCCTGTTTACCAGAATATACTTTATCGGAATAGGTAAGCAGTGCACTTTGCTGTACATATGGATGCTGCATCAGTTGTGCTTCAATCTCCCCCGGTTCTATCCGGTAACCCCGAAGCTTGATTTGCCGATCACGGCGACCAAGATAGAGCAGTTTCCCATCCGGTAGAGCACAAACCCGATCCCCCGTGCGATAAACCCGTATGCTTTCCTGTGTTCCACCTTCCAACGGAACGGACAATGTGATGAATTTTTCTGCTGTTAATTCAGGGCGATCCCAGTAACCGCGCGCCACTCCCAATCCACCGATATACAACTCACCGACCATGCCAAAGGGAGTCGGTGACAAATCATCATTCAGGACAAACAGACGCGTGTTGGCGATAGGTAAACCAATCGGCATCATGCCCTGTAAATCCTGTTGTTTGTCCGCACGATGGACACAGCAGCCGACGACGGTCTCCGTCGGGCCATATTCGTTGAATACACCGATATCTCCTCCGTCCGGCAGCCATCCCTGTACGGTTTCACAACTGAGCGCATCACCTCCGATCACCAATGAATGCACATGGGATCTCGCGGTAGCATCCAGATATTCCGATAACACGCCCAGATGAGCCGGCGTGATTTTCAATAAATGGCGATCTTTGGATGACGGTTGCTGTAATGCCGTTGCTATCGCGGCAATATCCGCGTCATCCTTAATCACGGTGATGGTGCCGCCATGTAACAACGGCAGGTAAAGACTGGTCAGGGTAGCATCAAAGCTGACGGAAGAATGGAACAGGCTCTGAGTTCCGGTCGTCACCTGATAACGCAAAGCGGCATCTGTCAGATAGTTAATCAGGCTGTGATGTTCAATCATGACGCCTTTCGGTGCGCCTGTGGAGCCGGAGGTATAAATCAGATAGGCCAATGCACTGGCGTCATCAATGACCGGAGGTAACGCGCTCGATGGTAACTGCTCTGTCTTCTGATCCAGAGCCAAAACAGCGATATCATATGTAAGATTGGCAGCCAGAGCCTGATAAGTCAGCACCAGACAGCTTTGGCTGTCTGACAATAAATAAGTGACCCGCTCCGTGGGATAAGACGTATCAATCGGCACATAACAAGCGCCGATCCTGCTGACAGCCAGCATCGCAGCGATATAATCCAGACTACGGGGTAAATAAAGCGCAACTCTGTCTCCCGCTTTAACCCGATTGTGGTGCAAACGCAGGCTAATCTGTTCAGCCTGCTGCGCTAATTCGGCATAACTGACCTGCTGATACCCATCAATCACAGCAGTCTGACGGGGAGAATTCTGAACCTGACGGGCAAACAGGCTATACACATTCCCGACAAAAACAGGCAATGCTTCCCCTTGCCATTGTGTCAGTAGCTGCTGCTTTTCCCGTTCGTCCAGCAGGGCAATATCGTCCGGTCTTCCCGTCATATTATTGATTAACTGCTCTAACAGGCGGATAAAATGCCCTGTCAGACGGGCCACGGTAGCGGCATCATACAAACCTGTGTCGTACACCAACGTACCATGCAGGCCGTCAGAAAATGATGCCACCAGCACCAGTGGATAATTCGTGCTTTCCGTTGCCTGAGTAAATTGGAACAGATTTTTCCGGGCATCGCCCTGTTTGGGTTGCGGGTAGTTTTCAAACACCAGTAACGTTTCAAACTCCGGCAGTTCACAGGCTGATTTCAGATCAGCCAGCGAGATATCACTGAATCTTTCATGTTCCCGCTGCTGCTGTTGAATAGCGTTCAGCCAGTCTGTGGTCGTCTGATAATGGTGAGTAACAATATGGATTGGCAGTGTGCTGATTAACAGCCCAACCATTTTATCAATGCCGGCTAATTCTGCTTGTCGGCCGGATACCGTCATACCGAACAGACACTTATCCTGCTGGCTGTAACGCTGTAACAATAAAGCCCATGCGCCCTGTACCAACGTATTGATGGTTAAGCGGTAACGGCGGCCTGTTTCAGCCAGCCGCTCCGAAAGTACGGAGGGCAACCGGAAGGTATGACGTTGTTTTAACTGACTGGCCGCCCTGAGCGGATGAGCAGCGGGCAAGGATGTGGCTGCGCCAACATCAGCTAATTGCGCCTGCCAGTATTCCTGACACGCTCTGCGGTTATTTTGTTGCCAGCGAATAAATGATCGGAATGCCGGCGCGGGTGGCAGGATACTATTCAGAGGCTGAGAAGCCTGCTGGTAAAGAGATTCAACGGCTGTCAGTAACAGCCTGACTGACCAGCCATCAAGAATGGCATGATGATGGCTGAACAGAAGCCGTATCGCCTCATCCGGCAATTGCAGCACGGTGATGCGGAACAGCGTTCCTTGTTCTGGTGTAAATTCTTCTGCCTGATCCGCTGCCAACAGGTTCTGATAATGTTGCTCAGCTTCCGGTCGGCTATAAGACCTTAAATCATGTTGACGCCAGTCCACTTCCTGATTGGGCGTGACAATCTGCAACGGCTGACTGGCAAGTCTCATTTCAAAACGGCTGCGCAGAACAGGATAGTGGTCAGTTACTTGCTGCCATGCTCTCTTTAAGCGGGAAATATCTATTTCATGCTGACTGAGGGTAAAGCAGAGTTGTTCGTGATACAGCCCGTGGCCCTGCTCTGCCATTGAATGGAATAGCATCCCTTCCTGCGTGTAAGTCAGCGGGTAGATATCTTCCATTACGCCATACCGTTGCTGCAACTGGTGCAGGGTTTCCGCATTCAGGCTGGCAAGCGGGAAATCAGATGGCGTATATGTTGTCAGGGTCTGAGCCACGCAGTGATCTGTCAGCAGGAGAAGCTGCTCTTTCATCACCATCGCCAGTTTATTGATAGTTTCATCCCGATAACACTGACGGTTATACGTCCACTCTATCTGTAATTGCCCCTCATCAATGTAGCAATCTACTGCCAACGCATATGAAGCGGTATTATCCGCGGCATAACGATCATCCAGCACCATATCTGCAACACCCTGTAATGGTGTCTGATGGAAGGTACGGGTAAATTGGCCCAGATAATTGAAGCAGATATCAGCCTTCGGAATTGCGGGCAGTTGATGATTGGCATTTGTCTGGGAATAGCGTAATGCACCATATCCGGTGCCGCTATAAGGAACCTGACGCACGGCTTCTTTCACTCGTTGAATCAATTTATCCGGTGAACAGAACGCTGGCAGTTCCAGTAACAGAGGATAAATGGCGGTAAACCAGCCAACTGTACGGCTGACGTCCACATTTTCATGCAGACTTTCCCGCCCGTGCCCTTCCATATCCACATGCAGCAATCCGGAACCACTCCACTGTTGCAGTGTTGCCGCCAGCGCTGCCAGTAATAAATCGCCTACATGGGTGCGATAGGCATGTCCGGTGTGCTGCACCAGATTCGTGGTAACAGAAGGCGCTAATGCCAGCCGGTATTTAGCCGATTCTCTGACTAAGCCGGGGAACGGTTTTTCTCCCTGATCGCAGGGCAGAGCAGGCACGGCCTGATTCAGTTTTTGTTGCCAGAATCGATATTCTTCCTGAGCCTGCTCAGACTGGGCGTAATCGATAAGATGGGATGACCAATTAATCAAAGAGGCCGTTTTTGTCATCAGGGTCGGTTTTCCCCCTGCCAGCATTGCCCGGTAATAGTGGCTTAAATCTTCGGTCAGAATACGCCATGAAACACCATCTATGACCAGATGGTGAACGGTCAGCAACAAATAATCTCCTTCAGTGGTCATGAAATGAGTTGCTGTCAGTAACGGGCCATGCTCTATATTCAGTTGGGCCTGCCGTTCAGCCACGGCTTGCAGCAGGGCTTTTCTCGCCGGAATTGCTGTGATCCGACACCGCTCTATCGGCAATATTGTGACCGCTTCACCTATTCTTCCATAACTCCGGCCCTGCTCACCTGTCAGCGGGAAACGTGAACGCAGTCCATCATGTTGATTAACTACCAGTGCCAATGCCTGCTCCAGCCGCGAAATATCTGTTTCCGGCTCCAGAGCATACAGGTAGGACTGATTATAATGGTGCGGATTAGCATGGTGATGGGCAAAGAACCAGCGCTGAATTGGCAACAGGGCATACTCTCCCTGTACGGATTGAGCATTGTTTTCGGCTTTACCATCAGCATTATTTGCCTGTGCCATTTTACTGTTAGGGTCTTGTGTCACGACAGCGGCTAATCCTGCAATAGTTGGATAATCAAACAGCATTTTTGGCGTGATCCGCAGGCCAATTTCCCGCCCTCTGAACACAATTTGCAGGCTAAGAATAGAATCTCCGCCCAGCACAAAGAAATCATCATCAATGCCCAAGTTTTGCTGATCCAATACTTGTTGCCAGATTTCTGTCAGCTGTTTTTCCAGTGTTGTCATCGGCATCCGACGATGCGGGTAATCAGGTTGTTCGGGTAACGTAATCTGTGCCAGACTTCTGCGGTCAATTTTGCCATTAGCCGTCAGTGGCAGTACTTCCTGTATGATCCATTGAGTCGGGCACATATATGCTGGCAAGCGCTGGCTCAGTTCTTGCCTCACATTTTCTATCTCTGTTACAGTCTGGCCTGCCACCGGTTTGTTCATGACCAGATAAGCAACCAGATGCTGACGACCATGAACGTCTCTCATCCCTACCGCTGCCTGAGCCACACCCTGACAGGCTGAAAGTTGAGCCTCTATTTCTTCCAGTTCAATTCGGTAACCGTGCAGTTTGATTTGTTGATCTTTGCGTCCCAAAAATAACAAATTGCCGTCCGGCAGATAACGGGCCAGATCACCTGTCCGATAGAGTTTTTTCTGTGATGATGAAGAGAAAGGAGAGGTGATAAAGCGGCTTTCAGTCAGCTCCGGACGATTAAAATACCCTAGCCCTACGCCCTCTCCGCCAATATACAGTTCCCCCACGGAGCCAAACGGCACCAACTGCTGGCATTCATCCAGCAGGTAAAGCTGTGTATTGGCTATCGGACGGCCGATCGGCAATGCGCCATCACCTTTTATCTCTCCGGCTAATATGTCGTAGATACAGCAGCCTACAGTGGCTTCCGTCGGGCCATATTCATTGATAATTCTGACTTGTGGTGCATGTTGTCGCCAGAAGCGCAGGGAACTGGCAGACAAACTTTCTCCGCCAATGACCAGCAGAGGTATTCGCCCTGCCTGTTCCGGTGATAACTGCTGGCTCAGCAGTTCCAGATGGGCCGGAGTGATCTTCGCCATTGTTAAATCCGGCAACTGCTGCCACGCCTGAATTAATGCCGGAATATCATCTCTTTCCGGCAGAATAAACAGGGTTTGCCCCTGTAATAACGGCAGGAACAGGCTGGTAATAGTGGCATCAAAAGAGATAGAAGCATGGAGAGTATTTCCCTGTCTGCTCCTGTCTCCATAATATTCGCAGGCATGTTGGAGATAGTTTTGCAGCCCACGATGCGGAATGATCGTACCTTTTGGCCTGCCGGTCGAGCCGGATGTATAGAGAATATAGGCGGGCTGCTCCGGTGAAATCACAATATCAGGATTAGCAATATTCCCCTGATAATCGGTAACGGCTTCTGAAATAAACGGTTCAGGATTCAACAGAATACTTTGCTGCGCTGGCAGAGCTAATCTGGCCGACTGCTCATGGTTGGTGATCACCCGTGCGACCTGTGCATCTTCCAGCATAAACCGGGCTCGCTCTGCCGGATAAGTGCAGTCAACAGGCACATATGCTGCCCCTGTTTTCAGAACAGCAAGGATCGCCACAACCAGCATGGCGGAGCGCGGCAGACAGATCCCCACCAGCGATCCCTGACCAATACCCTGTTTCAGTAAATCATTCGCCAGCCGATTAGCATGTTGGTTGAGCTGTTCATAACTCAACGTAAACTCGGTTTCGTCTTGTTCCCGCAGGGCAATCGCCTGTGGCGTCCGGCTCACCTGTTGTTCAAATTGCTGGTGTACCAGCGGATATAGCAGTGGCTGAGCCGTGGAATTAAGTTCGTTCGCCTGCTGCTGATATTCTTGTGGTGACAACATAGGCAACTGATAAATTGGCTGCTCTGGTGTATCACACAAGCTGTTCAGCAGACGGACATAATGCGTCACCAGTTGTTCCACCATTTCCGGTGCAAAGCACGTCTGACGATATTCCACGGTTAATAACAGGCTATCCGTCATTTCCGGCTCAGGCATCTCCTGAACAAACAACGTTAAATCGAATTTAGCTTCTGGATTATTTATCGACTGACTGTTTATTGTGCCAGTCCGGCATTGCTGATTATGCTGCTGTGCATTGAATACAAACATGACTCTGAACAGCGGAGAAAGAGAGCGTTTTTCCGCGGGTAATACCGCATCCACAACCTGCTCAAACGGTACATCTTTGTTCGCCATTGCCTGATTCAGTGTCTGCACACTGCTATGCAGGAACTCAGTAAATGACAGCCTGATATCCACGTTCTGACGTACGGCCAGCGTATTGAGCAATAATCCAATCACAGATTGCAATTCGGGTTTATCACGCAGCGATACAGGTATCCCAACGACAATATCCCCCATTGCGTCACCTTCCCCGCAGTAGCGCTGTAATAAAATCTGGAACGCCGCCATCATCAGGGTAAACAGTGTTGTATCCTGCTGTTTTGCCAGCCTGCGCAGGGCGGCGGTCTGTTCACAGGAGAGCGGCAGACGGTGATAAGCCGCTTTTACATCGTCAGTCCGTTCAGAATGCTGTTGAGGGAATGTCGCTACCGGTGGCAGGTGATGATAGACCTGACGCCAGTAATCTAACTGGCTATGCCAGATTTTCTGGGCTTCTGTGCTGTGTTCCCATGCGGCAAACTGCATATAATCGGGGGCTGCTGGTTGAATGGCGTTTTCTTCTGCCAGATACTCTTCTGTCAAATACAATGACAGTAACTCATTATCCAGCAGCGCCAGTGACTGCTCATCCACCAGAATATGATGCAGGCAGACAATCAGTGCGCTGCCTTGTCTTGCATCCGTGACCAGCAATAGCCGATATAACGGTTGTCCGATCAGCTGAAAGGGCGTTTCCGCCATATGCATGGCCCGCAGTTGTAACTGCTGCTGCCATTCCTGCTCATTCTGTACTTCGATAATTTCGTGCGGGCAATCAGGTAACTGCTCACTGTAGTATTGCCGTGGTGTGGTTCCTGCCATCCGTAAACGCAGATTGAGCAATGGATTGCGACGAAACAGCAACATGATGCTGTTTTGTATCCGTTCAGCATCTCCGCAGTTTCCGGTTGTGTTGGTCGGTGAATCAGCGCGGGTAAACGTTTTGATACTGGTGATGTGATGACGGCAACTATCAGGGTATAGCTGATCAAGGAACCACATCCGTTGCTGGGCAAAACTCAGCGGAGCTTCATGCACGGCTTCCAGATGCAGAGGATGAACACGGGCTGTTAAATCGGCTTTTTCTGCCAGCCGCATCGGAGTACGGCAGATAAACACATCACTGACTCTGAAATACAGCCGGAACTGCTCAGCCAGCATAGCGACCATTTTAGCGGCCAGCAGTGAGTGTCCGCCTGCGGCAAAAAATGAGGTATTACGTCCAATCCCCTGATGCCCCAGCAAATCCTGCCAGACCTGAATAATAGCCTGTTCTGTGGCGTTCTGAGCGGGTTCTGCAACGATTTCGTTTTCCTGCCTGACGGGTTTGGGAAAACGCTTTCTATCTACTTTATTATTCGGCAGGCGAGGAAATTCGTGCAAAAACACATAGCAGGAAGGGCACATAAATTCCGGCAATAAGCCGTTCAGATACGATTCAATCTGTGCCTGATCAAGTTCAGACCCCGCTTTGGGAAGTATATAGGCGACGATTGCACTGGCATTCAGGTAATCTTCCCGTACCATTGCCACTGCATCAGAAATAGCAGAATACTGGCGCAGGGCACTTTCAATTTCGCCAAGTTCTACGCGATAGCCACGAATTTTTATTTGCTGGTCAATGCGCCCCAAATAATCAATATTGCCGTCAGCTCTGTAACGAGCCAGATCGCCGGTGCGATAAAGGCGGGCCTCCGGTCGGGAGCTGAACGGATCGGGGATAAAATGAGATGCAGTCAGGTCAGGCCGATTCAGATAACCCGCCGTCACACCCACCCCGCCGATGTAGAGTTCGCCCGCAACACCAATCGGCAATGGTGCCTGATATTCGTCCAAAATCCAGACCTGTGAGTTGGCGATTGGGCGGCCGATATGAATCTGATTATCATCTGTCGTCAACTCGGCATTCGTCGTCCCCACTGTGGCTTCCGTCGGGCCATAGGAGTTAATAAAACGCCGGTTTTTCCCCCACTTATGCAGCAAATCCGGCCCGCAGGCTTCTCCGGCGACGATCAGCACCTGCAAATCCGGTAAATCAGCCACAGGCAGTGCAGCCAGTGCCGATGCAGGTAAAGTGACATGAGTCACACGTCGGGTAATAAGTTGCTCCAGCAGATCAGGGCCGGGCATGATAGCAAGGCGGGAAGCCATTAATAATGTGCTGCCGCTACAGAACGCCATCAGGATTTCCCAGACGGAAGTATCGAAGCTAAAAGAAGCGAACTGGAGTATCCGGCTATCCGGCGGTATAGCTAAAAATTCCACTTCCGTTTCTGCCAGATTACAGACTCCGCGATGGCGGACAGGAACGCCTTTCGGTTTGCCGGTCGAGCCGGAGGTATAGATGATATAGGCGGTATTTTCAGCCCGGACATCTACCTGTGGATTATCAGTACTGAACGCAGAAAGCTGAGGCATCAGCGTTTCAAGACAGAACAGAGGAACATTACCGTCCTGATAACGTGACACAAACTGCTCCTGTGTTATCAACAAGCGTAGCCCCGCATCTTCAATCACATGAAGGCTGCGATCCAGCGGGTAGTCAGGATCAATCGGCACATATACCCCACCCGCTTTCAGGATCGCCAGAAAACAGATCACTAATTCCAGTGAACGCTCAACACTCAATCCGACACAAATTTCAGGCCCGACACCTTGTTGAATCAAAAAACGAGCCAATTGGTTGGCGTGCTGATCCAATTCAGCGTAAGTCAGGCATTGCTGACCGAATTCAACGGCAATGGCATCAGGTACTCGTTGTACCTGACGTTCAATAAGCTGATGCAGCGCAATATTATCGCTGAAAGGGCGTTCCGTTCGGTTCCATTCAGTCAGTTGCTGTTGCTGGCCGGGGCTGAGCAGGGCTACACGCCCTACAGCCTGTTGTGGCTGGTTCATTAATTGCGGCAGGAAATAACAGAAGTTTTCCGCCATGCGAGAGATAGTTTCCGGCAGGAAACGGTCGCTGGCATATTGAAATACGCCCTGTAATTCTCCGTCTTCACACCACATTTCCAGTGCCAGCTCATATTTGGCAATTTGCACATCCCAGTGGCGTAACGGAGAAAGTTGTACTGCCCCCAGATGTTTGTGGGTAACGGGTGTGTTTTGGTAGGTAAACAGGGTCTGAAACAGTGGCGAGATCCCCGGATGATGATTATCTTCACCTCCGTTTTTTCCTGAACTGTTTTTTCCTGAATCCTCTTTGAGCAAAAGTAACAACTGGCTGAGGGGCAGATCCTGATGTGCAATCGCATCAATGAAGGTAGATTTAACCTGTTCCAGCAAGTGTTCGAATGAATGACTGAGATCAACCTGATTGCGTATCACTAATAAGCTGAGTAACAGGCCAACCGGCTGCTGCTCCTCACTATAATGACGATTGGAAACCGGTGTTCCCAGCAGAATATCGCTCTGACGTGAATAACGAGCCAGAAATGCAATAAATCCCGCCTGTAAAATCAGATAAGGCGTGACGCCATACTGATAGGCCAGTCTCTCAATCTGTTTATGGGCTGCTGTGGGCAGACTAAAGGACATATGTCGTCCCCGATAACTGCGGACGGCGGGGGTGGGAAAATCATAAGGCAGCTGGAGTAACGGCAGTGTTCCTGCCAGTTGTTGTTGCCAGTATTCACGGGCCGCCATTCCGGTCTTCCCGTTCACCCGCTGATGCTGGATACGTACATGTTCCCGCTGACCATAATGAGATGACCGGATAGTAAGCTCTTTTCTTGCCTGCAACTGCGTGTAATTTTCCAGTAATTCATCCCACAACTGTCTGACTGATTCTTCATCCACAATCAAATGATGAAAAACCAGTACAATCAGATGATTGTGCGGTCTCAGTGTCAACCCTGCCAAGCGTAACAATGGTGACTGAGCTAATTCAAAGGATGAGGAAGCAAACTGGCTGATAATATTTTCTGCCTGCAATGATGCCTGCGCACCGTATCGGGTCAGATCCTGCCAGAGAATATCGGCAGAAACAGTCGCTGCTATCCGGGCGGAAATCTCGCCTTCCTGCATGACAAAACCGGTTCTCAGCACATCATAACGGGCAAATAAAGCATCAAGGGATTGCTGTAAACGATGCTGATCCAGCGCTCCCTGCCATTCGGTAACATAGGCCATATTGAAAATCGGGAGGTCAGGAACCGTTTGTTGGATCAGATAAATGCCCTGCTGTTCATAACTGGCTGTATGTAAATCTGCCGTTATCTCTTCTGGCTGTTCGCTGGCATGCAGCATGGCCGCACATTGGGCCAGTGTCGGCTGCCGGAACAGATCACTGAAATGCAGTTTCAGCCCCGTTTGCTCCCACACCTGAGCAATCATGCGGATTGCCTGTAGAGAATCACCTCCCAGAGCAAAGAAATTATCGTCACGTCCAATCGGGTCAACATGCAGTAGTGACTGCCAGATAGCTGCCAGCTTTATTTCCGGTTCGCCTAGTGGAGGAACCGGATTCTGCCGGTAAATAGAGCTGTGGCGAATAGTCGGTGCCTGTAATGCTTTACGATCAATTTTTCCATTGGATAACAACGGGAATTGTGACAGGAACTGATAATCAGCGGGGCGCATGGCCGCAGCCAGATTGGGTGACAGATAAGTCTCTAATGCCGTCTCTGTCACTGTTGTCTCAGGAACCGGACGGATAAAGGCCACTAGCCTGACACCCTGTGGTTGCTCAAATGCCTGCACAATGGCCTGTTGTACCGCAGGATGCTGTTCAAGCAGGCTCTCAATTTCTGCTGTTTCAAGGCGCTGCCCGTTGATTTTAATCTGAAAATCATTTCGCCCAAGCAGGAGTAAATTCCCCTGTTCATCAATGCGTCCCAGATCACCGGTACGGTAAACCGGCTGACCGGCCAGCTCTCCATGTTCCGGTGTGATAAAACGTGCATTATTTTCAGCTCCCGATGACAAATAACCGGCACTCATATAGGGCGTGCTGATCCAGATCTCCCCTTCCCTACCGGCCGGAACACTTTCTCCCCTCTCATTTACCACGGCGATAACGGTATCATCGATGGGCTTACCGGCAGGGATCAGTGACCGCTGTCTGTCTTTCTCTGTCACCCGATAACAGACTCGTGCCAGTGTGGTTTCCGTCGTTCCATACAGATTGATCAATTGAGCCTGCGGTAACCGGCGCTGATAAAACAGATCCACCAGCGAACCTTTCAACATTTCTCCTGACAACACCGCATAGCGCAGAGACCGGAGGTCATGAGAAGATTGCGGACATTCCAGTAAAACCTGAAACAAGGAAGGAATGAGATGGGTAATGCTGATTTGCTGTTCACGCATCCAGCCAAGCAATTCCTGCGGTGAATAACGGATATCATGAACAGTAGGAATACACAGGGTTGCACCGTTCAACAAAGGCAGCAGCATATCCCGCAGGAAAGGATCGAACATCTGATTGATCAATTGGCTGACTTTGTCAGCAGGCGTCACTCCCAGCTCACGGCTTTCCCAATGGATAAAATGCAGCAGGCTGTCTTCGCGCCCTAAAATGGCTTTGGGCTGTCCGGTCGAGCCAGAGGTAAAATAGACATACGCCAGTCTGTGGTGCTGAATGTCACTGTTATGAATCCGGGTAGGCAATGCGTTTTCAGCTACTCTGACAGGCGGGATGATTGAATGTTGTTCCTGAGTTTCATCCGCTAACATTTCATCTGCCAACACCAGCGAATAATCTTCGGACAAATGTTCCAGCAGTGGCAACCACTGACGACAAGTCACAATCGTTGTGCCACGAAATTGGGCCAGCAATGTGGCAAGACGTTGTTCCGGCAGTTTTGGTGATAATGGCACAAACACTTTGCCTGCTTTCATAATGGCTAATGCTGCGGTTATCAGAGAAATACTCTCTTCCATCAATGTCATGACGAACTGACTGCCAGCCTGATCATGCAACGGTTGGCTGAGTCTAGTTACGTGCTCTGACAGCATGCGATAGGTCAGACTTTCATTTCCCTGTGTCACCGCGATATTTTCCGGGAAACGTGCAGCAATTTGCTCAAACTCGGTTGAAATCACCATTAGCCATCTTCCTTCAATTAAAAACATTCGCTTTGAATTAAAACAGTTGTGTAACCAGACAGCCCTGAAACGTGCCTTACAACGATCCTTTTCACATGATCTTTTTAAGACGCTTCTTTTAAAGCGCGTCTATTAAAACGACGGTGGAAAAACAAAAGGATCAGCATCTTTCAAGAAAGGAAAGCGTTCTCTGGTTTCCCGAACATGGGCAAGAGAGATGGTCATGGTTTTTACTGCTTCGGTTTCTTTTTCGTGCAGCAGGATTTCACCTAACGGATCAACCAGCATGGAATCCCCCGTATAGTCGAGCTGGTTTCCGTCCTGTCCTACACGGTTAACGCCGATGACATAGCTCTGGTTTTCAATTGCCCGTGCCTGCAACAGGGTACGCCAGTGCAGAGAGCGTCTGGCTGGCCAACTGGCGATATAAAGTGCGGCATCATATTGTTCGTTAGTATTGCGTGACCATACCGGGAAGCGCAGGTCATAACAGATAAACGTGGCGATTTTCCACCCTCTGTACTCTACGATCAGTGGGGTATTGCCCGCGGTATATTCGTGATCTTCATGAGCGAAAGTGAAGAGATGTTTTTTGTCATAATAGGCAACGGAGCCATCTGCATTGACCCATAACAGACGGTTATAGAATTGCTGGTTTTCCGTGATGATCATACTGCCGACAATTGCACAGTTTTTCTCAGCAGCCAGTTTTTTCATCCACAGAACACTGGGGCCATCCATTGTTTCTGCGATAGCCTGCGGCTTCATACTGAATCCGGTCGTGAACATCTCCGGCAAAACGATGAGATCACTCTCAACCAGCTGCGTGATGTAGCCTTCTATGTGTTCCCGGTTTTTTTCTGCATCTTCCCAAAACAAATCGGTTTGAATTAATGTCACACAGAGATCTTGTTCAATCATTGTAAACTCCGTTTTAGTTCGTATTTTTATTACAAATCTGCATCAAACAAATTTTCCATATAACCGCTACCCGCTGACAATGAGCGGATTTCGGCCTGTTCACCCTGCTGTTGAGGTGATGGAATAAAGTTATTTTCAATCAGGTAGTTCACATAACAGGAAAGCAGTTTTTTATCTGATGGCGGGCATTGAATACCGCTGCCACTGAGTAAATCTGTCGTTATTTCGGTAGCATATTTGGCCGTTTCATTCATTTCTCCACCACCATGAACCAGCGCCAGCAAATCAGTAAAAACTGAACGATAAGGTTGCCCATTGAGATACAGGCAGCTTTGGGCTAATGCTTCCATGTAAACTTCATTTTTGATGGTTTCAATGCGGTAACCGAATTCCCGCAGGAAAGCGACAATATCGTTGTATTTGATTGGATTAGGCGTCGTCAGGTGAAGGGTTTTGCCGTTAAATTTGTCGATATTCAAAATGGCATACAATGATGCCTGCGCGATGTAATCAACAGGTGTAATATCGAAATCGTCCGTTGCACTAAAAGTCAGCCCGGTTTCGACCAGCGCCCTGACCATTTCATAATAAAGACCTTTGACTCTGGTATTTCTCAGTGGGTAATTGCCATTGGCGCTATCGCCCCAGATGTTACCCGGACGCACAATGACCCACCTGAGTCCTTTTTCCCCCGCACGGTGAACAGCCTGTTCTGCTTCAAATTTCGTGCGCTCATAATCCATGTCATCGAATCTCTGCCCCACATCCAGATCCGTTTCATGCATGACAAAGCCATCACGGTACAGGTTTTCCCCCACGATACTGAAACTGGAGGTATAGAGCATGGGGATATCACCCCGCAGACAAAATTCAATAACATGACCCGTTCCCGTCACGTTGACGGCAGCAAGACGGCTATAAGATGCGACCAGATTTGTCCAGGCAGCACAATGGATCACCCTGTCAATTTTACCGGCCAGCTCAGAGTAAAAGGGTTCTGTCAGCCCAAGATTTGTTTCTGTAATATCACCCAATACAGGAATAATGCGATGTAAACTGTCGCGGCTCCGTTTTTCCGGATCGTAGGTAAATAAAAAATCTTCCAGACGCATCAGTGCCTGCTGATTATTTTCAGCTCTTGTCAGGCAATACACATTCGCATCAGTTGTCATCAGAATTTCAAGTAAAACTCTTCCTCCCATAACACCCGTTGCACCGGTCACCAGAATGTTTTTGATATCCTTTTGAGTATTGTTGAGCATGTTCATCCTCTACACTATCTACGTTAATGGGTTAAACAGGTTTCATATGGTGCCGACGCGCATTCCGCCATCCAGCGGGATCACCGCAGTATTGAGATAATTGGTTTTACAACTCGCCAGAAATCCGACAACTTCCGCCACATCATCGGATGTTCCCCAACGTCCGACAGGTACAATGGAACGTACGATCTTATCTTCCGCTGCTGATTCCATTGGGCTTGAATTGACAAACTGCTCCAGCATGTCAGTTTTGCAGACTCCCGGAGCAATCGCGGTTACGCTGATATTAAGAGGCCCCAGTTCACGCCCCCAGGATTCGGTGGCAGAAATCAGCCCTGCTTTTGATGCACCATAGGCCGCACCACCCGCCGCTCCCCAAATACCGGCAATCGAGGCAATGTTAATAATGCGTCCGTATTTCTGCGCTGCCATGTAACGGACAAAAATCGATGTGCAGTTAAAGGCGCCTGTCAGGTTGACATCTATCATTTTGGCGACTTCCGGTAATCCCTGACCTGACAGGCAGAAAGTCCGGTGAATAATGCCGGCATTATTCACCAGTACCGTGATCGTTTTACCCCATGTTTCAGTGATCTGTTGTGCCGCCTGCTCAACAGAGGCGGGATCAGTAACATCCATTTCAAATATCGCCAGAGATTCCGGCTGCCCGAGACGCTCCTTAAGGAGCGTCAGTTTTTGTATGCTGATATCTGTTGCAGCCACCTGATAACCGATATCCAGCAAAGTTCTGGCAATCGCGGTGCCGAATCCCCCACCAGCCCCGGTTACAACAGCAATCTGCCGACTCATCCGGTGATCCCTTCTTTAAAAGCGATATCAATCACTTTACGGGCATTTTCCATGGCATCGAAAATCCGCTCTTCGAAGAAACGTACGTCATCCTGTGACATCAGCAGATTGGGGTACATACGGGACAATGGAGAGAACTGAATGCCATAGCGTTTGGAAATTTCACGGATGATGATGTCGCAGAATTTGACTTTATCGCTGTAACCTTCAGTAGACATAACCGGTGTATTCTGAGAGTGATACACCAGCGCCGTCGGCATACCCTGTACTACCAGTGGTAAATCGACAGCTTCTGCCGCTTTCACAAAGATATTCGAAATCTGGCGCATGATATCGCCCATCCGGTCATAACAACCGGGGTCCTGTTCAATCAGGCTGAAAGTGGTTTGAATGGCAGCCAGTCCGAGTGGATAACCGTTGAAAGTTCCGGCGTGAATAACTTTGCCGCGGGTATAGAGATTCATAATATCCCGACGCCCGGCAATGGCAGAGATTGGCATGGCTCCGCCTCCCAGCGCTTTACCAAATGTCGCCAGATGAGGTGTCACACCCAGTATTTTCTGTGCTCCACCCAGCCCGATACGAACGCCGGTAATGATTTCGTCGAAAATAAGCACGATATTGTATTTTTCACACAGTGCTTTGGTTTTCTCCAGATAGCCTTCGACTGGGAAAATACCCCCGCCATTAATGCAGATCGGCTCCATCAGAACGGCACCAATTTCATCATGGTAACGCTCTATCGTCGCTGTCAGAATATCAATATCATTCCACGGCAACATAAAAGACTGATCTGTCATCACGTTAGGATCACGTCCCAATGTATCCAGCAGATCACCCTTGAACTGCTCCGGCACCGGATAAGTCAGATCCTGTTTCTTACGCCAACCCATGATATTGTCTGCATTACCATGATAGTGACCGTGGAAGCGGATAAAACGGTTTTTACCACTAAAAGCACGGGCGAGACGCAGCGCATTCTGTACAGCTTCGGTTCCGCTCAGGCAGAAACGCACCATTTCAGCACAAGGAATATGTCTGACCATCGTTTCACAGACAGCAACTTCCAAATCACAGGTATCAACGGAAGTGACTTTATTCATATATTCGATCAATGAGCTGTTGTAAGCCTCATTGTGATGCCCGACCAGTAATGCACCGAATTTACAAAACATATCCAGATGTTCGTTACCATCCAGATCCCATACCCGGGATTTTTCCCCGCGATTAAACGGGATCACTAACGGACGCTCAGGATCACCAAAGTTATAGTGCGATCCTCCGGGCATCAGATCCCAGCATTTCTTATAAAAGCCTTTTGAGTTATCCAGACAGAGTTTTGTTGAAGCATCCATAGATTCTTTACTCCTCACCTTTGATTTTTGATCAGGTTCTGTTTTTTGATTAGATTCTATTTTTTGGTCAGGCATTTGTTTTGTAACTATTTTTTCTGTAACGCTTTGCTCTGTAACATTTTGTTCTGTGACACACTGTTCTGAGCTGTATTGCCCATGATTCAACAACAGATGCTGTTTTATCTGTTCAGGTACAGCAACATTGAGTAATTCGAGTAATGCTATGCGGGTAAGGCAGGCCGCCCCATTCATCAGAAGTCTGGCAATGTCGCTGACGTGCCGGTTTTCAACCGCCTCAAAAGGAGTCCCTTTCAGCCATTCATTCATGGCCCCCATTGCCGCACCGCACCAGATTTGGTAATCCATATTGCGCACAGGATCGCCGGTAATCGCCCAGCGTGACGACTGACCGAGATACCACTGGAATACCAGCGCCATTTTTTTCTTTGGCTGTTTTTCTGCTTTGACGATAATGTCGGGCTGATGAGTTGAGTGGAAATAGTCGATAGTTTCTTGCCAGATGTCTGACAGCGGTTTATGAAATATCTGTTTTTCCAGCAACGTTATTTCTTGCTCTGGTAAATCATCCAGACTGTCATATTGTTTATACAGGCTGTACAGTTTCTGTGCCCGTACGGCATACATACTGCCTTGTTTCAATACCTGTACTTTGGCACCCAGTTCAAACATGTCCGCTGATGGCGCGGTAGCAACGTCACTGATACGAGCCTGCCCCAGCATTTTTTTCACGGCAGAGGATGTTCCCGCTTCCACACAACTCTGGTTGACTGAGCCGGTGACGACATAAGCCGCTCCCAGTGCGAAAGCAGACAGAATGGCATGAGGTGTTCCCAAGCCTCCTGCTGCGCCGATCCGCACCTGATAACCGATTTGGCTTTCATCTGCCGCAATTTCATCCCGTAGTTGTACAACCGAACGGAAAATACAGGCCAGTACGCCCTGATCGGTATGCCCGCCGGAATCACCTTCTACGGTAATATCATCTGCCATTGAAACCTGACGGGCCAACTCAACCTGTTCAGCCGTAATAAGGCTGTCGGCACGCAGTTTTTGCAGCAGATTTTCGGGTGCCGGGCGCAGAAAATGTTGGGCGACTTCCCGACGGGAAACTTTCGCTATCAGGCGATGGCGACGCAACACGGAGCCATCTGGCTGTTGAGCCAGCCCACTGACACGATAATAAACCAGTGCCGGACTGAGATTGATATAAGCTGAAGCCTCAATTACCCGAACCTGATTTTCTATGCACAGACGCACACAGGCCATTTCCCAGTCAGGGTTACCGGGGTTATGCAGCAAATTTACCCCGAACGGCCCTTCCGGTAATGCCTGCCGGATACGGGCAATCGCTGCGGTAATCCGGGGAATAGGCAAACCACCGGAACCAAAGATCCCCAGAATTCGTTGCCGCCCCAATGCAATAACCATCTCTTCAGAATGGATACCGTTTGCCATTGCACCGGCATAGTAGGCGTAGTCCACACCATAATCCGCCATAAAACCGGCATTCCCCAGACTGCCTGCCGTGATTGCAGGCAGACTCCCCAGCACAGTAACCGGGTCTGTTATTGGTTCATCCGTTGATCGCAATTCCGTTGATAGCAATGAAATAGAAGTGCCGGATTTAACTACCCTCAGTTCAGCGCCCAAATCCTGCAAGCGAGGAACACTTTCCATCGATAAGGGGTGTTTTAATAAACTGTTTTTTAACAAGTTTGACGAAATAGCTTTCGGCTGATTCATTTTGCGGCTTCCTGTTCCGGCTCTGCCGTTTGCTGTGGCTGACGACGGATGTACTTCACCCCCATGTTGTCACTGATACCTACAACATTGCCGCGATAAAGGGTTTCTGCGATGAAAAACAAGGTGATTGAATCCAGTGTGCCGTCCTGCTGTTTATCAGCGGTATAGCGGGCATCAATGGATTTACAGGTCAGCCGGAATTGCAGTACATCCCGCGTACATTTCACTTCACCACGGAATTTGGCGCTGGTCGTATGTTCTGTCAGTGTTTGTGCTTCCAGATCCGGCAGAGAATGTAATCCGAGATAAAACAAGTAGAATTTCATCAATTGCTCTGAACCTTCTACCAATAGTGTTCCCGGCATAACCGGATCATTTTTGAAATGTGCCCTGAACGCCCAGTGTTCAGGATCGATATCAAATTCCCCCACTATCTGCCCCAGACCAAATTCCCCCCCCATTTTGTCAACGCTCAGGATCCGGCTTAGCATACGGGTATCCGGCGTACACAGGTTCTCGCTATGAATACGCCCATAGCCGGAACCGAAACAGGCAGACAAATCCCCATTCATAACATGCGTGATATCTTGTTGATTAAATGTGGTTTTATCGCAGTGCAGAAACGCGCTGGGCAGGAATTCAGCATACGATGCCGTTTCTTGTATCTGTCTGTCTGGTAATGGTTTCTCTGAGGAAGGCTGATCAGATAATAAAAGCGTGAAAGGGCTTTCCGTGTTCGCGACTTTAGCTTTAGCGAAATAAGCCTTGCTATCAAAGGCGCCCGCGTTTTCGATTTCCTTACGGCTAAAGAAGCCCGATGTGGCCACCAGCCGGAAAACCAGACGATCCCCCACGTAGCAGAGATATTCGTAACCCGCCAGAAACCGGCTTCCTACCCGTATGACAGAAGTGATATTGACACGTCCGCGTAATATTTCTCCTGTTTTCGGCATGTCGCTGTAAATTGTCGTGCTACAGTCAACCGCGCGGTAACAAAGCTGCCCTTTGAACAACATGTCACAACCAATCACGGTAAACGCGACAATCATCGCATGGGATGATTCCAGCGCGACAAACGAAGGAACGCGACCATTCACGGCATACCATGCATTTTCAGGAATATCGTATTCCCATTCGATGTAACAAGGTTCCAGCTTGTCTTTAACAGCAGAAAGCCCCGTAATACGGGAAACAAACATAAACGGAGGGGATGGCATACGAGTACGGATCGGATAGTTATCGACTTCGGCATAATCCGCTCCCAGTATTTTTGCCACGCTCCCGTCGGTCAGCTCCAGTAGTTGATGCTCATCAAAAATAACAGGGGCAGCTACTGCGGTTTTCTTCGCTATTGGCGACGCCTGGTTGGTTGATTTTATATCCGTGGATTGCGCTAAATTCTGCTTTATCAATTGATAAAATGTCTGTTCCAGTTGCAGATAACACAACTGAGTACGGGCATTGCGTATGAAATGGCTCACTTCCGCTGGTGGAAGGGCTGGTTGAGTAGTTTCCGTTTCTTTTGCTGATACGGCCTGTTGTTGTACAGAAATGGCTCTCAAAGGTGCGAAACGGGCTAATGTCTGCTCATTGAGAATAAATTCTTCTACTGTTTTTTCTCGTGCGGTATAAGTCGTCACTTTCAGACCGGGCTGATTTGATAGCGATGGCTGTGTCAAATGCACTCGTTTGCCGTTTTGTGGTTCACTTAAAATGACATGGCTGTAAGAACGGTCAATCCCTAAGTGGCTGATGGCTGCACGGCGCGGAGCACCCTCTGAAGCAGGCCATTCCTGAGTCCGTACCGGTAAATGGAATTTACCCGCAGCATGCTGGGCCAGTGCTTGTCTCTGAGGATAATCCGGTAATATCGGCAAGTAACACTGTGCTAGTTGCAGGGCGGATTTGATAATGGCGAGCAAACCCGCAGATGCCGATAAATGACCATAATTTGCTTTCAGCGTACCAATAGCGGCGGAGGGTTTTCCGTCTGGTGTGCCATAAACCCGCCCGAGTGCGGACAGTTCCGTCGCAATCTCGCCGGATCTGCCCCCGGCATACAGTTCAATATAGCCAACCTGATCCACACTACAGCCCGCAGCAGTCAGGCTTGACCGGGCAGCAGCAACAATCGCGTCTTCATTGATTCGGAAATCAAGTGAATGGTCAGGCACGTAACTGATGCCAATTCCATCTAACATGGCATAGGCCGATGTCTTCTCCTTGATGACATCCTGTTCACGTTTGAGGACAATCACACCTCCCCCGTCTCCGACTATCTGATTTCCATGCTCGGATTGGTGATCCCATAACACATTTTCCAGACTGCCACCAAAACTGCTACTGGCGATCATAACTGCATCCACATGCTGTCTGCTCAGCATAAACTGCGCCAGCTCCAGAGCTTTAAAGGGGGAGCTTTCTTCATTATAAAGCGTAAAGGCCGGGCCATTCAGTTTCAGATGCGCAGCCAGACGGCTCGCCACAATATTACCAATTCCGCCTGTGATGCCTTCGGGATAAGGTTTCGGGAACAGGCTATCTTTAACAATTTCCTGCAATGCGATGGTATCTTCTGCCGATAGCTGAATGCCGTGGCTCGCTAAACTTTGTTCCAGCTGCCAGCTAATTTCATTACGTATCTGATAACGCAGGCAGCTGTAGTCAATGCCTCCCGCCACAATGACAGCGATATTTCGTTTGCTGCCATCCAGCTGATATCCCGCATCAAGAAAAGCCCGCTCCGCAATAGGTAACAAAAATAGATGGCAGCTTAGATGCGCTCCGATAACATTGGGCGGTAATTTGAATTTCCTGCAATCAACGTCAAAAGTTTCAATATAGGAGCCTAACGGTGGCTGACTGATCCCGCGCATCGCCAGAATATCCGGGCGTTTTTCCATGCCAATCCAACGGGTTTTCGGCAGCGGATAAAAGTGTTGGGTTCCCTGCTGTAACGCCTGATCCAGCGTCTGGTTATCTTCCGTTTTTGCCAGATGAACACCAATACCAACAATCGCCAGACGTTCCGTTTTCTGCATTTTTTGCATCTGGGAGGGTATACAGGCAGATCGCCGTTCAGGACTATCTTCACTGATGACCATATGCCCGTTGACACCGCCGAAACCAAAAGCATTAATACCGGCCCTTTTGGGACGATGACGCTCAGGCCAGGGTCTCGCCTGCCGTACGATATGACTGATATTAAGCTTGCCTTGCGGTGTCGAGACCAGTTGATTGACCCGTGGCGTGGCGGGGATCAGATTATGCTGCATGGCTAACAGCACTTTCAGCAGACTACCCATACCTGATGCCGTCAGCATGTGGCCATTGATGGCTTTATTCGCACCAATTAATGGGATGTTTTCACTTTCATCCGAATTTTTACTACCACTAAAAAAGGCTTCAATCGTTGACAGTTCGATTTGATCGCCGATATTGGTGCCGGTAGCATGACATTCAATGTAATCAATTTCCCGCAGACAGTTCTGATAGGCTCGCTCCAGTGCAATATTCTGTCCCTGTTGATCCGGCACCAACAAATGTTTAGTACCAGCATCATTAGATAACCCAATGGCTTCAATCACCCCATAGATTTTATCGTTATCACGAACTGCATCGGAGTAACGTTTGATAGCTACAACGCCAACACCTTCACCGGCTTTTACCCCTTTGGATGATTTATCAAAAGGAATAGAATCCCCTTTTTCCGGGAAAACCTGCAATATATTAAATCCGTGATCGATATAAATATGATCCACATGACAGATTGAGCCAACCAACATCATGTCAGCCTTATGACTGAGAAGATAATCCGCTCCCAGTTTGATGGCATACAATGCTGATGCACAGGCGGCATCAAGGCAATACCGAGGCCCGGCCAGCCCTAATGCTAATGCAGCAATTGTGGCGTTATAGCCACCGGTTATTAGATTCTGCTCAGAATGATTAGCCTGAGGCCAAAATTGATTAAACTTAAAATTCGGTTGAGCAATTAATTCCTGAATATAAGGCTGTAATATTTTGTGATAAAACGGATTCATTAATTGTTTAGTGGAGTGAGTCGGCATACCGATACTGCCAAGAATTAATCCGGTTTTTTGCAAAATATTTTTATGCTGGCGATAGCCACTATCATTTAATGCCTGATCTGCGGCATAAATTGTCCATTTAAATAGATCATCCAGTGTATTTAATTCTTCTTCCGGCAAATGATAACCTTTGCCATCAAAATGAAAATCACGAACATGACCATTATTAATATAATTAATTGTGTCAGGTTTAGCCGCTTCAGAAGAATAATAACAGGCCGGATCAACACCTAATTCCTGAGCGGATAAAGGGGTGGAACAATCTTTTTCATGTAATAGATTATCCCAATATTTTTCAGGGGAATCCGCGCCGGGAAATAAACATCCGACTCCAACAATAGCAATATGTTCCATAAAGGAGAGACTCCTTAATATGATAGCGTTTCCCTGAGCGGATATTTTCGTTCAGGTCTATTATTTTATTATTTACAAGCCATAATTATTTTTTGCTATACACTTCGTTTTTCAAGGTGCATTTTTGTCGTCGGCGCTAACTTACCACTACGACGCACCTTGAAATCCGTTAAAGTATCATGGTGTCATTTTTTTCGGGGCCATATACATTCTTCCACCAATAGTAATCTGGCGTGTGCGGGAGTCGCAGAACTCACGGACAAAACGCTGTATTCCTTCTTCAAGTGGGATAATCACCATGTTCTGAGCTTTATAGGCCCGCTTAAGCACATCGCTGACCATACCACCATCCCACGGCCCCCAGTTCACCGAACGAATTATCTGTTTGTTTTTGTTCCAAAATGGCAGGTAAGCAAATTTATTCAGTATTTCATTCGCCAGCGAGTAATCCGTCTGCCCAGCATTACCAAAAAATCCGGCAACGGATGAAAACAGGATGATATGGCGCAAAGATGTGCAATCTATTGCGCGACACACATTTTCAAGTCCCCTCACTTTGGCATGAAAAACTGAATGTAGATCGGCCAGCGTTTTCTTTTCGATCCGCTTATCCGCCAGATTACCGGCACCGTGAATCAACCCCGTTATCTGACCGAATTGCTGCTGTGCTTTCTCCAGTGCAGTTTTCACTTGTTCCGGCACAGTAATATCACAATGCAGATATATCACCCGTGCCCCCGCCTGCCTGATCGCCTGTAATGTGGCATTAATCTCATCAATATGGATCAGGCGGCTTAGCATGTTATTCACTTTAACCGGTGTCGGCTGAATACCTTGTTCCTGAAGGTAATCAATGGCTGCGGCTTTACGTTCAGACAGGGTTGTTTTACCTGCTGACCATGCCGGCAGCGGTGCGGTAATATCAGTACGCCCGAGCAGGATAAACGCCGCCTGACTCTGTTTTGCCAGTTCAGTAATACAGTGTGCAGTTATGCCACGGGCACCTCCGGTGACAACCAGAACATCGCGGGTGCTGACCTGCATCTCGGGCGTCACTGATAGTACTTTTTCTTCCTTCAGTGCTAATGTCATGCGTTCATTATTCATGCCACGCCCGATTTCGCCCATCTCAGTCCGGCTATCCTGAAGTTCTTCCATCACTATTTTTGCCACATCACTGTCTTTGATTCTGGTATCAATGTCTACTGTCCGGCAGAAAACATTAGCCCATTCAATGTTCAGCGATTTTGTCAGCCCGGTGATACCCGCAGAAACGACAGGTAAGTACTCACGGCCGGAGGTCATCAGTTCACCATCCCCCCGCATAATCACCATGAAATACCCCGATCTTTTCCCATCACCGGTAAGACTCCCCTGCAGGCGTTTAGCCAGCAGAAAAGTTGTCTCAACTGAACGATAATCCTGCTCACTGAATACATCAGTCAGCCCCTTAACTTGCTGTTTGACCGCCTGCAAATAGATAACGCCGTCAATAGGGCCATGTTGCTGTTCAATATCTGTCAGGGCGGCATCCAGGAGCGATTCATCGTTCATTGACGCCTGATCCCGCCTCAGTGACATAATGACGACCCTCTGGCCCTGCGTTTTCAGTGACTCAGCAATACTATTCATACAAGTATTCGCACAAGTATTCGCACAGGTCGAACCGGCTGTTTCTTCATCGACGATCAGCCAGCATTTCGGGGATGCAAAAACATCCTGCAAACGCTCCGGCATCGGCAATGCCTGTTTCACCACGGCAAAACGCGAAACAGGCGAGGCCGCAAAAGGAGCTTTTTCAGTTTCTTTGTTCGGTGCTTCTTTATTCAATACAGTGTGATGATTCAGTACAGGCTGAACCGCAGAGGTCTCTATCCGTTGCGATTCAGCCAACTGCTTTTTTACATTGGCACTCGCAGATGATGTCGTTGATGTAACGAATCCCAGGGAACGTAATTTATCTGATTTCTCGCCTCTGTCCGTCACCATTTCTTTCATTTCTTTCTGCTGTTTTTCAGCAGGATGGTTTTCTGTCAGTGATGGAGATTGCGCTGATCCCGAACCATTCCCCCTGCTGTATAAGGCATTAATCGCTTCATCGACCATCTCCCTGAAGAAGCTACTCATTCTGGCGATAGTACTCAGTGAATCGACTTCGAAGTTTTCCAAGTCTTTATTTCTTGATGTTTCACCGTACAACTCCAGATTTGCCGAGAAGGCATCAAACATTGCGCCAAAAATTTCCAGCCGTTTGATGGAGTCGATCCCCAAATCAGCTTCCAGATCCATTTCCGGGCTGATCATATCTTGCGGATAACCCGTTCTTTCACTGACGATATTCGCCAGTTGGCTGATAATGTTTTCTTCGGTGATCTGATCAAGACGCTTGACCAGCTTTTCTATTTCCGGAGTGAGTTTCTGTGTTTTTACTTTGATTTCAACCGGCTCCTGCTCTGGTTTAACAGGCTCATTGGCAGGTTCGGAAGCAGCCATCGATATCATCGGCGCAACCGGCATTTCCTCGGTTTCAGGCATTTCCGGCACGACTGGGCGTACAGCTACAATCTCTTCCATTTTTTCTGCTGAATGGATGTTTGTCACTGCTGTCGAAATTGGTTCCACAGGTTTAACCGGAGCAGAGTATTCCACAGCAGGCGTTGTCACATGGCTCACCGATGGTGATGACTTAGGCGAGGATGGCATAGACGATAATGACATAGCAGAAGTTACCTGTCCGGACTGGAACAGACTCTGCTGAGTCATGAAATAACGCTCGTGGTTGGTATGATACAGTTCAAGATTTTTATCCAACAATTGAACACTCTGACTCAGGCTGGAGAGCATCACAGGCAGATTCTGATGATCCCGGCAGGTTTCCATCAAACTGTATTGTTTTTCCAATAACATACTCAGCAACTGAATATATTCTTTCTGATTTGTCTGGAATTGCTGATGTAGTTGGCTCATCACTTGCTGGGCCTGCAACAGTTCATTTAGTGTGTCGGCATTCAGGCTTTCACTTATTTTATTATTCTGTTCCATAGGGTTATCTCGTTTTTGAATAATTGTCAGTACGTTCTGTCGGATAAATTCGGCTGAAACGGGCTGGTTATGCTCTACCATTTTTTCGGTTTCAATCTCGGTTTCAATCTCGCTTTTAAGATCACTTTCAGCGATAACTTCGACTCTACTTTCAACTTCATAAACAGGGGGACTTTCAATTTCTGCCTGTACAGGCAAAGATCCTGCGATAAACCGCTCAACAACAGCATGGTCGCCAACACGTAAGGCGTGCTGACGCCGGGCTTTATTTTTCTCAGACAAGAAGAAACCGCCACTTAATCTGAATGTCAGACGCCTGTTCTTTTCTTCTTCCACAGGCTGAATACGGACATACCGGTTGATATCCCGCAGTTTTACACCTTCTGCCAATAACCGGGCCTGAACACGGGCTAGCTGTAATCTCTCCTCCCCTTTATCGGTGGGGTTAGTTGAAATCACAGTGTGCTCCCGATTTTTCAGAATATCGGATACGAGTTTGCCCAGAACACCTTTTGGCCCAAACTCAACAAATAAACGCCCTCCTTGTTGGTAAATTGCTTCTATGGTCTGGCGGAATTGGACGGGTTTTATCAGCTGCTCTGCCAGTAATTCTTTGATCAACTGAGGTGAGCGGCTATAAGGTTCTGCCGTTGCACTGGAAAATAACTGGCACTCCGGTGACTGAAAGTTAATATCCGCCAGATATTCACGATAAGGCTGATAAGCGGGCTGGATAAACCGGGTATGGAAAGCGGCAGATACCGGCAGAATACGGCAATGAATGCCTTGTTTTTTCAATTCATTATGCAGCTGATTAATCTGAGCAGTATCTCCTCCGAAGACGACCTGCTGTTCAGAGTTATCATTGGCAATAATAACGCCTGTATAACGGTGGAGTATTTCTCCACGCCGGTCATGGGGTAATGATGCCGCCAGCATCGCACCGGCATCAGAACCTGTGCCACAAAGCTGATGCGCTGATGCGGCGGCTCTGCCTCTGGCAAGGGAAACCCGATGAAAATCTTTATCGGAAAGAACGCCCGCTGCCCAAAGTGCCGTTACCTCACCATAGCTGTGACCAGCCACAAAATCAGGCCTGAATCCCATATTTCCCAATATATTGAAATAACCTGCACTGACTGCACCCAATGCAGGCTGAGCATTAGCGGTATCTGTCAGCCGCTGCTGCTGTCCGGCATATTCTTCATCTGAGAAAGCCGGAACAGGGTAAATGATCGGGGATAATTCGTGACCTGATTCACTGACGGCAACATCATCCAGTACTTCCAGTACCTGACGCATTTCAGGGTAATCATTAGCAATATCCCGCGCCATATTGACATATTGCGAACCCTGACCCGGAAACAGGGCAACGATTCTGCCATCCAGCATTTTTCCTTCAGGCTGATAATAGATCCCGTGAGGGTGCTCCCAGCCTTCTGTGCTGTTTTTCTTTAATTGCCTGATCGCAGTAGAAAGCAGTTCCACCGTTTGTTCTAGCGACTGAGAAACGAACAGTATTCTGGCCTGATGCCGCTGTAAATTATCAATATCCTGTTGTTCAAGATGCCGGCGGATGGCATTTTCCGCTGAATCACGGGTAAAGAGGGATAATGTGGCTTCACACTGCGTAAGTAATTCAGCAGGGTTTTCCCCTTTAAGCAGCACAACCCAGGGGGATTCATTCAGCCGATAACGGCCATTTGCCTGTTTCTCATATTCTTCCAGAATGGCATGAAAGTTAGTTCCGCCGAAACCAAATGCGCTCAGTGCCGCCCGGCGGGGCGCATTTCTGACTGAACGTAGCCACGGTCTGGATTCACTGTTGACATAGAACGGACTGCTTTCCGACATTAGCAAATCTGTCGGTTTTTCCACATTAATTGTTGGTGGTAATACCTTATGGTGTAATGCCAGTGCCACTTTGATCATAGAAGCAGCGCCAGCGGCGCAACGGGTATGACCAATTTGGGATTTGATACTGCCGATTGCCACCGATTTCGGCGGAAGCTGAAATTCCCCAAAGACTGCGTGCAAACTCTTGAGTTCAGTATCATCGCCGGAGGCTGTGCCGGTGCCATGTGCTTCAACGAGCTGAATATCAGCCGGCATAATACCTGCACTGGCATAAGCCCGTTTCAGTGCTTTTACCTGCCCTTCCAGACGGGGTGCAAAAATACTCTTTGCACGGCCATCACTAGAGGCTTCAACGGATTTGATGACTGCATAGATTTTGTCGCCATCCAGTTCTGCATCTTCAAGGCGTTTCAGCACCAGCATTCCCACACCATCCCCCAGCATCATGCCATCAGCACTCTGATCGAAGGGGCGGGATACGTTATTTCTCGATAAGGCGGGGGTTTTACTGAAACACAGGAAAGAAAAAATGGAGTTTTCCAGATTGACGCCGCCCGTCAAGACAGCATCACAGCTACCGGAATGTAATTCCCCGATAGCGGCCTTGATTGCGGCAAGACTGCTGGCACAAGCGGCATCCACCATATAGGATGTCCCGCCAAGATCAAAATAACTGGCGATCCTGCCGCAAGCCACATTCCCCAAAAATCCCGGAAAACTGTCTTCGTTCCATTCCAGATACATTCCGTGTGCACGTTCAATAATTTCATCCGCGACTTCTTCGGAAAGACCTGCCTTTGTCATGATTTCACGCAAATAAGGTGCCTGTTGGCGGGCAGCCAGCGAAAATGATGTATTGCCGTTTCCACCACCGCCTAAAATCACACCAATACGATCACGGTCAGTTTTACTGTTTTGCTGATCCAGCAAGCCAGCATCCTGCATTGCCTGTTTAGCCACATACAAGGCAAATAACTGAGCAGTACTGAGTGAATCGAGAATTGCAGGAGGAATTTTGAATTCTACCGGATCAAAATCAATCGCAGGCACAAAGCCAGCTCGATGACCATAAGTTTTATCAGTAGCTGTCGGGTCTGGATGGTAAAAGTCTTCTTTTTTCCAATATTCTTCTTTTGACATCTCCGTGATATCGATCAGAGAATCCTTTTTGCCTATGATGTTTTCCCAGAATTGATATAAATTCGGGGCATCAGGGAAATGAGTTGCCATCCCGACAATCGCAATATCTCCATTAATTTTTCTGTCATGCAAAAAATATGTCCTGGACATACATCCCTCGCGTTCTGAATAAAGCAATCCCGTATCCAGCGCATATTTCATGCACTGTATTGAGTGTTTTCACTGCTATCAGGAACACCATTCTCAATCTATTGAGTATATTTTCGAATATGTATTCAAATACCCGCAGCCAAAATAGATTAGCAAGATATTCTGACAAAAATATTAATTAAACTTTTTAGGATAACGTTTTTGATCTTCCTCTTAATAACCCCGCTAATGAACCCGCTACAGCAGCTGCTGCGCCGGCAATTGTTTCAATAACTATGATTTGTATCAGAGAAAAATGCTCAATCGATAAAAACTTAGACGCAATAAAAATTAATGTTATGACAGCACCACTGAAGATATGAATGAGAAAATACATTGAGTATTCATCAAGCTTATCATCTTTTTCAAAATGTAATAAATTTGCTTTGATATCGAGGATAGCTTGTTTTTGTGTTACATAAGCTATCCATAGAGAAATAATATAAGATGTTCCGCCTGCACTGAAGGCTACCATTGAAACGGTAATTACATCGGTAAAATTACCACTTTCGGCACGAAAATAACCATATGCTAATAAACCTGCAATCGCAGCACCAATAATTGCCCAAGGTAAAAAATAACTAAATATTATATGAGAATCACTGTCTTCTTTTTTTACTTCACCTTTTTTAGCGGAGAATAGTTGGCCATACAGTTCAATAGTGTAATGTTTAAGTCTGGATACAATGAAACAACTTGAAAGTGAAATCAATAAAAAACTACCAATTAATGCTAACCAAATATTTAATTGTGACGAAATAGAAATACTCTGTAATAAAAAACAAAATGGCAGGATCAGTATAATATAAAACATAAAGGCATAGAGGGTAATCAATCCCCATAAACGATAAACACTGCCATTCTTGTTTATCAGGACGCCTGACTTTTTAACATTATTTGATAGAGTCTTATGACTATATTTATCCGGAGCAGATTTGACATTATCAAATATAATCTCAAAAGAAACTGTAACAATCGAAACTAAAGGATAAATGATAAGATAAACACTGGCCGAAGGCGCTTCTCCCTGTAAACCACACAGGAAAAAATAAATTCCGCCAATAATGGTGACATCAATAAAGGTACGCACAATGGCATTGTAAAAATCGGCCATTGTCAGATTTTTTTCGTGATTCAATGAAGCCATAACATTCCCCTAATGAATCCAACCTAAAAGACGAAGCCTATATTAAGTATATTTATTATTTTGTTCATTATAAATTTTATAACGTTTGTCGCTATAAAGATAAACGACTAACGTTTTACGTAACAGGGTATTGGTATACCTTTAATCCATTGTTGTTTCAATTTAAAAAATTACTTTAATCTAAGTAAAATCAAAAGTTATTCTTTAAAAACAAACAAATAACACCATTTCGACACAAAAAAAGATTAATTAATATGTGATAGATAAAAAATATCAGGAGGAGATGGTAAATAAAACATGACTTAATGAATGGAAATAAAAAACATCTGGCTTTCTCGCTAAACTGTTAAAGGAAAGATTAAAAGATATAGATAAAACCTGAGAAAAAACATTATCAGATAAAACCATGAGTTATAATTCAGCATTTAAAATAAGATTTTTTGTTTATCAAATATGATCCTTAGGGCTTTCTGATGATATTGACTTTCTATATAAAAACGGAACAGCTATTCTTCTGTTGTCACATTTCTTGCGGGCAGTATGCCGTTTTGGAATGGTTTTAATATAATTGGTCACTTTGAAGGTTTTGGAAAAGGCACAACAGACGGAGAAAGTGCTGGTACAGAGTTACTGGGAATAATATGTTGCACTCCTGCCGGTATTCAGCGGGAGTTGACATCAGATTTTGCTAACCAGAATGAAGCGTTATGGCTCCATTCTGGTTATAGGCAATGAAAAGGGAATATTTATTGGATCAGGATAGATCTTTATTACGTGACAGCCACAGAGAAAGAGCTTTCAAAGAATCTGGCGTAAATTCATCACATCGGGCGGTAATTTCTTCAGGTGATAACCAGTAAACCGCAGAAACCTCTTCTTCCTGTAATGCGAATGGCCCGCGGCTGACACAACTGAACAAGCCTCCCCATATACGGCAAATGTCTTCTTCGTAATAGAAGATGCCATGTTCAGCAAAAGGAATTCCCGCAATTCCCAGTTCTTCCTCTGCTTCACGACGGGCTGATTCAAGCAGATGCTCTCCCATCGTTACTACTCCACCAGCAGTTGCATCCAGTTTGCCGGGGTAAAAATCTTTTGTTTCTGTACGGTGCTGAACCAGAATTTTCCCCATGCCATCATGTACAACGATATAAGTTGCCCGATGCCTCAGGTTTTGATTACGCATTTGCTCACGGGTTGCCTGCGCGATGACTTCATTTTCTTCATTGACAATATCAACCCACTCAATATCTACTGATTTTTCTTGAGTCATCTTCAAACCTTTACTAAATAATATATATGCCGACTTTTGCTTCGGTGGAATTTTACAGCCAAACAGGAACAATGGTAATGTAATAAATCTAACATTAATCCTAACGTTATTATTACTAGAGGTTATATGATAGACCTATACTATGCTCCTACGCCTAATGGCCATAAAATTGCGCTGTTTCTTGAAGAGGTGGGCCTCCCTTATACGATTTATCCAATCGATATAAGCGCCAATGAACAGTTCACTCCAGAGTTTCTCGCCATTTCACCCAATAATAAAATTCCTGCTATTGTCGACCATCAACCTGCCGACGGAGGAGAACCTTTATCGCTCTTCGAATCAGGTGCTATTTTGCTCTATTTGGCCGAAAAAACCGGAAAACTATTGAGCCAGAATGAACGGGAACGTATCCGGCAGTTGCAATGGCTATTCTGGCAGGTTGGAGGATTCGGCCCGATGCTCGGGCAAAATCATCACTTTAACCGCTATGCGCCTGAAGTTGTTCCCTACGCAATAAATCGCTATGTAACAGAAACTCAACGGCTATACAAAGTACTGAATACCCAGCTGGAAAAAACACCTTTTCTCGGCGGCAATGAATACAGTATCGCGGATATTGCCACTTATCCGTGGGCGCATAGCTATGAATATCAAAAAATTAATTTGCAGGATTATCCCGCTGTAGAAAAATGGTTAGAAAAAATCAGCCAGCGTCCTGCTACGCAGGCCGTCTACAATAAGTAAGCTCTCCAAACTGATTTTTTGCTAGCTGCACTTCCCCCGGTAACATCACTTACGCTATCGGGGGCTAATGAAAGGCAGAAGCCTTTCACCTAAGACCAGCCTTTGGCTGGTCAAATTTGTTCCCAACAAACTTGTCGCTTCTTTGTCGCTGTGAAGTTGCCCGAAATATACCGGGCCTAATTATTTATCCACGTGAATTTTTCATCTGAAAACTTGATGCCGATAGCAGATAACAGCATATCTCGCTGCTGCATACATCATCCCTTGCTATAGTTACTTTACGTTTTTCAGGATACCGCCTAGTTGGTGTGCCTGAGAGATCCCTGATATACCCGATTTTGCTTTGTTCACAAGGAGTGGTTATGCATATTTTAGTTACAGGGGGAACTGGACTGATAGGCCGACGGTTAGTCTATCAATTACTTTCACTCTCCCACTCCATCACTGTTCTGAGCCGGTCTCCACAAAAAGTTTATTCTTTATTCAGTGATCAGGTGGAATGCTGGACAACATTGAATGACCGAAACACTCTGGATGGCTTTGATGCAGTTATCAATCTTGCCGGTGAGCCTATCGTAGATAAGCGATGGACACCAAAACAAAAAGATAAACTCTGCCAGAGCCGCTGGGAACTGACCGAAAAATTAAGTGCACTGATAAAAGCAGGTGAGTCTCCTCCTTCTGTTTTTATTTCCGGTTCAGCCGTCGGCTATTATGGCGATCAAGGGCAGTCCGTTGTATCAGAAGATGAGCCTCCCCATGATGAGTTTTCCCACCAACTCTGTGAACGCTGGGAAAAATTGGCCTTACAGGCTAACAGTGAAAAAACCCGGGTATGTTTGCTGAGGACAGGTATTGTGCTGGCAAGTCAGGGAGGTGCTCTTAGTAAAATGCTGCCTATGTTCCGTTTAGGGCTTGGGGGAGCTATAGGGGATGGTAGGCAATATATGCCGTGGATCCATATTGATGATATGGTCAATGGCATTTACTATCTGCTGATCTCTCCTGAGTTGGAGGGCCCTTTCAATATGACCGCGCCCTATCCTGTTCATAATGATCAGTTCAGCGCAATACTGGCAAAAGTACTGCATCGCCCTGCCGTATTCCGAATCCCTGCTTTTGTATTAAAAATAGTTATGGGAGAAGCCGCAGCATTGGTATTAGGCGGACAACAGGCGATACCGAAGCGGCTGGAAGAAGCCGGATTCGGCTTCCGCTATTTTGAATTAGAAGAAGCCCTAAAACATTTACTGACGGAAAACGTCAGGCAGTACTGAACGCTGACGTTTTAAATACTGATACGTTAAATATTGACAGGTTTTGCTCCCTGCCAGCGATTAAATAGATCTTCTGGCAGGTCGATATCAAACTGATCAAGCACACGGTTGACTGTCTGGTCGACAATATCCTGAACAGATTCAGGCCGATGATAAAATGCGGGTACTGGCGGCATAATTACTGCCCCTATTTCAGCGGCCTGAGTCATTAACCTTAAATGCCCCAAATGTAATGGTGTTTCTCTGACCCCCAGCACCAGTTTACGCCCCTCTTTCAAAACAACATCAGCAGCACGGGTGATTAGGCCATCCGTATAGCTATGCACAATGCCCGATAATGTTTTGATGGAACAAGGTAAGATCACCATCCCTGATGTCTTAAATGATCCCGAAGAGATAGAGGCGGCAATGTCACGGTTATCGTGTACCACATCAGCAAGGGACTGCACTTCACGCAAGGTGTAGTCTGTCTCCAGTGCCAGTGTTTGCCGGGCTGACTGGCTGATTATCAGATGTGTTTCAATGCCCTCTACAGGTTGTAAGACCTGTAGTAGCCGAATGCCATAAATCGCACCACTTGCCCCTGTCAGACCGACGATCAGTTTTTTCATGCGCTCCTCAGTAATACCGGAAATAACTCAATGATAGGAATGTTATTATCCTTCATTATAGATTTCCAGGCTCTCGATTTCGCTCTGTCCCTGTAATTTCATGGCATCATCTTTACGCAGGTTTTCCAGATAATCGAGATAAGTCTGATCAATATCTTTCGTGACATAGATACCGTCAAAAACTGAACATTCAAATTTTTCAATATCCGGGTTTTCTTCATGCATCGCCGTGATTAAATCAGAAAGATCCTGATATATCAGAGCATCAGCACCAATCAATTGGCGAATTTCATTAACTTCACGACCATGCGCTATCAATTCATTAGCATTTGGCATGTCTATCCCGTAGACATTCGGGAAGCGGACTTCAGGAGCAGCCGAAGCAAAATAGACTTTCTTAGCGCCAGCTTCCCGGGCCAGTTCCACAATTTGCTCCGAAGTTGTACCACGGACAATAGAATCATCCACCAGTAAAACGTTTTTGCCACGGAATTCAGCACGGTTGGCGTTCAGTTTACGCCGGACTGATTTTCGGCGTTCATGCTGGCCGGGCATAATGAAGGTACGCCCGACATAACGGTTTTTAACAAACCCCTGACGATAAGGTTTATCCAGAATATGGGCGATTTCCAGTGCTATATCACAGGAAGTTTCAGGAATAGGGATAACAACGTCTATTTGTAAATCTTCCCATTCACGAGCTATTTTTTCCCCTAATTTTCTTCCCATCCGTAACCGGGCGTTATAAACGGAAATTTTATCTATAAAGGAATCTGGTCGGGCAAGGTAAACAAATTCGAACAGACAGGGAGTTAATGAGGGGGTTTCTGCACACTGGCGAGTAAATAATTGCCCCTGTTCAGTAATATAAATAGCCTCACCTGAAGCGACATCCCGCAGGAACTCAAACCCTAAGGTATCCAGTGCCACACTTTCCGATGCCACCATATATTCACTGCGGCCATCTGCCAGTGTACGTTTCCCTAATACCAGAGGCCGAATCCCGTTCGGATCACGGAAAGCCACTAAACCATGCCCGATAATCATCGCGACACAGGCATAAGCTCCCCGGATTTTCCGGTGCATTGCCGCAATTGCCGCAAAAATATCATCAGGCTCTAATGGGAAATGCGGAAATTGAGTTAACTCATCAGCAAAAATATTCAGCAGGATTTCAGAATCAGACGTTGTGTTGACATGGCGACGGGCATTTTCAAACAGACTTTTTTTCAGTTCCGGTGCGTTTGTCAGATTGCCGTTATGTGCCAATGTGATACCAAAAGGTGAGTTCACATAAAAAGGCTGGGCTTCAGAAGCGCTGGAACTGCCCGCTGTCGGGTAACGGACATGCCCAATTCCGATTGTTCCTTGTAAACGTAACATGTGTTTTGTTTCAAACACATCTTTAACCAAACCATTGGCCTTACGTAAACGGAATTCATTGTTACCATCAATAGTCGCAATACCTGCTGCATCCTGTCCACGGTGCTGAAGCACCGTCAATGCATCATAAATCGACTGGTTAACCGATGTAAAACCAACGATACCAACAATACCGCACATGTAGTCTTTCCTCATCAGTCAGGCGGAGAAGGCTATTTCTCCGGTAGGAAACTCGACGCGTTTTGCAGGTAGTCAAAAAACCACCTGATAATTTGACTGAACTGAGGGATCAACTGCGACTGTTTCCAGTCCGCACTTTGGGGAAGCGGAGTAAATGAGTCTGCAATAAACAAAATGGCAGAAACGATTAATACACCACGCAACGCCCCGAAACAGATCCCCAGAACCCGATCAGTACCTGATAAGCCTGTTCGCTGAACAAGTGAACCAATCACATAATTTACTACTGCACCAACAATCAGTGTTGCAATGAATAAAATAGCAATCGCTACCCCATTGCGCACCAGCTCATCTCCAAGACGGGTAAAATAAACCGCCAGGTAAGTATAGAAGTGGCTTGCAACAAAGAAAGCACATCCCCAAGTGATCAGTGAAAGTGCCTCACGAACAAAGCCTCTAATCAGGCTGACCAGTGCAGAGAAACCAATAATGGCAATAATTGTATAATCTATCCAGACCATATTTTAATCCAAAACAGGCTCCCGACTTTCAGGTCGGGCGCATTCTAACAGAAAACGAAAACGTTTGCGTAGCAGATTTATCACTCTGCTATTAAAAATAATTTAAGGAACCGTTCATATCTGCCTGTACAAGCTATGTGCATTATGAAGGGTTCCAGATCTTTCACGGCGGGTTTTAGCCCAGCATGTAACAGCATGATGTTATGGCGTGTAATTTTTAATTTGCCCCTGTAAGCCGGTTAATTCTCTCAGTTCAGGCAAAATAGACCCCAAAGCCTGTTTTGATGCATTCGGCCCGACATAAATACGGGTTAACTGGCCTTGTACTGCTGAAGAAGGAACCGTATAGACCTGATGCCCTGAAAGACGTAGCCTAGCCACAATTTCATTCACTTTATCCGCATTTTTTAATGCCCCAAGCTGCACAACATAAGCAACGGCCTGCGGTGCCTGTTCAGCAGCACGGGGTTTCACTTCCGGCTGGCTTTCAGTGCGATTCTCTACCTTAACCTGCGGTTTGGTTTCTGTTTTAGGAACAACAGAAAGATCAGGTTTTACCTGTTCTCCGGTGTCTCTTGCCGTTGCTGCCGGTGGCTCAGATACTGATTCCGGGGCTGAAGAGTCGAAAAATGTATCCGTATCTTGCTGCGGCTCCTGAACTTGTGTCTGCATCGCCTCTGCAGCCCCTTCCGGAGGTGCAGACGGCATACTTTGTGTCAGTGGCGGAATCGAATCAATATTCTCTTCATCACCCGGCTTAGGCACTAATGGTATAGAAGCGAATTTTTCCTCATTGTATTTCTTATCGCCGTCCAGCAGCATCGGCAGCACGATGACACTCAGTGCCACAAGAACGATGGTTCCGACTAAGCGATTTTGAAATTTACTTGCCACGTCCCTTCATCTCCTCCAATGACTCCATAACATGAGCGACCGTATGGAAAGAACCACAGACCACGATAATATCCTGCTCTGATGCCTCTTCTATAGCCTGATGCCATGCCTGTTCAACGTCCGGGAATATCCGGGCATCAGGTAGGTGTTCAGCCAGCACAGCCGCTTCTGCACCACGAAATTCATGTAGTGATGCACAATACCATTCGTCAATTTGCCCGCTAAGACAGGCCAGCGTTCCCGCGATATCTTTATCCTGCAACATGCCGACAACACCCCGTACCTTACTGCCCGGTAAACGGGATAACTCCGCCAGTTTTTGTGCCAGATATCCGGCTGCATGGGGATTATGCGCCACATCCAGAATGATACGCAGCTTTTCTCCTATGATTTGAAAACGCCCCGGTAACTGGGCACGCTTCAAGCCATCATGAATAGCCTGTTCATTAATCACCTGACTGACTTTATCATTCTGCTGTAACAGACAATGAATGACGCCCAGTGCAGTTGCAGCATTAGCTAATGGCAGGTTAGGGAGCGGCAACGAGTTAAATTGTCGATCGACTGTGCGCCAGTGCCAGCTTGCTTTTTCTTGGGCAAAATCCCAGTCTTTACCTCGGCAGAATAATTTTGCTCCCAGTTCATCGGCAACATCAGCAATGGAATGAGGCATATCCGGCTCGCCAACGACAGCAAAGTGCCCATGACGGAAAATACCCGCTTTTTCGCGCCCGATATGTTCACGATCCGCGCCAAGCCAATCCGTATGATCCAGTGCAATGCTGGTAACAGCGGCAATATCTGCATCGACAATATTAGTGGCATCCAGACGACCACCCAGCCCTACTTCGAGGATCACAACGTCAAGATCAGCTTCTTTGAAGAGCTGCAATGCCGCCAGTGTTCCATATTCAAAATAGGTTAAGGAGATATCACCACGCTGAGATTCAATACCGGCAAATACACGGCAAAAATCCTGCTCTGTCGGTTCATTACCCTGAATACGTACCCGCTCGGTATAGCGCACCAGATGCGGGGAGCTGTAAACGCCGACTTTCAGGCCCGCAGCCAGAAAAATAGATTCAAGGGTATGACAGGTTGTGCCCTTACCATTGGTACCGGATACTGTAATGACTTTAGGGGCCGGATGTAATAAATCCAGTTTATCGGCAAGCGTACCGATACGCTCAAGCCCCATATCAATCGCTTTCGAGTGCAGGTTTCCAAGGTAGGAAAGCCACATCGTCAGTGACGATGTGGCTTGAGGAATTTGTAAAGTATCAGACATCTTCTTTATTAGGGTTGATGTTTATGTCAACTTCGACGTCAGCAGGTTCGGCAACAATTTCTGTTACTTCTTTTTTCGCGTCGGGATGTGGCTGATTAGTCAGCATGGCAAGCATACTGGCAATTCTTTCTCTCATTTCCGGACGGCGCATGATCATATCAATCGCACCTTTTTCCAACAGGAATTCACTGCGCTGGAAACCTTCCGGTAATTTCTCACGTACGGTCTGCTCGATAACCCGTGGGCCAGCAAAACCGATCAATGCCTTAGGCTCCGCAATATTGATGTCACCCAGCATACCCATACTTGCAGTCACACCACCAAACGTCGGGTTAGTCAGAACACAAATATAAGGTAAGCCACGATCCTGCATTTTCGCTAATGCAGCACTGGTTTTTGCCATCTGCATCAGTGACATCAGTGATTCCTGCATACGTGCTCCACCGCTGGAGACAAAACAGATAAACGGGCAGTTATCTTCCAGTGCCTGTTCAACGCCACGCACAAAACGAGCGCCGACAACCGAACCCATTGAACCGCCCATAAAGTTAAACTCAGATGCGCCCGCTACAACCGGCATATCATGTAACAAGCCTTTCATAACGACTAGGGCATCTTTTTCCTGAGTCTGCTTCTGAGCTGCTGCCAGGCGATCTTTATATTTTTTGATATCGCGGAATTTCAGGATATCTTTAGGCTCTAATTCGCTGCCTAACTCTGTTGTACTTCCCTCATCCAAAAATGACTGCAAACGCTGACGGGCAGAAATTTTCATATGGTGGTCACATCTTGGACACACTTCGAGGTTACGCTCTAATTCAGCGCGATAAAGCACCTGACTGCAACTGTCGCATTTAGTCCAAACTCCTTCAGGGATATTTGCCTTGCGAGTTTGCATGATTTTGCTTTTGTTTAGAATCTTTTCAATCCAGCTCATTAATGAACCTTTCCGTCTGATTCTGGCCTATAACGTGGGCTGCATTTCCTCGGTATAAGCCAGCTTTTGTTTTACGTGCCATTAAACCACAATGCTATAACAGAGTGGATAAAAAACTGCTCAAACCTGTTTGTCGCTATCTATCATTTAGTGACATCTAATTATTATCTGCCGCTTTTTTAGATGTCGCCCGGCGATGACGCCAGATTTCAATCACACCCGGCAGAATAGAAATAAATATGATTGCAACAATCAATAATTTCAGATTCTGTTGGATAATCGGCATGTCACCGAATAAATAACCGGCATAAGTGAACAATAATACCCATATCAATGCCCCAATAACATTATATGCAGCAAAATGTCGGTAAGACATTTTTCCCATCCCGGCAACGAATGGAGCAAATGTTCGGATGATTGGCACAAACCGCGCCAGAATTATCGCTTTTCCGCCATGTTTCTCATAAAACTGATGAGTTTTATCCAGATAGCTGCGACGGAAAATCCGGGAATTTGGATTATTGAACAGTTTCTCACCGAAGACACGACCAATAGTATAGTTTATAGCATCCCCGATAATTGCCGCGGCAATTATCAATGCAGCCATAATATGTACGTTAAGATCGTTAGAATCCAATGCCGACAGCGCTCCTGCTACAAATAACAGTGAGTCTCCCGGCAGGAACGGTGTAACCACCAGCCCCGTTTCACAAAATACGATTAAAAATAAGATCCCATATACCCAGTCACCATAATTGGCAACTAATTCAGCCAAGTGGGCATCAATATGTAAAATAAAATCAACAATGAACTTCGCGAAATCAATAAAATGAGTAAAAAACTCCATAATATTCCTCGTAGTATTCAAACATCCCTGCCGTCATTCGAAAAAATCAGCATTTATCAGTCAAAAACCAGTTCATCAGTCATAAACTAACTCATCAGCCAAAAACAAAGGCCCCATCACCGGCTCAGGCAACCCAAAATGAGCAGGATAATCCACCGCAACTAAATATAGCCCTTCAGCTTTAGCAGTTGCTGCTGCTTTTGTCCGATCTTTCAGTGCTAACAGCTCAGCCATCCATTGTACGCCCTGATTGCCACAGCCAATTTCAAGCAAGCTGCCGACAATATTACGTACCATATGATGGACAAACGCATTCGCCTTGATATCCACGACAACATAATGCCCGTGACGACTGACATTAATGTGCATCAGATTGCGCCAAGGCGAATTGGACTGGCACTGCACTGCCCTGAAAGACGTAAAATCATTCTCTCCTAACAGACATTGTGCTGCTTCATGCATCTTTCTCTCATCCAACGGATAATGAAAATGCGTGACTCCTTTCGCCAATACCGCAGGACGGTAACGATGGTTAAAGATAACGTACCGATACCGGCGTGCTGTTGCGCTGAAACGGGCATGAAACTCATCATCTACCGCTTTCACCCAACGCACCGCGATATCCGCAGGTAAATGGGTATTAACGCCCATTGTCCATGCAGCATCTTTACGCTGTGCCGAAGTTTCAAAATGCACAACCTGCCCCGTTGCATGGACACCCGCATCCGTTCTGCCTGCACAGAAAACAGCAATTGGCTCATTTGCAACTTTTGACAGCGCTTTTTCCAGACATGCCTGAACACTTCTGACTTCCTGCTGACGCTGCCAGCCATAATAGCGGCTGCCGTCGTATTCAATCCCCAGTGCAATTTTCACTTTTTTTGCTTCTGGCACAGACTGATTCAGTTCTGTATCAGACATCAGTAAAATTGCTCCTGCATCAGTTTTTCTGCGATTTCAACCGCCATCAATGCACCACCGAAGCGGATGTTATCGGCAACAGACCAGAACTGTAACATCTCCGGCATTCCGTAATCATTCCGCAGACAACCGATACTCAGCCCATCAGCACCTGATGCATCAGTGACCTGAGTCGGGTAATCACCCTCTTCTGAGACCTGAATTTCTTCAAGACGTTCAAATTCGTCACGCGCTTCTTCTACGCCAACCGGACGCAGTGTTTCTACACTGACCATCTGGGCAATACCGTAGAAAACAGAAGACTGAACACAGCTGACTGAAACAGGTAAACCTTCATCCTGTAATATTCTGCGAACCTGATCGACAATCCGACGCTCTTCACGCACTGTTCCTTCCACATCAGGCAGCAAAGGCAGTAAGTTGAATGCCAATTGTTTATTGAAACGCCCTTCATCTGGTGGAATACCATTCAATAAACGGGCACTTTGCCCCGCCAATTCGTCAATAGCGGCTTTACCATGAACAGAAACCGGCAGGATATTGGTCAGCTGTAAACGCGCGATACCCGCAGTATCAATTAAAGGTTTGATAGCCGTTAACACCTGACTGGTTGCACTATCTGCAACCGCAACAATATTACGGTTACGATACTCAGCCAGCGCATGCGGGTTTACTGTCGGCACAACCAATGGAACATCCGGTTCAGCGGCAAACAACCCGCTGCTATCAATCACCAGACAGCCCGCTTCTGTTGCCTGTGCAATATGTTGTGCTGTGACTTCCATACCCACAGCAAAAAATGCTAGCTGTACCTGTGACCAGTCAAATTCGGCAACATCGCGAACAGTAACGTTCTTACCGTTAAACCGCTTAATGCTACCGGCACTTTGTTCACTGGCAAGAAGATGCAGTTCACCAACCGGAAACTGGCGCTCCTGTAATAACGCCAATATCGCCTCACCTACTGCGCCCGTTGCACCCAACAGCGCAATATTCCAACCTTCTGACATGTTGGTTCTCTCCACTTCTCTTTTATTTTGCTGGCAGGCAGAGAATTCTGCCTGTTGTTAACTCAATACAGTTAATTCAATACGGTTAATTGAATTCCGCTAATCAAATGTTTTTAAATGACTTTAGCGTCAAATCCAATCTGGGATAGTAATTGAGCACTGCTTTCAGAATCACAATGCACTGTCAGGGAAGACCACTCACGGCGTTCCGGATAATTTTTCCGCAGCTGGTCAAAAGCACCGTTCTGCCCGGCTACCTGACGCAATGGTGCATCATCACGGCGCACATCATACACTAAATGCATCAGACGCTTCAGGATGCTTTGTGTCACTTCACCACGAACAGTGATATGGCTGAAATCAGACTCAGGCAGTAAGTCAGACAATGCGGTTTTTTGTGGCTTCCCTAAAAATTCACAATACGCTTCAAAAACCTGAGTTGTACCACGCGCCTTGCCTTCCAGAGTGTATCCCGCAATATGAGGTGTACCGATATCCACCCGCTCCAGCAAAGGTAATGAAAGGTTAGGTTCTGGTTCCCAGACATCAAGTACGACGCGCAATTTTTTTCCGTTTTGTAAAGCTGATAACAGTGCCTGATTATCAACCACTTCGCCACGGCTGGCATTAATTAAGATGCGATTATCCGGCAAGGCAGAAAGCAGTTCTGCATCGGCCAGATGATAAGTCTGATAAGGGCCTGATGTATTGAGCGGGGTATGGAATGTCAGAATATCTGCCTCTTTGACCAGTTTTTCCAAAGGCCAGAATTCACCTTCATCTCCCCGATCTGCCCGTGGCGGGTCGCACAACAGGGTTTTCACGCCCAGAGCGGCCAGTCGTGCTGCCAGACGCCCCCCGACATTACCAACACCGACAATACCGACAGTTTTATCTTTCAGCTGAAATTGATCCTGCTCTGCCAATATCATCAGCGCGGAGAAAACATACTCAACGACAGCAATTGCGTTACATCCGGGGGCAGCAGAAAAGCCGATCCCCGCCTGCTCTAACCACGGCTGATCAACATGATCCATGCCCGCAGTCGCTGTACCGACAAATTTTACAGCACTGCCTTTTAACAGGGACTCACTAACTTTAGTGACAGAACGCACCATAAAGGCATCTGCATGTTCCAAAACACCCTCAGGCACAGGGCGCCCCGGAATTGCCTGAACTTCTCCTAATTGTTTAAAGAGTTGTTCAGCATAAGGCATATTTTCATCGACTAAAATTTTCACTTTTCTTATCCAACGACTTAAGTGGGCGTGATCCGCTATTCTGCCATTTAATCGACGTAATGACTAATCTCCCTTTCTCTTTCTGATTGGCTCTTTATTAGAAATTTCCGCAGCCTCATGCACTCTGATTGGTGTTAATTTCAACTCACCCTTTCCTGAAACGCTCTGGTGTTGTTCCGGCAATTTGTTGAAACATGGCAATAAAAGCCGACGATGAGCTATAGCCAACATCAAATGCAACTTCATGAACGCTTTTTCCCTGTCCCAGTAAAGAAATTGCATGCAGAAAACGCAGACGCTGTCGCCACTCACTAAAAGACATTCCTAACTCTTGCTGACAGCGACGTGATAAGGTTCTTTCCGAGGTATAACGTTTCTTTGCCCATTCTACCAATGGCGTGTTATCAGCGGGATTATGCTCTAGTGCCTGTAAAATCGGCGCGAGAAGTTTATCTTTTGATGAAGGCAGGTAAGTATTCTGGCTTGGTGAAAGTTCCAACTGATCGATAAGGATCTGTGCCAGACGCTGATCTTTATTGGTCTGTGGCCGAATAACCTTACGGCTAAAGAAATCCTGCATAATGGCATTAAAAATAGAACTTAACCGGATAATACATGGATGAGAGGGCAAAGATTTGCTCAATTGCGGTGAAATATCGATTATCCAAAACCGCATTGTTTTCCGGTTATAACTCGAATGAACCCTATTTTTCGGGATCCAGATACAAAACTCCGGTGGAGCCAGAAAACGTTGTCCTTCCACAGTCATCTCCATAACGCCGCAGACAACATAAATCAATTGCCCGAATGGGTGGGAATGCAACATAAATTCAGTATCAGCATTCAGGGTTTCATCACGAAAAATGAGAGTGTTGGGCATATCCCAGTCCGGTAACTGAAACATCATTTGGTTAACTCCCTTTCAAAAAATTCATTTTTACTTCCAAAAACGGAGAAGAATTTATAAATTGTCCTGATTGCCTCATCAGTTGGCGGATTATCGATATATATAATAAATCGGTCACTGCTACACTAAGTGCACGATGTTCTACACACAATTAAATTCAATGAAAAATTTATTATTTCCCCTTATTGCTGTCCTGATTTGGTCAGCTAATGCGGTAGTCAGTAAATCCGCAGCAACCTCAATTGAACCCGGCGCTATCGCTTTCTATCGCTGGTTTGTCGCGTTTTTGATTTTGACGCCTTTTATTTTACTGCCGGTACTAAAACAGTGGAAAACAATCATCCCACACTGGTGGAAATTATTGATTCTGGGTTTTCTTGGTATGGTTCTTAATCAAAGCCTGATTTACTATGCCGCCCATACTGTCAGTGCAACACTGATTGGGATCTTAACCTCATTAATTCCGTTGCTGACGATCATACTCAGTATATTTGTTCTACGGATCACACCGACCGTTGGAATTATACTCGGAAGTGCTTTATCACTATTTGGGCTGATATGGCTAGTGGGTAAAGGTGAACCGTCTACTTTGCTGGAGAACGGATTAGGGATCGGAGACGTAATGATGTTTATTGCATCAGCCGCTTACGCTCTGTACGGCGTCCTGACCAAACGTTGGGCAATTCCATTACCCAACTGGCAGGCACTTTATATACAGATCGGGTTTGGTGTGCTGTTACTTTCGCCCAACTTCATGATGACAGAAGATGTCCAGCTAACCAGTGATAATATCCCTCTTGTACTGTTTGCGGGTATTCCGGCTTCAATTATTGCACCTTATGTGTGGATACAGGGAGTTAGCCGACTGGGTGCAAATATGACATCGATATTTATGAATCTGGCTCCGGTCTTTACTGCCATTATTGCGATTGTAGTGCTTCATGAGAAGATGTATAGCTACCACCTTATCGGAGGAGGTATTGTGTTAGCTGGTGTGATGATAGCTCAACAATTACGTACTCCAATTAACAGTTATAAAAAACAAACTGAAAAAAGTATCAAAAGTTAATCATCAGCAATTTTAAATAACTTTATCACCAGTTATCGCCCAACAGTACCATTGGGCGATAACTGCAAAAACAGATCGTAATAACTCTCCACCAAACTGAATCTATTTGCCATTCCCTGCATTTATTGTTCATAACTCACTTGTGAATTATTAAATTGCAATCTATTGACTCTATAATCTATAAATTTATTTTTATTAATATCAAAACTATTTTTAGAAAACACATAAGTTAAATTTATTTATTGTTAATAAAATATTAATAGTGGATTCTATTAAAGATACATTTAAAGAAGATTCCCTAATATAAAAACATAAGCTCAGATTTACTCTATTTCAGTTATACATAGCATTAAACATTTCGGTGTATTTCAAAGTAAGTCAAATATGACATTAGGTGATTAATGTCACATATAGGCATTTTTCACGGCTAATAAGAGGTTTCAGTTCTATAAATAATAATGCACCGGAGATTTATTGCATTGTCATCATTACTGGACTGGTGCCATATGAGGAATAAAAAATGAAAATATTAAAAACATTATTAGTGACTACTGGTTTACTTTTCAGTGTCAATACCTTTGCAGCCAGCGCCCCTGACAGAACTGAATGTATCGCTCCAGCCAAACCCGGTGGCGGGTTTGACTTAACCTGTAAATTAGCTCAAGTCTCATTATTAGAAACTAAAGCCATTAATTCTCCTATGCGGGTCACATTTATGCCCGGTGGAGTCGGTGCTGTTGCCTACAATGCTATTGTTGCCCAGCGGCCTGCTGAGCCGGGGACGATTGTCGCCTTTTCCGGTGGTTCGCTACTAAATCTTGCTCAGGGAAAATTCGGGCGCTACAACGTGAATGATGTGCGCTGGCTGGCGGGTGTTGGTACTGATTACGGTATGATTGCCGTTCGTCAGGACTCTCCTTATAAGACTTTAAAAGATCTCATCAATGTATTTCAGAGCAATCCCGCCAATATTGTATTTGGTGCCGGTGCCTCCATCGGCGGTCAGGATTGGATGAAAACTGCATTACTAGCCAAAGAAGCTGGTATTGATCCACACAAAATGCGTTATGTCGCCTTTGAAGGTGGTGGAGAAGCGCTTACGGCCCTGCTGGGTAACCATATTCAGGTTTTTTCCGGCGATATCAGCGAAGCGCTACCTTACCTGACAAGTGATAAGATTCGTGTTCTTGCTGTCTATGCAGACAAAAGACTTGATGGCGTTCTGGCTGATATCCCGACAGCTAAAGAACAGGGTTACGACATTGTATGGCCGGTGATCCGGGGTTTTTACATGGAACCGAAAGTTTCTGATGAACAATATCAATGGTGGGTTGACACGTTCAACAAACTGCAACAAACAGACGAATTTAAAAAACAGCGTGAGCTGCGAGGTCTGTTTGAATTCAATATGACAGGCAAAGAGCTGGATGATTATGTGAGAAAACAGGTTACTCAGTACCATGAAATGGCTAAATCTTTTGGTTTAGCAAAATAAGAAGGACTGAATTATGAGTGATCGTATTTTTGCCGTCATCTGGTTAGCGCTATGCGGAATAGGGCTAGTCATTGGGTGGGGTATCCATAGTGAATACAGTTATGAACCACTAGGCCCGCGCCCTTTCCCGATTGCTATTATTTCGTTAATGGCACTGTGCGCACTGCTGCTACTATTCAGAAAACCTGAAATAGTTAACTGGCCTGCTCCACAAACATTACTCCGTTTATTATTGCTGATTACCTCACTGATCTTTTATGCCGGAACGTTTGAGTGGTTAGGCTTCCCTCTGGCAACAACATTATTGACTGTCAGTATCGCATTGCTATTTAACGCCACGCTTCCCGCGGCAATTGTTTCTGGCTTGATCTTAGGCACCTCTCTCTTTTTTATCTTTGATCGCCTGTTAGATGTCACTCTGCCAATTGGTAGCCTGTTCAGGTAAGGAGATCAAAATGGATACATGGATATACCTAACACAGGGTTTTGAAGTCGCATTAATCCCTAAAAATCTGGTCATTGCATTAATCGGGTGTTTTATTGGTACTGTTGTTGGCCTGCTTCCGGGTCTTGGCCCAATCAATGGTGTTGCAATTTTATTACCTCTGGCCTTTGCTCTGAAGCTCCCGGCAGAATCCGCCTTAATCTTACTGGCAACGGTCTATATTGGCTGTGAATATGGAGGGAGGATATCTTCAATTCTGCTGAATGTGCCGGGGGATGCCGCTGCTATTATGACCGCGCTGGATGGGCACCCGATGGCAAAACAAGGGAAAGCCGGGGTTGCATTATCTATCTCAGCAGTCAGTTCATTCTGTGGCTCAATTCTGGCTATTGCCGGGATCATTTTATTTGCGCCTCTTCTGGCAAAATGGTCTTTAGCATTCGGGCCTGCCGAATATTTTGCCCTGATGGTTTTTGCAATTGCCTGTCTTGGTAGCATGATGAGCCAAAACCCGGTGAAATCGCTACTGGCGGCCTTGATTGGTTTGGGTTTAGCCACCGTTGGCGTTGATTCCAATACCGGTGTTTATCGCTTCACCTTCGATAGTGTCCACCTCTCCGACGGAATTCAGTTTATTGTCGTTGTCATTGGGCTGTTCTCTGTCAGCGAAATTCTGTTGATGCTGGAAAGCACGTCTACCGGCCAAAAAGTAATAAGTAAAACCGGAAGATTACTGTTTAATAAAAAAGAAGCTAAAGCCTGTACCGGGCCAATATTACGCTCATCAGTTATTGGCTTCTTTGTCGGAATACTGCCCGGCGCCGGAGCGACCATTGCCAGCGCAATCACCTACATGACAGAAAAAAGAATCAGTGGTAACAGTGATTCGTTCGGTAAAGGTGATATCCGGGGGGTTGCTGCCCCTGAAGCGGCCAATAATGCATCCGCTTGTGGTTCCTTCATTCCCATGCTGACACTTGGTGTCCCCGGCTCAGGCACTACTGCGGTAATGATAGGCGCACTGACGCTCTATAACATCACTCCGGGACCTGCGATGTTTACCGAACAGCCAGATATCGTGTGGGGACTAATCGCTGCACTGCTTATTGCTAATATTCTATTGCTAATTATGAATATCCCAATGATTGGCCTATTTACCCGTATGCTAAGTATTCCACTGTGGTTTTTAGTGCCGGTCATTGCCAGTATTTCAGCAGTCGGCGTTTATGCTGTACACAGCACCACGTTCGATCTGATGTTAATGGTTGGTCTGGGGGTTTTTGGTTACATTCTCAGGAAAATGAACTTCCCAATGTCGCCACTTATTCTGGGGTTTGTGCTTGGTGAAATGCTGGAGCAAAACTTAAGGCGGGCACTTTCAATCAGCAATGGTAGTTTTGATATCCTGTGGAGCAGTGCTATCGCTCAGTCTCTGCTGGTTTTAGCTGCACTGGTTCTTATTATTCCGCCTACATTACTGATCATTCGCAAAAAACGGCAGAAGAGCAGGAAAATTTATAGCCAATCCACATAACTGATGAATTGGCTTTTATTCAGAATGATAAAATTTTCAGTTTCAGAAAATCAGTCAGAATATTTACGCATTACCAAAGATGCATTTGTACCACCGAACCCGAAGCTATTGGACATCACTGTTGTTAGCTCGCGTTCGGTCGGTTCTGTAATAATATTCATACCAAGCGCTTTTTCATCCAACTCTTCGATATTAATGCTCGGTGCAATAATCCCGTGCTCCAGCATCAACAGGCTATAAATTGCTTCCTGAGCACCCGCCGCTCCCAAAGAATGCCCGGTCATCGCCTTAGTCGCTGAAATTGCAGGTGTGTTATCACCAAATACTTCTCTGATAGCTTCCAGCTCTTTCAGGTCACCAACCGGTGTCGATGTGCCATGTGTATTGATATAGTCTACTTCACCATCCATACCGTCCATGGCCATTCTCATACAGCGAACAGCCCCTTCGCCTGAAGGTGCTACCATGTCCATACCATCGGAATTTGCTCCGTAACCAATAACTTCAGCATAAATATGCGCGCCACGGGCTAATGCATGTTCTAATTCCTCAACAACCACGATACCGCCACCGCCTGCGATAACAAATCCGTCACGGTTTTGGTCATAAGTACGGGAAGCACGATCCGGCGTTTCATTATATTTGGTGGAAAGCGCACCCATTGCATCAAATTCACAGGCTATTTCCCAGCTAAGCTCTTCACCACCACCAGCAAAAATAACATCCTGTTTGCCAAGCTGAATTAATTCAACAGCATGACCGATACAATGCGCAGAGGTCGAACAAGCGGAGCTGATCGAATAGTTCACGCCTTTAATTTTAAATGGTGTTGCCAGACAGGCTGAAATACCGGAAGCCATTGTTCTTGTAACCATATAAGGCCCGACTCCCCGTAAGCCACGGGAACGCATACCGTCCGCACAGACAACCTGATTATGAGGAGAGCCACCACCCGAGCCGACAACCAGCCCTGTGCGTAAATTAGAAACCTGATCATCTGACAGGCCGGAATCTTTAATTGCCTCGTCCATTGCCAGGTAAGCATAAACAGAAGCATCACTCATAAAGCGCTGTGTTTTTCGGTCAATCAAACCTGTTGTATCCAGTTTGACATTTCCCCAAACTTGGCTGCGAAGCCCCATTTCTTTGAATTCTTCGGAAAAAGTTATCCCGGAAAGGCCTTCTTTCAGAGATTTAAGCACCTCTTTCTGGTTATTACCAATACTGGAAACAATTCCCAGACCAGTGATTACTGCTCTTTTCATTAATTACCTCATCAATATGTTTACCTGCGGGATTTCCTACTCGCACTTTAGCGTACACTTGTACGCTGAACAAGTCCGATCAGGTTAAAAATCGTGGAACAATTGATCAGAGTCAGTTCTTAAGATCCTCTATAGGTGGTGTAACCGCATCAAGACCGTTAAAATCCCCCATTATTCTTCGCAACAATACAGGTCTTATTTTGAAAAACAGTATCGTGAAAAACAGTGCTATCAGTAGCGCGACCCTAAGCTGGAATGAACAGGGAACACCTATTTCTGAGCAGTTTGATGATGTTTATTTTTCAAATCAAGACGGGTTGGAAGAAACGGTATATGTATTTTTGAAAGGTAATCATTTTCCTCAACGTTTTAACACACACCCTCGTTCTGATTGCGTTATTGCTGAAACCGGATTTGGTACAGGGTTAAATTTTCTGGCGATATGGCGCGCTTTCTCAGCTTTCAGGCAGCAGTCACCCGATGCCACATTAAACAGACTGCATTACATTAGTTTTGAAAAATATCCATTAAAAATCGCAGACCTAAAAAATGCCCATCAGCGCTGGCCAGAACTTCAGCCATTCTCTGAGAAATTATGTCAACAGTGGCCCTTACCACTCTCAGGTTGCCATCGATTAATTCTGGATAATGGTGCTATCACGCTGGATCTTTGGTTTGGTGATGTAAATGAGCTATTACCCAAGATAACTTCTGGCTTGAAAAGCAAAATTGATGCATGGTTTTTAGATGGTTTTGCCCCAGCTAAAAATCCACAAATGTGGAGCGAACAACTGTTCACTTCTATGGCAAAATTTTCCCGTCCGGAAGGGACATTTGCGACATTTACTTCCGCTGGTTTAGTTCGCCGTGGATTACAAGAAGCAGGCTTTGATGTCAAAAAAATAAAAGGTTTCGGACGTAAAAGAGAGATGCTGACGGGCACTTTACTTCCCACAGTTCATAATCCCAGCTCCGATACTCCCTGGTTTACCCGCCAAAGCGCAACATACACTGACGATATCGCCATTATTGGCGGCGGTATTGCCAGCGCACTGACTGCCCTAGCTTTATTGCGTCGTGGTGCAAAAGTCACCCTGTATTGTCAGGATGAACACCTCGCACAGAATGCATCAGGTAATCAACAAGGCGCATTGTACCCCTTACTGAATGGTCAGAATGATCCACTAGAGCGATTTTTCACCTCCGCATTTACCTTTGCCCGTCGCCAATATGATCACCTGACTGATCAGGGCGTTTTATTTGATCATCAGTGGGATGGAGTTAGCCAGCTGGCCTACGATGAAAAATCGGATAAAAAAATATCTGGGATACTCCAAACAGTATGGCCAGAAGAAATTGCTGTTGAAATGGATCGCCAGCAACTGAGCCAGATTAGTGGGCTGGATGTCAATTATCATGGGGTACATTATCCACAGGGCGGATGGTTATATCCGGGACAGTTGACTCAGGAAGCCATCAAGCTCGCACAACAACGTGGTATGTGTACGCACTTCAACCATAAAATAATACGTCTGGCTCAATATGAAAACGGCTGGCAGCTACATATTGAACATCAGGGACAAGTACAGCTTAAAACCCATAAAGTGGTTGTTATTGCCAATGGACACTGTTTGCCACAATTTGAACAAACTGAAAAGCTCCCAGTGACTGCTGTTCGTGGACAGGTTAGTCATATCCCAACTACCAAGCATCTCAGCCAGCTAAAAAGTGTACTCTGTTACGATGGTTATATGACGCCTGCCAATCCACAGAATCAATATCACTGTATTGGCGCAAGTTACCAGCGTAATTTTCTGGATATTGAATATTCCACCGTCGAGCAACAAGAAAACCGAGACCGTTTATTGAAGTGTTTTCCTGATGTTGAGTGGGTAAAAGAGGTTGATATATCAGAAAATAAGTCTCGTCAGGGAATACGCTGTGTCATTCGGGATCATATGCCAATGGTGGGTAATGTGCCTGTTCTCAAAGAGATTCTGAAAAAGTATGCCAACTTGCCCCAACAAATGCAGTCCGGAGAGAAAATTGACGAGTCCCCTTGTTATCCTGACCTGTTTGTTATTGGTGCGTTAGGATCTCGTGGATTATGCTCTGCCCCTTTAAGTGCTGAGTTACTCGCAGGACAAATTTTTGGTGAAGCTCTACCGCTTGATGATGAAACATTAGCGGCTTTAAACCCTAATCGCTTCTGGGTCAGAAAACTGTTACGTGGAAAAAAGGTAAAAACAGAAAAACCTTAAATTACACTGATGTCGCACGGCAATAATGAAACTAATCTCCAGTCACGTAGATAAGTTATGTGACTGGGGGCACTAACTGAATTACAATCGGTTCATATAATTATAGGGCGTTTCATAGCACAACGCTGTTCTGCCGAAAAACCATATTCAATTTCACCTTGCAAAATCTGTTGTAATTCCTCACCCATTTCTTGCGGTTCCAAGATAACAAACCCCAGTTTTTGGTAAAAAGGCGCATTCCAAAGGACATTACGGAAAGTTGTTAAAGTGACAGACTGTAATTTGCGTTGCTTAGCTACTTGAATAACTGTTTCTATTAATTCCTTGCCTATACCCTTTCTTTGCCAATCTCCATGCACAGATAGCTCAAAAATATGTAACCCGTCCTCCAGAGTTTTCACCAGAATAAAACCTACAGGAACACCCTTATTATTTATTGCAACCCAGCTATTGTGTTGCACAATATAACCCAAATGTTGTTGTTCAGTCTGTATATGACCATCAGAAATCCAGGCTAGTTCAGGTATAAGACAAAATAGTTGCGCAGCGGAATGTTCAATTATAGCTAACTGATTTATATCTGATAACTGTGTTGGCCGAATAGTAAACATTATACCACCTCGGTAATTATTCAGGATGGAAGCATCAATTTCATTGCGGCGATAATAATACCAGAAAAACCAAACATCATTGTTACCATCCACTTTGTCTGAGATGTTATTTTCTCTAATAGCGTCTTATGGATAGATGCCATTTCTTTATTTACAGATGCAATCTCAGTATGGATAAGCACCTTTACTGATTCAATATCAGCCTTAGTTGCATAGGTATTTTTTATAATTCCTACGTCTATTTTTAGCTCAGTTACATCTGTTTTTAGATCTGCTACGTCTGACTTTAACTCTATTACGTCTGTTTTTAATTGTTTTACATCTGTCTTTAGCTCTGTTACATCTGATTTTAACTCTATTACGTCTGTTTTTAATTGTTTTACATCTGTCTTTAGCTCTATTACGTCTGTTTTTAACTGTGTTACGTCTATTTTTAACAGTGAAACATCTGTTTTTAATTGTGAAACATCTACCCCCATATTTTCAAATCTTTTTTCTAATATTACATTCATTTCCGTTCTCCCTGTCAGGTTGAAAGTACTAAAACTTATCGATTCAGGTAAAAAGTACTTTTTATATTGCTGATTGTGATCCCCATATTCCCTTTGAACAACATTGTCCTCAATTCTCATATACCACCTCCGAAATATCCTTTTTCTATTCTGTGTTTTTAAAGAGAATTTACATTTGTAATTTTTAAATAACAGATTAATAATTGCATTTTAAATTCATACATTAGCAATAAATTTAAAATACATTGTTTTTCCATAATGCTACAAACTCTATCATCATTCATTTTTTAAATCATCAGCTGTTCCACTAATAACAAAATAAAATCTCAAATAATATATAACAAAATCATTAAATTACGCAGACACGTAACTTTAATATATAAAAATCAAATCTTACTACCCAATAATTTTACTTTATTTCTTTCATAAAAGAACATTCAATATTTAAGATTATCTGTTATTTATCATTAATTGCGAAGCGCTACGCATTTCTATGTAAGAGAGGGCTGTAAAACAACCCTCAAAATAGCGTCAAAAATTATGATCTCGCACTATCCAGTAGCTTTTTCCAAGTGGATAAAATCAAAACCTGATCCGGCGGTGTCAATTCGCCAGCCTTAATCGCTTTCTGAACGCTTTCCTCTACACGCTGATGAAGCTGTTCAATAGTATTGGCACCTTCCTGCTCCAGTTCAGCAACAGCCAGTGTCAGATGCCCGCGGAGGTATCCACCAGCAAATAATTCGTCATCACTGGCATATTCAACCATGTCATCTATCTGTGCCAGAATGCGTGTTTCAAACTCTGCGAGCATTGTTTTTCCTCAAAAATCAAATCAGTTAGCAAAAGGATCTTCCGGGTCAGGAAAATGTTCTGCCTTTAGTGGAGGGGTATTGTAAAACGATTGCAGGGCGCGAATAAAGCGCGCCGCACGTAGGGGGATTCCATTTTCAAGGTATGCAATGACCTGAGTATGAACTTTCCGCTGAAAAGCAAAACGATCCGGCTCAAAATCACCGTCGAGATTATCGCAACTAATGTTGAACGGAAAGCCCGCAGCCATACAGAATAGCCACTCTAACGCCTGAGGTTTAATTTCGACTTTTTCGAATTCAGCCTGAGTTTGAGCATCGCGGCCATCGGGACAATACCAATAACCAAAATCAACCAATTTACGACGCTCTGTACCTGCAATGCACCAATGGGAAATTTCATGTAATCCGCTGGCGTAAAAGCCGTGGGCAAATACGACCCGGTTATAAACTTCTTTATCATCTGCGGGTAGATAAATTGGCTCATCATCACCTTTGATCAAACGGGTGTTATAGTCATCGCTAAAGCAATCATCAAAAATTTCAATTAGTTGTTGATAATGATGTTCAGCCATTTATTAATACAATCCTAAAAATTAATGTCCTATATCCGATAACATTCGAGTTACGACCAGAAAGTGACAAAGAGGTAACTCGAAAGACAGTAGATATAAAATTAAAAATAAAATTCCAGCCAGGAACGGATGGTTTCACCATGCTGTTCATGGAGCAATTTGATACTCATTAAAAAAGAGATGGTTACCAGCATCGGGCGAATCAATTTCTGCCCTCTGCTTAATACTAAACCGGCTCCTAAGCGTGCTCCAATCATCTGACCGGCCAGCATAACAAAACCCAACAGCCATAAAACCTGCCCGCCAAGAATAAAGAAAACCAATGCACCGAGATTAGCTGCGCAATTCAGCACTTTTGCATGTGCAGTTGCCTTAGCCAGATTGTAACCACAGAGCATGACGTAAGAAAGTGCCAGAAAAGAGCCGGTTCCCGGCCCGAATACACCATCGTAAAACCCGATCCCTCCCCCGGCAAGGCAACCAAATGCAATCGGACCCAGACGGCGCGGTCGATCTTCTGCACCTATATTGGGTACCAACAGGAAGTAAAGACCGATGATCATAACCAGAACCGGTAAGGCATAGCGCAGTAAATCCGGTGATACAAACTGAACCAGTAATGCGCCTGCCATACCACCCAGAACCGTCATAGTGATAGCAAATCGTTGAGAACGTAAGCTTACTACTCCTCGGCGGATAAAATACAGGCTGGCAGAGAGTGAACTACCTACAGCCTGAAGTTTCCCTGTTGCCAGTGCCTGGACCGGCGTAATACCTGTAGATAATAAAGCGGGAATCGTTAACAGCCCGCCACCACCTGCAATTGAATCGATAAAACCTGCAACCAGAGCAACTAAAAAGAGTAAACCATAAACTTCCGGACCCAGTAATGACCATTCCATGATGTATTTCACCAGAAAATTGCTTATCCGATATCACGGTGTCTTTCGGCACCTATTCATATTTGTTGAGCTCTGGTTCACCAGCTTGGAAGCGAAGGTGACACATCTGCACATTGTGCTCTCTGGCGCAACAGATGATCCATCAGGACAATCGCCATCATCGCCTCTGCAATAGGCACTGCGCGGATACCAACACAAGGATCATGCCGACCACGGGTAACCATATCCACTTCTTCGCCCTGCCGATTAATGGTTTTTCCTGAAACCATAATGCTGGATGTCGGTTTCAGCGCAATATGGGCAACAATGGGCTGACTGCTACTGATCCCACCCAGAATGCCTCCCGCATGGTTACTGGTAAAACCTTGAGAGGTGATTTCATCCCTGTTTTCGCTGCCACGCAGGCCAATTACGCCAAAACCATCACCAATTTCTACGCCTTTCACAGCATTAATGCTCATTAGGGCATGAGCAATGTCGGCATCCAGACGGTCAAAAACCGGTTCTCCTAATCCAGCCGGAACATTTTCAGCCACAACGGTCACTCTGGCACCAATGGAATCCCCTTCTTTCTTCAGGGCACGTAATAATTCATCAAGCTGAGTTAATTTACTTTCATCAGGACAGAAAAATGGGTTCTGCTCAACCAGATCCCAATCTTTCATTTCACAGTGAATATCTCCCATCTGAGTCAGGCAGGCACGGATACGAATACCATGTTTTTCGAATAAATATTTTTTGGCAATCGCTCCCGCAGCAACACGTATTGCAGTTTCACGGGCAGATGAACGGCCACCTCCGCGATAATCGCGCAACCCATACTTTTGTTCATAGGTATAATCTGCATGACCGGGACGGAAAACATCTTTGATCGCGCTGTAGTCTTGCGAACGTTGATCGGTGTTTTCAATTAATAAGCCAATACTGGTTCCGGTTGTTACTCCCTCAAAAACACCAGAAAGTATGCGAACCTCATCGGGTTCACGGCGCTGAGTGGTATAGCGGGAAGTCCCGGGACGACGCCTGTCCAGATCAATTTGCAAATCGGCTTCCGAAATAACAATACCAGGTGGAACACCATCAACAATTCCACCCAATGCAAGACCGTGAGATTCACCAAATGTAGTAACACGGAAAAACTGTCCAATACTGTTGCCTGCCATACCTATCCTGCCATTATTTCTTATGTATTAAGATTAGATGTTAAATAACAATAAACTAACAAATGGTTAAAGCATAATTTATTTCACCCGATTTATTTGACTATACCAATTCAACTTCAAGAGGCGTGTGATATCTCCCCACAATGCAGGGAGATATAAGGGCTTACCTCATATTACCAATTGTAACTTGAAGTTTATCGGGCATAAAATGTGCTAAAAAACACTTTAACCATTGGGCTTAATATTGTGTGTAACGAACTTTAATCTTTGAACAGGTGAAAATGTTCGTGATATTCGACTAACTGGCTACGGGTCAGCATAAAGACACCACCGCCACCATGTTCAAATTCCAGCCATGTGAATGGTACATCAGGATACTGTCCAATCAGGTGAACCATGCTATTACCGACTTCACATATCAGCACACCTTCTTTTGTCAGAAAATCCGGGGCGGTCGCAAGAATACGACGAACCAGATCCAGCCCATCCACTCCCGCAGCCAGACCCAGCTCCGGTTCACGATGAAATTCATCCGGCAAATCACTCATATCTTCTTCATCCACATAAGGTGGATTAGTCACGATAAGATCGTATTTCATTGGAGGCATATCGCGGAACATATCAGAGCGGATTGGTATGACGCGATGTAACAGAGCATGGTTTTCAATATTCTGTTCTGTCACAGCTAAGGCATCAGCAGAAATATCAACTGCATCAACTTCTGCCTCAGGGAAAGCATGAGCACACGCAATTGCAATACAACCGCTTCCGGTGCACAGATCAAGAATGGTTGCTGGCTCCTGTGGGAGCAACCCTGCAAATTGATTGTTAATCAACTCACCAATAGGTGAACGTGGTACCAGAACACGATCATCAACATAGAACTCATGCCCACAGAACCATGCACGGTTAGTCAGGTAAGCGATCGGAATGCGATCGTTGATGCGGCGCTGAACACATTCAGCAATTCGATGACGCTCCGTTGTTGTCAGGCGGGATGTCATCATGTTTTCTGGTATATCGATAGGCAGGTGCAATGTTGGAAGAACCAATTGCAAAGCCTCATCCCATGGGTTATCTGTCCCATGACCATAATAGATGCCGGCTGCACTGAAACGGCTGGTTGCCCAGCGCAGCATATCCTGAATGGTATGCAGCTCCGCGACGGCTTCATCTACAAAAATCTTATCCACAAGCACCTCTAAACCTCAATAATATTAAGTCTGCTAGTTTGCCACGATCCCCGCCACAAATCAGCTATCTGAGCATGTGAATTATTTCAGGTGAAAAGCATATGTGAGTTCGACAAAAACATAAAAGCCATCCTGCTCTGACAAGATGGCTTTCATAAACACTATCTTTTTTATTAATCAGGCTTTTTTCTCACCCGATTTCTTGACCCACAGGAAATAGCATGCAGTCAGTAATGCCACCCAACCTAGCCCCACATATAACGCAACACGTGTATGCGGGAAATAACCCAGCACCACTATGATGAACGCCATAAATGCGATTGTCAGCATTGGCGCTATCGGCCAGAACGGTACAGGGAATTGCAGTTGTTTAGCTTCTTCCGCAGGCATTTTCTGACGCATCATGTATTGCGATAACAGGATCATCAGCCATACCCATACCGTGGCAAAAGTTGCGATAGAAGCAATAATCAAGAAGATTTCTTCCGGTAATATATAATTCAACCATACACCGACCAGCAAAATGACTGACATCACCAATACTGTCACCCACGGCACGCCATGTTTTGTCAGTTTGTTGAAAAAAGCAGGTGCTTGCTTTTTCTGCGCCATGCCGTACATCATTCGCCCTGCACCAAAGATATCGCTGTTAATGGCTGAGATTGCTGCCGTGATAACAACAAGGTTCAAAATATGGGCGGCATAGTTAAATTGCAGGCTGGAGAAAATTTGCACGAATGGGCTGCCGTTCTGACCAACCTGATTCCACGGATAAATACACATCAGAACAAACAGGGTCAGAACATAAAACAACAGAATGCGCACAGGGACAGCATTGATAGCTCGTGGGATAGAATATACCGGATTTTTCGCTTCACTGGCGGTAATACCGATAACTTCAATACCACCGAATGCAAACATCACAACGGTAAATGAAGCAATAATCCCGGTAACACCATTCGGCATAAAGCCGCCATGTTCCCACAGATTTGAGAAACCGGTTCCCTGCTCGAACCCGTACATCATGATTGCAAAGCCGCCAACAATCATCGCTATGATCGCAACCACTTTTATGATGGAAAGCCAGAACTCCATCTCACCAAAAACTTTAACGTTACACAGGTTTATTGCCCCGATAAAAAAGACGATACCGAGAACCCAAATCCATTGATCAACATGGGGAAACCAGAATTTCATATAGAGGCCAAATGCGGTGACATCCGCCAGACAGACCACCAGCATTTCAAAGATATAAGTCCATCCGGTCAGAAAACCCGCCAGTGGCCCCAGATAATGGCTGGCATAATGAGAGAATGAACCGGGCACAGGGTTATGAACCGCCATTTCCCCCAATGCCCGCATAACCATAAAAACAGCGGCCCCTCCGATAATATACGCCAGCAATACCGCCGGCCCTGCGGCCTGAATAGCTCCCGCTGAACCATAAAAAAGCCCGGTACCAATTGCCGACCCCAGTGCCATAAACCGAATATGACGAACACTTAGCCCACGCTTGAGTTGTGAGGTGTTTTGCATGATTTATCCCTATTTCTTTTATTATTAGATGTGAAAGATAAATACAACGATAAGGCCGGGAAAACCGGCCTTCAGACGATTTAGTTTATGTGGTTTTTCAGGATATTACCAATCGGCAGGATCTTATCTGCCGGTAATAATGCAGAAAGTTGCTGTTCTGCCAATAATTGAATAGCTGCTTCAATATCCGGTGCGAAAAAACGATCTTTATCGTAATACTTCACTTTATTACGCAGAATATGGCGGGCTTTCTCTAGCGTCGGGCTACTCTTTAACCCTTCACGGAAATCGATGCCCTGACATGCCGTCAGCCATTCAATTGCCAGAATACCCCTGACGTTATCCGCCATTTCCCACAAGCGACGACCTGCTGCCGGTGCCATAGAAACATGATCTTCCTGATTCGCTGACGTCGGCAGACTGTCAACACTGGAAGGATGTGCTAATGCCTTATTTTCACTTGCCAGTGCAGCTGCGGTTACCTGAGCAATCATAAAGCCAGAATTCACACCGCTATTTTTGACCAGAAACGGAGGCAACTGAGACATATTGCTATCCATCAGCAGAGCAATCCGCCGTTCTGCCAGTGCACCAATCTCCGCCAGCGCAAGCGCCAGATTATCCGATGCCATCGCGACAGGTTCAGCATGGAAATTCCCGCCGGAAATCACTTCATCCTGCTCAGTGAAAACCAGTGGGTTATCAGAAACAGCATTAGCCTCAACCATAATGACATCAGCAGCATGGCGAATTTGGGTCAGGCAAGCGCCCATAACCTGTGGCTGGCAACGCAGTGAATAAGGATCCTGAACTTTCGGGCAGTTTTCGTGGGAGGCAGAAATATCGCTTTTCTCTTCCAATACAAAGCGGTATAAAGCTGCGACATCAATTTGCCCCTGCTGCCCACGGACTTCATGAATACGTGCATCAAATGGCTTACGGGAACCCAGAGCCGCTTCAACTGATAACGCACCACACACAACGGCTGATGCCAGTAATTCTTCCGCTGCAAACAAGCCTTTCAAGGCAAATGCCGTTGAAGTCTGAGTACCGTTCAATAATGCCAGCCCCTCTTTTGCGACCAGCGTAAACGGCTGAAGACCCGCTTTTGCCAGAGCTTCTTTTGCCGGCAACCATTCCCCGCGATAACGGGCTTTACCCTCACCCAGCAATAACAAGCTCATATGTGCCAGCGGAGCCAAATCCCCAGAAGCCCCAACCGACCCTTTAGCCGGAATACAAGGGTAAACTTCGGCATTCACCAATGCTATCAAGGCTTGGATCACTTCCAGCCGAATACCTGAGTAACCACGAGCTAAGCTGTTAATTTTTAATACGACCATCAAACGGACAATTTCATCCGGTAGCGGTTCACCAACACCCGCCGCATGTGACATAACAATCGAACGTTGCAGTTCTTCTAGATCCTGTTCTGCAATTCGAGTATTTGCCAGTAACCCAAAACCCGTATTAATTCCGTAAGCAGTTCTGTTTTCGTTGATTATGCGGTTAACACATTCAACACTGTTCTCTATCGCCGGAAAGCATTGCTCATCTAACGTTATTTGTACGGGATGCTGATAGATATGGCGTAACTCTTCAAGCGTCATTTTTCCCGGATGAATAGTGATATTTTTCATATTAATAACGCTCCTTATTTTATTTCTGCCGCTTGAGTGTCTTCTGTTCGGGTATTGAGCATAGGTAAATTCAGCCCTTGCTCTTCTGCACATTGAATTGCCAGTTCATAACCTGCATCTGCATGGCGCATAACGCCTGTCGCCGGATCATTATGGAGTACCCGGGCAATGCGCTCCGCCGCTTCATCTGAACCATCACAGACAATCACCATGCCAGAGTGCTGGGAGAAGCCCATACCAACCCCGCCGCCGTGATGCAGCGATACCCATGTTGCTCCACTGGCGGTATTTAACAGTGCATTCAGCAATGGCCAGTCAGATACTGCGTCAGAACCATCTTTCATTGATTCCGTTTCACGGTTAGGGCTTGCTACTGAGCCTGAATCCAGATGGTCACGTCCGATCACTATTGGTGCGGAAAGCTCGCCATTACGAACCATTTCATTGAAAGCCAAACCTAATTTGGCGCGATCGCCCAGCCCTACCCAACAAATACGTGCTGGCAAGCCCTGAAAGCTGATGCGTTCCCGAGCCATATCCAGCCAGCGATGCAGATGGTTATCATTCGGCAATAGTTCTTTTACTTTGGCATCTGTTTTATAAATATCCTGAGGGTCGCCAGAAAGTGCAGCCCAACGGAAAGGACCTATGCCGCGACAGAAAAGCGGGCGGATATAAGCAGGAACAAAACCGGGGAAATCAAAGGCATTTTTAACGCCCATCTCCTTGGCCATCTGCCTGATATTATTGCCATAATCAAAAGTAGGGATACCCTGTTTCTGGAAGTCCAGCATCGCTGCTACATGCTGTGCCATTGATGCTTTTGCTGCCTGAACAACGTGTTCCGGCTCAGTTTCAGCACGACGACAATACTCTTCCCATGTCCACCCTACCGGCAAATAACCATGTAATGGATCGTGAGCACTGGTTTGATCCGTTACCATATCAGGACGAACACCACGGCGAACCAGCTCTGGTAAAATCTCCGCTGCGTTACCACACAATGCTATTGATACTGCTTTACCTTCGCGGGAATAGCGCTCAATACGTGCCAGCGCATCATCCAGATCTGCGGCCTGCTCATCCACGTACTGGGTACGTAAACGAAAATCAATCCGGCTTTGCTGACATTCAATATTCAGCGATGAGGCACCTGCCAGTGTTGCGGCCAGAGGCTGTGCACCTCCCATACCACCTAATCCGGCTGTCAGAACCCAGCGACCGGTCAAGTCACCGTTATAGTGCTGACGCCCGGCTTCGACAAATGTTTCATAAGTACCCTGCACAATTCCCTGACTGCCGATATATATCCAACTGCCGGCTGTCATCTGGCCGTACATCGCTAATCCCTTGGCATCCAGTTCATTAAAGTGTTCCCACGTTGCCCAGTGAGGAACCAGATTCGAGTTGGCAATCAGTACACGGGGAGCATTTTCATGTGTTTTGAAAACACCGACGGGTTTGCCTGACTGAACCAGTAATGTCTCGTTGCTCTCAAGGTTTTTCAGAGTCTCAACAATCTTTTCATAACATTCCCAATTTCTGGCTGCACGACCAATACCACCATAAACCACCAGCTCATGGGGATTCTCTGCAACATCAGGATCAAGGTTGTTCATAAGCATGCGAAGCGGGGCTTCTGTCAGCCAGCTTTTTGCTGTGAGTTTTGTTCCTCTGGGAGCACGGATAACCGCATTACTGAATTTATTATTTTGCGTTGTCACAGTTTTTCCTTTTTCATATTTATGAAAATTTATTAACTGTATAGTTGTATATACATGTATATTCAATAGGCAAAAGTGTGACGGAGATAAAGTCAATAATTTTGTTATTTTTCTTTTTTATTGAATATCAATAGGATGGTTATAATTTGCTCGCAAAATCTCAGAAAGGGATTTTGCTGGTTTTGTGTTTTACATCACATATGCTTTACATTTTTGTTACCTTCTCCTCTCATGCATAAAGCAAAGAGGAGATTTTTGAGTACAGAGAAAACCAATCATAACGTCAATTCACGAGCTAAAACGCCCTTTCAACTTATAACGGTGACCGGGAAATAATAATCTGGCACTGGAAACTATATGTTCTTTCGACCAAGTTCGGCGACTGATTAACAAACAGGGAGAATTCTCCTCTATTTGCAGTAAACGGCAGGAGCGGGCATCACCGGCAACAGCTTCTACAATATGTTCTCCCTCCGTCAGCGGTGCCACCATCGATAAGTAATCATGAGCTGTCTGTTGATGGAAATTCTGCCGCAGATATTCCGGTGCCGCTAACGCATTAACATAACGATCCTCAATTTGTACGGGCACGTCATTTTCATAATGGAGAATAATTGAGTGATAAACCGCTGTACCTGCTTTTATGCCCAGCTCCTTGGCCTGAGTCATATTAGCGGTGACTTCCGCCAGCTTTAATACCTTACAGTTATGGCGATGGGTACGTGCCGCAATCTCATCAGCAATACTGTGAATTTCAAACAGGGCGGACTGCCCTTTCGGCTCTGAAACAAATGAGCCAACCCCCTGTAAACGGAATAAAAGCCCTTCTGCCGTCAGTTCCCGTAACGCCCTGTTTGCTGTCATGCGACTACAATTAAATTGTTTTACTAATTCAGATTCTGAAGGCACTCTGTCATGGGGTTGCCACTCCCCGGTATGGATTTTTTCAATAATTGATTGTTTGACTTTCGCATACAGAGGTACGGGTTTAATTATTTTTTCTGATAAATCAATAGTCACAATAAATTCCTTTCTACTCCCGAGCGTATTGCCAATTATCCATTCCACCAATGCACTATTTGCCATGCAAGGCGAGCCGCGGCTTTACCGCCCATACCCTGAATATCGTACAATGGATTCAGCTCAACGAGATCAACAGCCTGTAATTTTTTACTCTGGCAAATCGGCTGGATCAGTGACAATAAACGCTCTAACGGAACACCGAGCGCAGCCGGAGCCGAAACTGACGGCATTTGCCAAATCGGTAACACGTCCAAATCAATCGTCATGTAGATGATTTCAGCCTGATTCAGCATATCCTGTATCTGTTGTTGAACCTTATCCAACATAGAATCAATACATTGAGTATCCCAAATAATAGTGACATCAAGATGATTCGCTTCATCCAATAAGGCTTGAGTATTTGAGGCCAAACTAGCACCCACACAGCTGTAATTAAACGGTCGTTGTTGCTGGTGACAATAATCAGCAAGCTGACGGAATGGTGTGCCTGATGTTGCCTGTGGCGCATTTCGTAGATCCAGATGCGCATCAAAGTTAATAATCCCTACCCGCTGTGTTGGAAACGCACGATAAATGCCCATACCATGAGCAAATGCAGTTTCATGACCGCCACCAAAAATGAGGGTACGCATTTTCTGGCTCTGACAGGCATAGACAGCTTCACTCAGAGCACTTTGGGCTTCACTTAACTGACCGCTATTCGCCCGGATATTACCCAAATCCACCAGCAATTCATGCCCATCATGGCTCGCCATATTTGCCAGCGACTGACGCAAATACTCAGGCCCTGATTTTGCTCCCGGCCGCCCCTGATTGAGTTTCACTCCTTCATCACATTCAAAACCCAACAATGCAATATGATTCGGATATTGCTCAGGGGAAAAATCAGCGGGTTGTTTTATCGTCTGGAACATGCGTAAAGCATTATTAGCTTCGGCAAGATCATTACGCCCCTGCCAAATGTTTTCTGATGTCGGATGCCATAATTTCATGCTATTTCCCTCATTAATATTTATTGTTCATAAAAGACTGTTCACAAAAAATTATGCGTAATTACGCCGCGATAGACACGGTAAACCAAGGGGTTACGACCTAACTCATATAATATATCTACGGGTTCTTTTGCATCCCAAACAATAAAATCAGCCATATAACCTGCTGCTATCTGACCATGACTTTCGGATCTGCCCAATGCTCGGGCAGCATGAATAGTCACCCCCTGCCATGCTTCTTCCGGTGTCAGACCGAACTGGACACAAGCCATATTCATCATCATGCGTAGTGACGTGAACGGGCTGGTTCCCGGATTAAAATCCGTAGAAATCGCCATCGGTACGCGGTACTGACGTAATAAAGCAATCGGAGGACATTGTGTCTCTTTCAGAAAATAAAATGCCCCCGGCAATAAAACCGCAACCGTTCCACTGCGGCTAATTGCCTGAACACCTTTTTCATCCAGATATTCAATGTGATCAACAGATAAGCCCTGATAATCAGCAACCAGTTCAGTTCCACCCAGATTGGAAAGCTGTTCAACATGGCCTTTGACGGGAATATTTAATCTTCTGGCCGCATCAAAGACACGTTTAGTCTGTTCAAGACTGAATCCAACGCTTTCGCAAAACACATCCACAGATTCAAATAACTGTTTTTGCCAAAGACTGGGCAGAATAGTGTTACAAACTAAGTCAATATAAGCGTCAGGATTATGTTTGTATTCGGGAGGAACAGCATGAGCAGAAAGCAGAGTCGGGCTGATTTCAACAGGGTTTTTCTGCCCTAATATCCGAATAACGTCCAGTTGTTTCTCTTCATTCTCTAAATCCAGCCCATAGCCTGATTTCATTTCAATGGTTGTAACACCTTCAGCTATTAACGCACTCAGCCGCTTTTGAGCCGAGATTTCCAGTTGTTGGGCTGAACTTTGCCGGGTGGCATTGACTGTAGCATTAATACCACCTCCTTTAGCACTGATTTGTGCATAAGAAATACCATTCAGACGCTGCTCCCACTCTGATGCCCGGTTACCACCAAAAACCAGATGAGTATGACAGTCAATCAGGCCGGGAGTAATTAATCGCTGTTCTGCATCAATCACCTCGCAACGGTTAGCTGGCACACTCTCCGTTGGCAGAACGGCCAGAATTTTTTCAGCCCGTATGATCAAATCATATTGTTCCAGAATACCGTAATTATGCTTGCCATCCATGTTACTGATTGTAGGGTTCATTGTGGCAAGTCTGGCATTACGCCAGATAATGTCGGTATCTTTCAGTTCAATCGACATTATTTTCGTCCTGTTATTTTTTTGTTGTTACTGACAGCTGTTATGTTGTATATACATTTATTTTATAACCAGACACAATTGTCAAATAATTTTATGAACAGCATGTACCCAAAAATAATAGCGTCTAAGCAAAATCTTAATAAATCGGGTACAATCACCGAAAGTTGTTAATGAATTAGTATGTAATGAAGAAGAAAAAAACATTAAATGAAGAAGACATCAGTCTATTTAGAACGTCAGTAGTGGGAACCCGTCGGATTGCTCAGGATAAAGTCTTACACTCCCCCAAAAGAAAAAAAATCAGTCAAATGGCACCTGAGCGCCTGATGCAAGAACAGGTCGATGCCAGTTACTATTTTTCTGACGAGTTTCAGCCTAATCTGGATATGGAAGGCCCGACTCGTTATGTACGAGAAGGAGCCAATCATTATGAACTGAAAAAGCTGCGGCGAGGTGATTATCCCCCCGAACTTTTTCTGGATTTACACGGATTAACTCAGTTACAGGCTAAACAGGAAATCGGAGCGTTAATCGCGGCCTGTCGTCGAGAAAATGTCTATTGTGCCTGTGTTATGCATGGTCACGGTAAGCATATCCTCAAGCAACAAACACCACTATGGCTCGCGCAACATCCTGATATTATCGCTTTTCATCAGGCACCTAAAGAATGGGGAGGAAACGCTGCGTTACTCATTTTGGTTGAACAGGATGAGTTTATACAGCGTTAGCTAAAGCACGTTTTAACCTGCGGTCTGGTCAGGGCTACAATTGTGCCGGAGAGGTTTGCCATAGCAGGCGGCCTTTTTGTGTCTGCTTATCCAGTTCCACACAGGCAATACTGGATGTCGAAAACATCGGAGGCGTTTGCGCAGGGCAAAGTTCAGACACTAAATAGCCAACTAAAGGTAAATGAGAAACTATCAAGATGGCTTTTTTTCCTTGCTCTGCCAAAACCTGTAAGTAACTTGCCACCAGCTCAGCATCACCCGACGGAGTTAGCTCTTCTAACATTTCCTCACTATCAGGTAATACCAGATTCTCACGCACTACTTGCAGAGTCTGCCCCGCCCGGATATAAGGACTGACCAGCACACAATCAATCTCGGGCTTCTGTTGCCCAAGCCAAAGCGCCATTTTCTGCGATTCCTGACAGCCGCGCGGCGTTAACTCCCGCGTTGCATCGCTAATTGAGTTAAAAGCAGCATCACCATGACGCATAATAAACACGAACATAATTCACCGTTGAGTTAAATTTCAGAACTAATTCTAATAGTTACTTTCATTCTACCAAAAATAACCCTGAAATTATTCAGGTAATTAGCTGAATTGAAGTCACCCATTTTCAGGTAACTTATCACGAAAGCAAAATAATATTATTGAGAACGAACTGTGAACCTTTGATAAAAGGTCTCAATGAAAATTGGAGGATATTCTGCCGCAAAATACGGTTAAATAAAATTACTAATAATGGGTGATATATGTATTGTTTGGCTATTATATTAAGCTGATAACTTAACAATAAAAAATTCATACACAATATATTGTTTAGCAATTATAGATAAAACCGGCCCTTTAAGTTAAAAGAACCGGTATCACTTATTTAAAAAAATACCAGAGGAAGTGTATATGCGTTATTCGTAGAATCTCTTATCCTGTTCAGCCATCTGAATCAGACGTTCACAGGGTGCAAACCTGTCTCCGTACTGCTGCGCCAGACGTTGCAAAGTTTCCACAACATGACGGCTACCAAGCTTATCCATATAACGGAATGGCCCTCCCAGAAATGGCGGGAAACCGATACCAAATACGGCACCTATATCACCATCACGAGGGCTGCGGATGACACCTTCATCCAGACAACGTACAGCTTCATTTAACATCAACATCAGACAACGTTGAGCAATCTCTGGACGTGACATTTTTGCAACAGGCTGAACTTTCAGCAGGGAATAAATGGAAGAATCAGCCTCTTTGCTGTTTTTCCTCAATGACCAGAACTTACTCTTTTTAGTTGCATAAGAATAAAAACCACGACCGTTTTTCTTACCCTTGCGATCGTCACTCAGCACAGCATCTAAAATTGCCGGCGGTGTAAACCGATCCCCTAATTGATCCACCAGCACAGGAATAATTTTGGTTCCGACATCAATACCAACTTCATCCAGTAAATTGATTGGCCCAATCGGGAAACCAAAATCAACCAGAGCCTTATCGATATGTTCGATAGGTTCCCCTTCCACCAGACAATAGCCCGCTTCATTAATATATGGAGATAAAATTCGATTAACATAAAACCCGGCTTTATCTCCCACAACAATGGCTGTTTTACCCTGTTTTTTCGCCAGTGCTACTGCTGTTGCTATTGTTTTTTCACTTGTTCCGGCATGTGGAATGACTTCCACCAATGGCATCTTATCTACAGGGCTGAAGTAATGAAGGCCAATAACCTGCTCCGGTCGTTTAGCAATTTCCGCAATCTGGTGAATCGGCAATGAAGACGTGTTAGACGCGAAAATAGTCTCCGCCTTTGTATTCGCTTCAACTTCTGCGACCATTTTACGTTTCAGTACCAAGTCTTCAAATACAGCTTCAACCACAATATCAGCCTGTTTAAAACCACTGTAATCTGTAGTACCAGAAAGCAGAGACATCTGACGAGAACGCTCCGATGAAGTCAGACGCCGTTGACTGACGCGCTTGGAAAGCATATCCCATGTATATTTCAGGGCCTGATTAATGCCTCTCTCATTAATATCTTTGATACGCGACGGTAAATGACCACGAGTTGCGGTTACATTAGCAATCCCGCCCCCCATCAAGCCACCACCTAAAATTCCCACATGCCTGATCTGAGCAGGCAGTTCCGAAGAACCCGTCTCATTTTTTAATGAGGTGGTAGCAAAAAACAGACTACGCAGTGCCGATGATTCTGACGACATAGCCAGCTCACCAAATGCTTTGGATTCTGCCTGCAAACCGGCTTTTTGCCCTTTCTCCAGACCAAGACGGATCACATCAATGATCCGTTCTGGAGCAGGATAATGACCGTGAGTTTTGGCCCGCGTTTTTTGCTGAACCATACGGAATAATAATGGCCTGCCAAGAGCGCTCGCTAACAGACGTTGTGACCATGCCAGAGGTTTGCGCTTAGCCACACCTTTCTTAACATATTGAACTGCTACATCCAGCAAAATATCCAAAGGAACAGCATCATCAACAACACCCAGTCGTTTTGCCTGTTTTGCTTTGAGCTGACGCCCTGTCAGGATCATATCTAATGCAGAGCTGACACCAATCAAACGGGGGAGCCTTTGAGTCCCGCCGGAACCCGGCAACAACCCGAGCTGTACTTCAGGTAAACCAAGACGGGTTTTATCATCCAGAGAACAAATACGTGCATGGCAGGCTAATGCAAATTCCAATCCACCTCCTAAGCATGCACCATGAATAGCCGCAACAATAGGTAAAGAATAACTGGCAATTTTATCAAATAATTCCTGACCTTTTTCAGCCAGAGCCGTTGCTTCCTGTTGAGTCTGGCAACCCGCGATCATCGTGATATCTGCACCGGCAATAAAGGTGTCGGGCTTACCGGATATAATCACCAGCCCTTTTAAACCGGAAACCTGTTGTGCCTGCTCGAAAACTGCCAGAAATTGCTCAACAAACTCCGCTTTCAGCGTATTAACTTTCTCACCCGGAACATCAATAGTAATAACGCCAACTCTGTCATCTCTGACAGAAAAACTGAATACCGATTGTTCTGCTGACATGATTGTTTCATCCAGAGCCATTATTCCACCTCCAATACCATCGCCGCACCCAAGCCACCAGCTGCACAGGCTGTTGTCAGCCCAAACCCGCCTCCCCGGCGACGCAGTTCATTCAGGGTCTGGGTCACCATTCTGGCCCCGGTGGCAGCAAATGGATGCCCGTAAGCAATTGAGCCACCTAGTACGTTGAATTTATCCATATCAACCTCACCAATCGCCTGAGAACGCCCCAATTTCTCGCGGGCAAATTTATCACTGGCAAACATTTTCAGGTTTGTCAGAGTCTGAGCAGCAAACGCTTCATGCATATCAATAAGGGAAAGATCACTTAACGTAATCCCTGCTCTGTCCAGTGCCAGTGGAGTTGCATATGATGGCCCCAACAACATGTCCTGCCAGACATCAATGGCTGAAAATGCATAACTGCGCAAATAGCCCAATGGCATCATGCCAAGTTCTTTAGCAGCGGATTCACTCATCAAAATCACTGCCGCGGCACCATCAGTCAGCGGGGTACTATTGGCCGCAGTGACTGTGCCATATTTGCGATCAAAAGCCGGGCGTAATTTCGCATAAGACGTAAGTTCTGAGTTTTTGCGGATATTATTATCTTCCTGCAAAGATTCGCGATATGGCGGAAAATGAGCCGATATCACTTCATCACGTAATAGGCCCTTTTCCCAGGCTTTAGCCGCCATCAAATGAGATCGGTGCGCCAGCTCATCCTGTGCTTCACGACTGATATGGTAGGTTTTCGCCATTTGTTCAGCAGTATCGCCCATTCTTAACCCAGTGGAATATTCAGCAACTGCTGGCGATACGGGTAGTAAATCTTTTAATTTCAACTTGCTCAGTAATTTAAGGCGTTGTGAAAGGCTTTTGGCTTTATTCATATCAACCAGAGTACGAGCCAGTGATTTGGTCACCCCAATTGGCAGAACAGATGAAGAATCAGCACCACCAGCAATTCCCACATTCACGGTTCCTGCCATAATGCTTTCTGCTACATTAGCTATCGCCTGAAAACTGGTTGCGCAGGCCCGGGAAACACTGTACGCATCTGTACCAACACTTAAACCAGCCCCCAACACGATTTCCCGTGCAATATTCGGGGCTTCAGGCATTTGAACAACCTGACCAAAAACCAATTGGTCGATCTTCTCTGGTGGCAGCCCACTTCTGATAACCAACTCACTGACAACAGCTTTCCCCAAATCAACAGCCGGAATACCGTGGTAGTTCGTTGCCTGTTTAGCAAAAGGAAGACGCAACCCACTGACAATAGCAACTCGTTCCTTTTGTTGTGCCACTTTTGTTGAAGAACGACTCATAGCAACTCCTGCAATAATCATTAATTAAATCAACTGATTAAAATTATTTACTCACCTCATAAGAGGTCAGACCTGATGAAGCATTGTTAACGTAATGTTGGGAAATAGCAAACAGGAATAAACTAAAAATGCGAGCAAGCGCAACTTTAATAGATTTATAATTTATACGATCTGAACAGATAGCATGCGAAAAAAAGATGAAGAAACACTTATTGGTTACAACAAATAATCATCAGCTTTCCCATTGGTATGACTATTTTTGACCACAATGGGAAAACTATAACTCTGAAAGTAGTTAACGCAATCCCAGCTGAAATATCATAGCCTCTGCCTGACAACTAAATGTAAAATCTATGGTCAATTGCATACCTTCATGCACTTCTTCTATTTTATGGCTGATGAAGCAAGGATCAGATTCCACCTTTTTTGCTTTTTCTGTCAATATATTAAGCATTGCATCTGCTTCCTGACTGCTGGCAAAAATCTGTTGATAAGAAGCCGTGCACTCTTCATTATCAATGACTGTACCAACATCAACACAACAGCAAGCGGCTGTTTCGTTAGCCCCATGGCGCTTAATTACATCAGTCATCTTATTTCTCCGACAATAAAAATCCAAATCTGATTTTACGTTGTACTTTCCTTTAATAACCACTATTTACACTGCGTAATACCATTTATTTCACTCTTTATTGATCTCAGCACGTTAATTAAATCGCGTTTACATCTCGTTAACACCAACTGTCTATTTTTTGTTAAGCAAGTCCCATTTTAGTAATCATTTTCGTCATATTTTAAAAACATTCTTGCAACACATTGCGATCTCAGGCCTATACTTCTCACACTGGTCTGATTTGTCATTGTGATGAACCGACTCTACAATTCCGCGCTCTCAGCTACTTGAGTAGCATGTTAAATAATAATTAAACAATGAGGTTTTGGTTATGAACCAGAAAAACCTATTTTCACGTTCAGCATTAGCAGTGGCGGTTGCGATTCTTTCATCTAACGCTAATGCTGCAGGTTTTCAATTGAATGAATATTCATCATCAGGACTAGGTCGTGCATTTTCTGGGGCAGGTGTTGTTGCAGAAGATGCCTCTGAAGGCAGCCGCAACCCTGCAGCCATGACCCTATTTGATCGCCCATCCTTTTCCGGCGGTTTTATTTATGTTAAGCCAAAAGTTGATATTACTGGTGAGTCTCCTGTTACTAAAAATAGTACAGATGCGAAAAATATCGCACCAAATGCACCAGTACCAAATCTACATTTCATTACACCAGTCACCGATGAGTTGTTTGTTGGTGCATCACTCACGAGCAACTTTGGTTTATCCACAAATTTCAGTAATAACTATGCTGCCGGCTCCATTGGTGGGAAAACATCACTCAAAACCGGCAACTTTAATCTGGCTGGTGCATACAAAGTCAATGATCAGTTTAGCTTTGGTCTGGGTTTAAATGCCATTTATGCTGATGCTGAAATTGTTCGTCATCTGGGTGAAGTAGGGCCACTTTTAGCAAAATTAACTGAAGGTAAAGTTAATATACCAGCAACCGCTGAAGTAGCTCGTTTAGAGGGTAAAGACTGGGGTTACGGCTGGAATGCTGGCCTTTTATATCAGTTCGATGAAAATAATCGTTACAGCTTAACCTACCGTTCAAAAGTTAAAGTTAAGTTCAAAAAAGGTGATTACAGCAATGATCTGCCAAAAATATTGGGCGGCTTAAACGGCGAGACAGTTCAGGGGCGATTGGATCTGAATCTGCCTGATATGTGGGAAATTTCTGGTTATAATCGCGTAGCGCCACAATGGGCGATCCACTACAGCTTCCTATATACAGGTTGGGATACGTTCAAAGAATTAAAAGCAACCCGCAACGATAATGGTAAAGTCGCATTTGAGAAACATGAAGGTTTCCGCAATGCTTATCGTATCTCACTGGGAACCACTTACTACCATGACGATAACTGGACATTCCGCACCGGTGTCGCTTTCGATGAAAGCCCAGTACCTGCCCAAAATCGTTCTATCTCCATTCCTGACCAAAATCGTTTTTGGTTAAGTGTGGGGACAACTTACGCATTTAATAAAGATACCTCTGTAGATCTGGGTGTTTCTTATATGCGTGGTAAAAAAGTGCATGTGAGTGAGAAATTACCAGAAGACTTCCAGAAAAAAGGTCTTGGTGCACCATACGAGTTTGATTCTAAAGGTACTGCATGGTTAGCCGGTGTCGGCCTTAACTACGCATTCTAATTATCTTCGATGATCTCAAAAGGATAGCTCCAGCTATCCTTTTTTGTTAATTATATCAATAAATTAATCGATAGAATCCAATTCATCCTCAATAGCAGCAGCATTAGGATTTTCTTCCGGTAGCAGTTTGCCGCCGTTAGCCAGAAAATCATGGCGCTGGAAATAGGCTTCACGCATCATCAGATACGGATCTGAAGAATTTTTTATCAGGCCATCTGAATCCAGCAAACGTGCGCGAGTTTCGAGCCCCTGAAATACCCACTTTCCGACAGCCATCCAAGGGGTAAGATAACTCAATACAGGGTAAGTCATATCTGCCATATTCCCACCTTCGTCACGCGCAGTAAAACTACCATATCCCGGCAAAACAACATAAGGACCATAACCAACATTATAGTACCCAAGGGTGCTACCAAAACGCATTGGTTCCTGTTTTGCCAGTTTGGGGTTTGCCATTGAAGCAACATCAATAAGCCCCCCCATACCCAGAATGGTATTCAAAAAGAATCGGTTAAAATGCTTTGCGCCTTCCTTTATATCTCCGCGCAAAAAACTATTCACCATGCTGGCCGGTTCTTCCAAATTACTCATGAAATTGCCAATACCATTTCGCGCCGGCATCGGTACATAATCATGCCAGACAACAGCAGCAGGCCGTAAGATATAAGGATCGAGAACATTATAGTTAAAGTTGAACATAGTCCGGTTAAACCCTTCCAGCGGATCAGAGCGCCCTTGTTCATAATTATTTGATGAGTTTGCACATCCCGCCAGTAATACTGCTGTAAGAGCAACCCCGCTCAGACGATACTTCATACTGTTCTCCGCATAATCACTTTTGCCATTGCCTACTTCCGCTCGTTAATGTATTTCAATTAATGAACCCCACGCTAAATATACTGCCAATTTTTCTTTAATGGTAATCAAAATGAGCGGTGATTATGTAGACAAACAGTGAGTTGCGCTCTCCCCTCACTTCCGGGATATATCTTTAAATTTGCCCAGTATCACTATTAAAAAGTGAAAAACTTCAGGGAAGAGATAATCCTTCCTGCCAATTTCATCTCATTTTGGCAACTTCAGAAAACAGAGGTGTAGCAAGATCTACCTTCGTCAGCATAGTATCAATACACTTACCAAGCACGGTTTCAATACCTTGCTCGCTAATAAACTCTAAGATCACCTTCTTCTCATTATCTGGAATATTTGCCGTTTTAATGACTGTTTCAATCTGTTCAAGTGTATTTTTATGAACCTTTATCGTGAATGACTTCATCTCATCATCAATTGTATCCATATTAGCGTAATCAACACCAGCAGCAGTAAGAGCCATTGAATCAGGATTAAAGCCATAACCTCCATTATCATCAAAATGAATAGCGAAATGATTCACTAAACCAACTTTTACTAAATAATTTATATCGTCAGCCAACTGATCCCATCCAAATGCTTCCCCCAAGAATTGAAGTTTTTCCTTACTGATAGGTTTCATCACATGATTTTTATCATTCATAGCCCGAACAATCATATGTTGTCTCTCTTTCAACATAGTCATTGAGTTTTTCCTTCGATGAGCATCAGATAGATTAGATTATAGTCAATTACTGTAAGTACACTATACTGTCGTCATAAAAAACAGGAATATGAAATTTAAAACATAATACGTTGAATATATTAAATAAATGGTTTATTTTTAGATTATAAATCTATCATTAAAAAAGAGTTTTCTTTTATTATTCAATATGAAAATAGCTATATTACGCAGAAATGGACTGGGTGATCTTATCTGTACCCAACCATTAATAAAGTTTTTACAGAAAAAATACCCAAATGCAGAGATTAGCCTATTCATAGAACGGGGTAACCATGATCTCGCCAAGTATGTATGTCCTGATGTAGACATCAACATCCTTCCCAAAGGGAATAAATATTTTTCTATCGCCAAAACCGCTCTCAAATTCCGCAAAAAGAACTTTGACATTGCCATTTCTGCTAAACCCAGCCCGATGAAACTAAATAACTTATTCCTATGGTTACTTGGAGCTAAAAAACGTTATGCTGTTGTTGCAGATAAAAAATGGGATTCCAAATTAATTAACTATCCAATTAATAAAAAATCGGTAAAAGGTTATCATCAGGCATTAAAGGTTTTACGCATAATTTCCCCAAAAGAGCAATATTTAGAATCAGATTTATTTCCTGAGATAAAAATAATCAATCAATCAAAACCTGTTTATTCAGGAAATCCATTGATTTTATTTTCAGTTTCCAACAATAGAAAAAACAGTTTAATTAACAATGAAAACCTTGCACTAATTGCAGATAAAATCTCAAAAAAACATCCTACTGCAAATTTTATCATTTCTACTTTACCAGATGATATAAATTTAGCTGAAGATCTAGTTTCCCGTATAAATGGGAATAGCCAAATCGTTATATGCAATTCATTACATTCTTTCTTATCATTATTAAATGAAATGACTTTAATCGTCGTTGGCGATGGTGGTATTTGCCACTTAGCTGCAGCACTAAAGAAAAAACTTGTTGCACTTTATGGTATCACAAAACCTGAAAACTGGTCCCCACTAGCATCAAAAGATATGTGTATTACCTTATATGATGCCAAAAATGTTAACAATATCCCTTTAGCGCAAGTCACTGATGCAATCTTTCATCTCATTGATAACTAAAATTATTTAATAATTTATAATCATAAATGAACTTCCCCGTTTCAAATAACGGGGCTTTTATCCGTCTTCATAAATTAAAAGATGACGAATAGATATTATATCCATTCTAAACATGACTAATAGCATAGATACACAGACCAGAATAGAACTCAGTCACATAGATATATTTTCACTTGAAATAATAATAACGGCAATAATGATATTACAGCTTTAATTTTGAGTGTTTTTTATCGATCAAAACATTGACTATATAAATACACAGTGCAATTATTTAGTAACACTCTAAAAACGCATATCCATGATATTTACAATTATGGAATATATTTATAAGAAAATATTGAGAAACCAACATGACAAGAATAAGCCTGGATGAAAAAATTCAAATTTTTAGCCAATTACACGAAGAAGGAAAACTCATATTAGCCAATTCATGGGACGTTATGAGTACCCGCTTAGCAGAAAAATCCGGAGCCAAAGCCATTGCAACAACCAGTGCCGGAATATCCTGGAGTTTAGGCTATCCAGATAATCAACTGGCTGACCGAAAAATCGTAATGAAGGCACTGGGTTTAATTACTTCCAGTACCAATCTACCTGTAACAGCGGATGTTGAAGATGGTTTATTAGCACCTGATGAAAGTATGGATGATCTTGTTGAAGATTTATATTTTGTCGGATGTGTTGGGATTAATATTGAAGATTCCAACAATGGCAAATCAAGGCCTATAAATGATGGTGCTGAACGCATTGCCTCTGTACGTACCGCAGCAAATAAAATACATTACAGTTTATTCATCAATGCACGTATAGACTCATGGATTCGTGGAGAAGATACCAACCCCGAGCATTTAATTTCCCGTGCTAATACTTATCTTGCTGCCGGTGCCGATGGTATTTTTATCCCCGGATTAACCGATCTATCAGTATGCCGGGCTATCAGCTCCCGCATAAATGGCCCATTAAATATTATGGCTCAAGCCGGAGGACCGAGTGTAAAAGAGTTTTTTGCTGCCGGAGCAAGAAGGGTTTCTGGTGGATCTTTCTTTGCCGAACAAGCCTATGGATCTACATTGACGAGTATGGAGCATTTTTTACGGGATGGCTTGTTGCAGAATAGTGATCAGTCAAAGTTAAGCTATGCCTCGTTAAATGCCTTACTTAATTCAAGATAATAGCAATCAGATAATTAACTAAAAGGAATGCTCTACTGAGTAATGCTTTATTACAAAATAAGGCAGTTCAAATTTATTGTCTGCTGAGGATGTAATGTTTAAACGTATAGTTGCTACTATTTTCCTGTTTCTATGCTTTTCTGTGAAAATCAGCGCATCAGAAAATATAGGTTTCCGGGAAATATTTTTAGATAAGAACACTGAACGTCCATTACATTTTGTGATGTGGTACCCCTCCGATGATATTGGACATACTGTAATTGTTGGTGAACATCCCACTTATTATGGTATTTCAGTAATAAAAGATGCTATTCCTGATATAGAAAAACATCCTCTTGTCGTTCTGTCGCACGGATATGGAGGAAATTGGCGAAATCTTAATTGGCTTGCAGGGGAATTAGCCAAAAAAGGCTTTATCGTTGCAACTCCAAATCATCCAGGCACAACAACAGAAGATAGAAATCCCCTATCAGCTGCACAATTATGGGAAAGACCGAGGGATCTCAGCCGTGTTATTGACTTTATCCTAGAGCAATCTGACTTTGCCAAGTTAGTTGATAGAGAACGAATAGCAGCAATTGGTCATTCATTAGGTGGCTGGTCTGTTGTTGAACTCACAGGTGCTAGATTCAACTCAGATTTATTAGTTACTGACTGCAAAACCAATCAAATTCTTGCTTCTTGCAACATATTATCTGAATTAGGAATAGGTAAAAATGAAATCACCAAAGCAAAATTAGATGGTGATTTGGGTGACCAAAGAGTTAAAGCTATTATTTCCCTTGATCTGGCACTAACCAGAGGCTTTTCACCTCAAAGTTTAAGCATGGTAAATATACCAACACTCGTGATAACCGCTGGCGTTGATGTGGGGGATATGCCTGCTGAACTGGAATCTGAGCATCTGGCTAAAAACCTTCCAAAAGAGAAATCAAAATACATCGTTATTGACGATGCAATGCATTTTAGCTTTAGGCCAAATTGTAAACCCAATGCAATCGCTCTTATTGAAAAAAATAACCCAAAGGGTGGAGTTATTTGTAAAGATGGTGGAGATAGAAGCCGGAAAGAAATTCATAATGAGATCCTGAACCACATCCTTATCTTTTTCCAACAAGTATTCCCTAAATAAAAAAGTTACCTATTTCAAAATAAAAATCTGTTAATTAAATAAAAAACTGTCTTCAAAAGAGGCAGTTTTTCTTTTTTCAATTAAAAATAAATTTCTCTTGAAATTCGCCATTTTTCACAAAAATAACCTATCCTCAAATAGTTATCTTTATACAAAAAAGATATCTAACAAAAATATTTTCATTTAAAACAAAAATATAAATTAAAATTAACCACTAAGATACCAATTAATGCACATAAATATGTACATACATAAAACGCACATAGCGTTGTACATAAAATTTACTTTTATACTGGTGAGTCAATCTTTCTATTTGAAACGGAAGGATTGAGCCAAAGTGAGGACCACGGAATAATCAATAAGTTGCCGCAGGTGTCCGAAAATTTTCGTATACCCTCCTGAATGACAGGAGGAGCCTCCCAAATCGGTGACTCCTAAATTTCATGCGGAAAAGTTAAAAGTGAGATTTCTCACCTTTATGTAACTTGTTGATTTTGCTTAATTCCTGCACAGAAACGGAATTCAACTAAATCAATGAGTTAAAAGGGGAGAATTATCCTATTTAGATAATTGATTGATTTTATTACTCCAACGTAGAATCAGCAGTTAATTGGTTAAAAAGTAGGATTTGTTAATTCTGACACACACTTCGTTAGGTTAAAATACAACCAATTATGAAAATTTGATATGCCTACAAAATGAACACCTCTTTATAACTCCTCTATCATTTATTGTTATTTAATAATTAGCACATTCTATTACAATTCTTTTGGTATTCATTTTTTAGTATGGGTTATTTAATAAAGCGCATTATTAACTAATGATGAGAGGGTAATATTATGGGCTCAATAGATGGTATTTATATAAGTGAAGATCGTAAACACACTCTTACGATAACTAACAGTAATGATACCAACGGTTCATTTAGTGGTTCTTTTATCAGTAGTCACTTATCCATAGGAGAGATAACTTACGAATGGGTAAGTGGAGAATATGAATTTGTTTCTAATACTAAGTACTGGCCAGCTCAAATAGGCTTTTATTCTGGTTTTAGGCCTACCCCAAAATCTTATGTTATAGCGGACCATTGGAACGGCATCAGAATGGCTAATGGAAATTTACTTATGAGCGGATTACGGACATACACAACAGATGCAGGTATATATGATATATACACGTTCGAGAAGGTTATTTTTACACTAGCTCCCACAGAAGCATAACAGATAGTTTATTAATTCACTGAAGTAAATCAAGCCGTACTTTCCCGTATTGATGAACCCTTTTATTGATGTTCACCGGCGGAGAAGTCTCCCACCGCCTTCATGTTATTTAGCAATGTGTATTGTTGATTAGATGAGGGAATGAATATGCAAGATAAAAAGCTTGATGTATCAGAATTAAAAGATACTGCATTAGCGCAGCAATCTTATGAAGATTTTGGTTATACCGTAATACCTATTGGCGTTCCTATTCCTTGGCCGTCAGAAATTCCACCGGATGGTTGGCTTAAATGCAATGGTGATTCATTTGATACAGTAAAATATCCAAAACTTGCCCTTGCCTACCCATCTGGCAAATTACCTGACTTAAGAGGTGAATTTATTCGGGGCTGGGATGATGAACGAGGAGTGGATACTCCCCGGCAGGTTTTGTCGTGGCAGGAAGGCTCTTATTTGGTGCAAGATGTTAATGATAAGACTGACACTGTAGTTAATTTCTCACTCGATGAACGTTCTGCGCTAAAATGGGATCCCCCTAATAGTAACGACGTAGAAGTGCGTGCACAGGCCGTGGATACAGGGAAAACTTGGAAATGGGTCACAGATAGCGCCCACATTGGTGTTAGTCGCCCACGCAACATAGCCTTCAATTACATCGTCAGAGCCGCTTAATTTTGAGTAACCATCTAACCCGCAATTTTCTGCGGGTTAATCATGCCGTTACTCCACCGATTCAGTCTGTTCAATATCAGTGGCAACCTCTGCCTCTTTCTGCCTCACATTCCACACCGAATTTTCCGGCATCTGGACACGGACATCCCAACGACAGCCTTCGGGAATATCGCACGGCTCACCATCCTGATAATAAACTTTTTCCCCGTTCACAATGGCTTTGATCCGCTTGTTCTGAAAGCGTTCCGGTAAATGGGAATGCTGACGGTGGAAGGTTTCAATCGTGATACTGCCGTCCTTGTTCACCTTATCATCAATGTAGATAAGCTCCAGCCCGTTGTTGTTCTTCGGCGAGGAAATACCGCCATGCACACCCCATGCGCCATCGGCGTTATAGCCCAGAACGCCAGTGACCTGATAGTGACCGAGGCCGGGTTTAGAGACGGTGGCGCCTTCGGATTCGTCGTTAGTGGTGAATTTGCCCGATGGGAAGATTTCGATGATAGGAGAACTGGGTCTGATATAGCCGCTACCATCTTGATGGCAATTTTGCCCCAGAGAGAGCACAATACCATTACCGGCTCGAATTGTTCCTCTGGCGGCGATATCTCCTGTGCGGGTATTG
>NZ_NJAJ01000010.1 GCF_002632825.1 Xenorhabdus stockiae
ACTCTTCAATTAAAAGTTTGATGCTCAAAGAATCGTTACTGTTAGTTCGTAATGAATTAACTGCTTCAGTCACTCTTCAAGACTTTAATCTTTTTTTGCCTTTCGGCTGTCGATAGTGTCTTGCGAGTGCCCACACAGATTGTCTGATTAATTTGTTAAAGAGCAATGGCAACCGAACCTTTCGTTCCGGGTTGCGAGGCTGCGTATCTTACGCTTTTTGCCTCCGGAGTCAAGCGATTATTTTCGCTTTCCTGCCGCTGGCCTTCGCGGCATGTTGCAGCTCAGCGTCGGTCAGTGGTGGCGCATTATAGGGAGTTTTTCGGCCCTGACAATAGTTTTTTTGCATTTTTTTTTCGTTCGTTTTTTTTTTCAACAAATTCAGCAAAAATGTTCATTTTGAATTCAATTATTGATGGCATCTAAAGCGATTTTAAAATTCATGCTGCGAAACTAGAAATCTACTGGGTATATTTTTATGCATTAAAATGATACTTAGTTACCAAATAATCATCATGACAACATCACAGGACATCTAATGGTCAAATCTGCGCGCAGCATGTCCGGATTGCCTTGGATTGCAGCAATGGCTTTTTTTATGCAATCCCTGGATGCAACAATCCTGAATACCGCACTTCCGGCAATTGCAAAAAGCCTAAACCACTCTCCATTAGCAATGCAGCCAGCTATTGTCAGTTACACATTAACTGTAGCAATGTTGATTCCAGTCAGTGGTTGGTTAGCAGATAGGTTTGGTACTCGGCGGGTTTTCATTTATGCCGTGTCCTTATTTTCTTTAGGTTCTCTTGCCTGTGCATTATCCAGCTCACTTTCTTTTTTAGTCATTTCACGCGTTGTGCAGGGGATCGGCGGCGCAATGATGATGCCCGTTGCTCGTTTGGCTTTATTACGGGCTTATCCGCGTAGCGAACTATTATCTGTGCTGAATTTTGTCACGATGCCCGGATTAGTAGGCCCTATTTTAGGACCTCTGCTTGGTGGGGTATTAGTAACTTATGCAACTTGGCACTGGATATTCATTATCAATATCCCCATTGGCTTATTAGGCATTATTTACGCCAAAAAACATATGCCCAACTTTACTATGCCAAAAAGTCCCTTTGATTTTGCTGGATTTGTGATGTTCAGTTCAAGCTTAGTGATGATTTCAGTCAGTCTGGATTTATTTGGTAATAGCCCATTACCGAACTATGTTCCCGCTGTAGTATTCGCTTCCGGGATTATGATGCTATTCGGGTATTGTTTTTATGCCAAAAGACACCCCAACCCACTTATCAGTCTTAGTTTATTTGAAACTAGGACATTCTCGGTTGGTATCGGCAGTAATATTGTGACGCGTTTAAGTACTGGCTCACTTTCTTTTCTTATTCCGCTGATGCTACAGGTAGGTTTCGGTTATTCAGCTATTATTGCAGGCATTATGATGGCACCGAATGCCATTGGCGCTATTCTAGCCAAATCTTTTGTCTCTCGGATACTGTCACGATTCGGATACAGAAATACCTTACTCTGGATCACAATCATTATCGGTCTCATGATTGCCCAGTTTTCGCTGCAATCCCCAGAACTGTCACTCGTGTTTTTGATTATCCCTCTATTTATATTGGGAATGGTTATGTCTACTCAATTTACAGCGATGAACACAATTACTCTTGGTGACTTAAACGATAATAATGCAAGTACTGGGAATAGCCTGCTTTCTGTAGCCCAACAATTATCCATTAGCTTAGGGGTCACAGTCAGTGCGGCAATCCTGCGGTTTTATGATGCAACAAATTATGGTTCTACTATAGATAACTTTCACTATACCTTTCTTACGATAGGTATGATTACGCTAACTTCTGCCTTTATCTTTCTGTTCTTAAAGAAAGAGGATGGTATCAACTTGGTTAAGAAAAAGCGGCCTAAAAAATGATGTTACGCCCGCAAGGCGGGCAACGTACTTTGATGATTATTCCGGTTAACCTTGCTCAGACAAAAACTCATCAACTTCATTTCGCCAAGGAATAGAAGGCTGTGCTCCACGACGAGTCACTGCTATCGCCGCCGCTGCATGGGCAAAACGAATTGCTGATAAAATTTCTTTTCCTTCTAATAGTCCCGTAACCAAAGCTCCATTAAATGTATCTCCTGCAGCAATCGTATCGATAGCTTTTACCTGAAACCCAGCAATCACTTTACCTTGCTTACCTTGTTCGCTGAGCCATACTCCACGACTCCCTAATGTAATGATAACTGTCTCTATTCCTTTATTATGCAGAACATGAGCCGCTTTTTCTGCTCCTGAATCATCTGTTACGGCAATACCTGTCAGATATTCTACTTCTGTTTCATTAGGAGTAATAATATCTACCAGAGAAAGTAGTTTATCTGAGATTTTTTGGGCTGGAGCAGGATTAAGGATCACTTTGGTATGATATTTTTTCGCTATCTCCGCAGCCAACAATACAGTCTCTAATGGTGTTTCCAACTGCAGCAGTAACGCATCTGCCTCCCTAATAACTTGTTCATGGTAGCGGAGATATTTTGGTATCAGTGCACCATTTGCACCCGCATTAATACCAATAACATTTTCGCCCTGTTGATTAACAAAAATCAGAGCGACTCCTGTTGTTTCACCTTCAATCATTTCTATGGCAGAAGTATTGATATTATCTTCTATTAATTGCTGACGAATACGTTGACCAGCATCATCCTGACCAACACAGGCAATAAATGTAATATCAGCCCCACAGCGACCAGCAGCAACTGCCTGATTTGCACCTTTTCCCCCGAATGCTACCTGATACTGTTGCCCCTGCACCGTTTCCCCTGCCTGAGGAAACGATTTAAGATTCAATATATGATCGACGTTAATACTTCCCATCACTACCAGTTTTGCCTTACGCATTATATTTACTCCTGTTCAAGGATCCTTCAGTTATCAAAAATAACAATCGTACAATGACAATGATTTTTAGTAATACACTCTGTGAACGGTAATAGTGGTATCAGTTTTTGTTCTCGATAAATATCTACATCTTTTACAAGTATCACTTCAGATACCCCACAAAGTTAATGCTAAATCAATTCCATAGGTAGAACCAGAAATTGGCAGTGCAACAAAAATTCAACAAATATTCATCAAAACCTTTGCATAGATAGTTTTTTACCTATAAATAAAGGAGAGTTACTATTTGAGCTATGGTGTTCACGATATGCAATTGGTTGAGAAAATAGCCCGGCTAAGTCAGTATCTGGAAAGTGGGTTGTATGAAAGACGACAGACCATCAGGCTTTGTCTACTGGCTGCTTTATGTGGAGAAAGCGTTTTCCTTCTCGGACCTCCGGGCATAGCCAAGAGCCTAATCGCGCGTCGGATAAAATTTGCTTTTCAGAATGCCCGTCATTTTGAATACCTGATGACACGTTTTTCCACCCCGGAAGAGATTTTCGGCCCTCTCTCTATTCAGGCGTTAAAGGATGAAGGCCGTTACCAGCGTCTTACTGAAGGCTATTTGCCTGAGGCTGAAATTGTTTTTTTAGATGAAATCTGGAAAGCAGGGCCTGCTATTTTAAATACGCTACTAACAGCAATAAATGAAAAAAAATTCAGAAATGGCAATCAGGAAGAACAATTACCAATGAGGTTGTTGATCACCGCGTCTAATGAACTACCTGATGCCAATAATGGCCTGGAAGCACTTTATGATCGCATTCTGATCCGGCTTTGGCTGGATAATATTCAGGAAAAGAAAAGTTTTCATGCTTTACTCACAGATCACAGCAATGAAAATACCAATCCTGTACCCGATCACTTTCAAATTATCCATGAAGAGCTTGATCAATGGCAGAATAAAATCAGCCACATCTCCCTTCCGATCCCTATTTTCGAGTTGATCTATCAGCTGCGTCAGCAAATTAATGCTATGGAAAATACGCCTCATACCTCGGATCGCCGATGGAAAAAATCTATTCGTTTGTTACAGGCCAGTGCTTTTTTCAGTGGAAGAAACTCTATATCTCCCCTGGATCTCGTTCTACTAAAAGACTGTCTATGGCACGATCTGAATACTTTAAAACTTACCCCTCAACTTCTGCATAATTTACTGACAGAACAAGCTTATCAACAACGCTCTTTAACCCACAAAATGGAAGTTCTATACCAACAGTGGATGAAAGCCAGACAAGATGAAACCCCTCATCCACCTTTACAGCTAACCACAAAATTATCAGTTTTTGGTCACCATACTTACTATTTGCTCCCTGAAAATATAATCGGTGAGAAGCTGACACTATTTCTGTCACCTTCATTAAATTTACATGATCTCGCTGTTAATTTTATCGAAGTAGATAAATCTCATCTGGAAAAATCCCTTAAAAAGAACAGTGACACTTTATCTGTCCGGTTAAATGGAATTGGTTTTCCACAAAAAATTCCTTTTGAAGTTAACAAAAAAAATCAAATTGAAATGCTGGATATCAGCCGAAATAGTGCAGTGTTATGTCTATCTGAACAAAAACAGATAACCCTGAAAAAAGAGCAGGTACAGTGGAAGGAAAAACTCTTATCTATTGGCGATGAAATCCAACACCAGCATCAATTGTTTAGCCAACATCAGCCCTGCTTATTTATCGAGACACATTGGCTGGCTGATATTGAGCTAAGTTTTTCCCAATTAACCGAGGAGCTTCAGAAATTGAGATCAAAAATGGGGTAATGACATGCTAACTCTGCCTGCTCTCGATCTTCTACTCGCCATAAATGAAAGCGATTTGATCGAGGAAATTATCTTAACATTCTTAAACACTCCTCAATTGATCATCTTCTTTAAAAATTTTCCCGGAATAAAACAAGCATTACTGAAAGAAATTCCAGACTGGCGAAAAACATTGCAGCAAAGGATCGAGGAAACCTTTATTCCTCCACCTCTGGCTGAGGAATTTTATTTATATCAACAAGTAACAATAATGGAACCTGCTGAGTTTTTTCAGAAATTACCCCACATTGTTGAAAAGATAGAAAAAATTAAATCCTCTTTTGCTAATGATGCTTATAAATTATGTCAGCGATCATTTCAGGGCAGCAAAGCTGGGCACATATTGTTTATTCAACACTGGCGCGCATGTCTGATCCATCAAACAACGGCAATTCATAAGACATTATTGGAACAAGAAAAGGATCTTTTTCTGACAGAGATCCAGAAACGATTAGTAATAGCAAATCATCTTGCTCCTATATTCAATGAAAATGATCAAGCTGCGGGGTGCCTATGGGATATGAGCAAAGGCCAGTTTCAGCCTACAGAACATAACATATCGCTACTAACTCAATATTCTGAGTTTCTTAGTCAACAGCCAGAATTGGAAAGACTGACTCAACTACTGGGTCATAGCCAAACGGCTAAATCACTTCCTAAAGACAGCCCTGCTCTGGAGTCATTCACACAAACTGAACGTATTCCTGATACTGTGCCAGAACAAGTCAGCGGACTTCACCAAGGTGATGACATTCTGAGAGTTCTGCCTACAGAGCTGGCCATGTTAGGGATTGAAGAACTGGAGTACGAATTTTATCGTCGACTAGTTGAAAAAAAACTACTGACCTATCGCTTGCAGGGAAATAGTTGGCAAACAAAAACTGTTTTAAAACCTGCTATTCATCATCACAACGAAAAGCAGCCCAGAGGACCATTTATTGTCTGTGTGGATACTTCCGGTTCGATGGGAGGCTTCAATGAACGTTGTGCAAAAGCATTTTGCCTTGCTTTGATGCGTATCGCACTGGCTGATAACCGCCAGTGTCATATCATGCTGTTTTCCACAGATATCATTCATTATGACTTAACATCGCAGAATGGGCTGACTCAGGCAGTGAATTTTCTGGGGCAAACATTCAGGGGAGGAACTGATCTGGCCTTCTGCCTAGAAACGGTAATAAGAAAAATGGAACAACACATCTGGAAAGATGCTGACGCTGTTGTAATTTCAGATTTCATTGCCCAGCGTTTACCGGGCGATCTAATCCATCAGGTACAAAATCTGCAACAGCACCAACAACACCGCTTCCATGCGGTCTCCCTGTCCAATTACGGGAAACCCGGTATCATGCGAATATTTGATTACATCTGGCGCTTTGATACCGGGATTACAAGCCGTTTACTGCGAAAGTGGCAGCACTGAAAACTTAATCCTTTCAAAAAAACAGAATTACAGGACACCTTCGACAGATTCAATCACTTCTGGTGACCAAACACCACACTGAACCTGACCAATATGCGCCATTTGCAGCAGCAGCATCACTAAACGGGACTGACCAATACCACCACCGATAGACTGTGGCATCTCACCTTTCAGCAGAGACTGGTGCCAGTCGTACTGCAAGCGATCTTCATCACCGGACAGTGCAAGCTGACGCTCCAGCGCTTCAGCATCAACACGGATCCCCATTGAAGAAATTTCAAAAGCATCCTGCAAAACAGGGTTCCAGACGATAATGTCACCGTTCAGGCCAAGGAAACCATCGCTGTTTGTTGTTGTCCAATCGTCATAGTCCGGTGCACGAACATCATGTGCCTGACCATCAGACAGCTTACCGCCGATTCCCATCAGGAAAACAGCACCAAATTCTTTTGCAGCCGCACGCTCACGACCTTTGGCATCCAGATCTGGGTAACGTTTCAGAAGCTCTTCACTGTGCATGAAGTGAATTTGATCTGGCAGGAACGGTGCCAGACCAAACTCCTTACTTACTGCTTGTTGTGTTTCTTTTATCGCTTCGTAGATTTTACCCACTGTCTGTTTTAAATAATCGAGTGAGCGGCAACCTTCACCCACTACTTTTTCCCAATCCCACTGATCAACAAAGACCGAATGGATAGGAGTCAGGCGATCCTCATCAGGACGCAGAGCCTTCATATGCGTATACAATCCTTGTTCTGCCTGAAAACCAAAGCGGCCCAGAGTCTTACGTTTCCATTTAGCCAGAGAATGAACCACTTCAAACGTAGCATCAGGCAGTGTCTTAACCTTCACCTGTACCGCTTTTTCGTGGCCTGACAGGTTATCCTGCGTACCATCACCAAGACGGCTCAGAATTGGCCCCTGCACTTCGATTAAACCAAGTTGCTTCTCTAGCAAACGTGAAAAGTAAGATTTCACAAAACTAATCTGCTGCTGTTTTTCAATAAAGGATGTTTTCATGATGCTGCTCTCTAAATTTTTTAGTGACCCTGTGTCCTGTTGATATATATTAAGCAACAAAACAGAGTATAAATTCAATATCTGATAATAAAAATATACACTAATGCAGATAAACGATAATTTTTACACTATAAAAATGAATATCATTTAAAAATAGGGATTAAAAATGGCAGAAATTTATCAGATCGATAATTTAGACCGAGACATACTTCATGCTTTAATGGATAACGCGCGTACACCTTACGCTGAACTAGCCAAAAAATTCGCAGTCAGCCCGGGCACGATCCATGTTCGCGTAGAAAAAATGAAGCAGGCGGGAATTATTTCCGGCACTCGGGTTGATATTAGTGCTAAACAACTTGGGTTTGACGTATGCTGCTTTATTGGCATCATCCTGAAAAGCGCGAAAGACTACCCAGCAGCATTACAAAAGCTCGATATGCTGGATGAAGTCGTTGAAGTCTATTACACAACAGGGCATTACAGTATTTTTATCAAAGTCATGTGCCGGTCTATCGAATCTCTTCAAGATGTACTTATTAACAAGATCCAAACTATTGACGAAATACAGTCAACGGAAACACTGATCTCACTACAAAACCCGATCATGAGGACTATCAAACCCTGATCCTGAAAAACCTATAACCATATTATCCACAGGTAGATCCCGACAGACTCACAACGTACAATAGTTGCTCTTTAAATTTAGCAAGGATCATGATGAGCACGATAACCTTAATCAGCGGAAGCACAATGGGCAGCGCTGAGTACGTTGCTGAGCATATGGCAGAGATCTTGGATAATCTTGGTTTTTCAACAGAGATACTACATGGCCCTTCACTGGATGATTTGCCTCTGAATGGGCTATGGATTGTCGTCACATCAACACATGGGGCAGGGGATTTACCTGAAAATCTTCAACCTCTCGCCAATGAGATCGTACAGCAGAAACCTGATCTGAGTCTTGTAACATTTGGCGCTGTCGGGATTGGAAGTTCAGAATATGACACATTTTGTGGTGCAATAAGATCATTGGAACAATTATTAGAAGATCAGCAGGCAAAAAGGATCGGCGATCGACTGGAAATAGACATCCTGCAACACGAAATTCCGGAAGATCCAGCTGAAGAATGGGTCAAAGAATGGGCAAAGTTACTCTGATCAGATTAATTTTTTAGCGATCAACTGTGGATAACTTAGCTAAAAAGCAGGGGTTAACCCGTAGTTATCCATTTAATAATCATGTTTCAATCTAGCGGTTGTGTATAACTAGCTATTTAGATCCCAGCTTATACTGAGTTGGATCACGGATCATTCACAGCAAATGATCCTTTTCAGCATCATGATCTTTCTATGGAAAATCCACTTATCCACAGATGATCGCGATCCTAATAAAAGATCTAATAAAGAGATCTTTAAATAAAAAGATCTTATTTTAAATAATGACGATCACTCCTACTTGGTCTAATGGCCAAACTTGAGTAGAATTCTCTCCCCAATGCAAACTAGCATTCTTACAATTGAAGGTTCGCACATGTTTTATCCAGAACATTTTGACGTCATCATTATCGGCGGTGGTCACGCTGGTACTGAAGCAGCAATGGCAGCCGCACGTATGGGGCGTCAAACCTTATTACTGACTCACAATATTGATACTTTGGGCCAGATGTCATGTAATCCAGCCATTGGTGGGATCGGTAAAGGGCATCTGGTAAAAGAGATCGATGCACTTGGCGGCCTAATGGCAAAAGCAACGGATCTGGCTGGTATTCAGTTCAGAACACTTAATGCCAGCAAAGGCCCGGCAGTTCGTGCAACACGTGCACAAGCTGATCGTGTACTGTATCGACAGGCTGTAAGAACTGCACTGGAAAACCAGCCTAACTTGATGATCTTCCAGCAGTCAGTCGAAGATCTCATCGTTGAAAATGATACCGTTACCGGTGTTGTTACTCGTATGGGGCTGAAATTCAGGGCAAAATCTGTTGTTCTGACAGTTGGTACTTTCCTTGATGGAAAAATTCACATTGGTCTGGAAAATTACAGCGGCGGACGTGCCGGTGATCCTCCAGCGATCGCTTTATCACATCGTTTACGTGAATTGCCTTTGCGTGTTTCCCGACTGAAAACAGGTACACCACCTCGTATCGATGCAAGAACCATTGATTTCAGCCAACTTGAACAACAATTTGGTGATAACCCAACACCTGTATTTTCTTTCATGGGAAATAGGGATCAACATCCACAACAGATCCCGTGTTACATCACTCATACCAACGAAAAAACCCATGAAGTGATCCGCAATAATTTGGATCGCAGTCCGATGTATGCGGGGATCATCGAAGGGATCGGCCCACGCTACTGCCCTTCTATCGAAGATAAAGTGATGCGTTTTGCCGATCGTAATGCGCACCAGATCTTCCTTGAGCCAGAAGGGCTTACCAGCAACGAAATTTATCCTAATGGGATTTCAACCAGCCTGCCATTTGACGTACAGATGCAGATAGTCCACTCCATGAAAGGTATGGAAAATGCACGGATTATCCGTCCTGGTTACGCGATCGAATATGACTTCTTCGATCCACGGGATTTGAAACAGACACTCGAAAGCAAATTTATTAATGGTTTGTTCTTTGCAGGCCAGATCAACGGTACAACCGGTTACGAAGAAGCCGCGGCTCAAGGATTATTGGCCGGTCTAAACGCTGCCCGTTATGCTACTGAAGAAGACGGTTGGTTTCCTCGTCGTGATCAGGCTTATATCGGTGTGCTGGTTGATGATTTATGTACCTTAGGAACAAAAGAACCTTACCGAATGTTCACATCACGCGCGGAATATCGTTTGATGTTACGTGAAGATAACGCCGATCTACGTTTGACAGAACAAGGCCGTGAACTAGGGTTAGTTGACGATATGCGTTGGGAACATTATTCCCGTAAAGTTGAAATGATCGAGCAAGAGCGCCAGCGTCTGAGTAATATTTGGGTTCATCCACACTCTGAAAGCCTGGATGAGATCAATCAAGTGCTGAAAACCCCATTGTCCAAAGAAGCCAATGGTGAAGATTTACTCCGTCGCCCGGAAATGAACTACGAATTGCTAACATCAATGCCACGTTTTTCACCGGGGCTGACTGAACCTCAGGCAGCAGATCAGGTTGAGATCCAGATTAAATACGAAGGTTATATTGCCCGGCAGCTGGAAGAGATTGAAAAACAGCTACGTAACGAAAACACAGTATTGCCTGTTGACCTTGATTACAAACAAGTCAACGGACTTTCGAATGAAGTTGTTGCAAAACTGAATGACCATAAACCAAGTACAATTGGTCAGGCTTCACGTATTTCTGGCATTACACCGGCAGCGATCTCCATCTTGCTGGTATGGTTGAAAAAACAGGGTTTATTGCGTCGTAGTGCCTAAGAGGACAAAGTTTTGTTTAACAAATTGGAATCGTTGTTAGCGAAGACAGACATTATTTTATCGTCGGAGCAAAAACAGCAACTTGTTGACTACGTTAATATGCTCAACAAATGGAACAAGGCTTACAATCTGACATCTGTTCGTGATCCGGAACAAATGCTGGTTCGCCATATTATGGATAGCATTGTCGTTAATCCATTCCTTCAGGGAACTCGCTTTATTGATGTTGGAACAGGGCCCGGCTTACCGGGCATTCCACTGGCAATTGTACGGCCTGACTCTCATTTCACCTTACTGGATAGTTTGGGGAAACGCGTCCGTTTTCTACGCCAGGTTCAACATGAGTTAGGGCTCACTAACGTTGAGCCAGTACAGAGCAGGGTTGAGGAATTCACTCCTGAGGTGCTTTTTGATGGAGTGATCAGCAGGGCTTTTGCATCTTTGCAGGATATGCTGTCATGGTGCCATCACCTTCCTAAAGCCACTGATGGGCGCTTTTATGCGCTGAAAGGCATAGTGCCGGAAGAGGAGTTGACTCAGTTACCTTCGGGGATCAGTCTTGATGCAGTCATTCCGCTTTTGGTTCCTGAGCAAGAAGGGCAGCGCCATTTGGTGGTACTTAAGTAAAACAGATTTTGTTGTTTATCAATAAAAGTTTAAATAATTAGTGACGTCAGCCACAGTTATATTGTTACGGACGTTACTAATTATCTTCCCTATCTTTTCATATTTATTTACCGATAGATCACAGAAAAATAACTTTCATTTTATATTGAGCAAATTGTTCTTTCTAAGAAGAGACATCCATTTTCTTTATAAATAAATTTTAGAGAAAGTGTTCAAAATAAACCTTTAAGATTTTTTGCTGATATATTGAATAAAACTTTATAGCTATAATATTAATTATTTGATTTTATATAGAAAAAATAAAAGGCAGCCATCACAAATTTAATGGTAAACGGTATTAATGTTTTGATTGAATGTGATATGTATCACGTTTGTTTTTGGGCTCGATAGATTAAACGTTACAAAATACTAAATAGTATTTGTGAGCAATCTACCATCAAAGTTAGAAATTTAAATTATTATTCACTTTTTCGCTACTTATGGATTGAATTCATTTCGTCTGCCCGTATAATTTGCACGTTTTTGTCACTTGACACTCTTAAGCAAAGACAGTTTTATACAACATTCAGCAAAGCCTGATATGTAATGGTGTACTTCAGGGAGAAAACAAAAGTCATGTCTGTATCCCTTTATAGCGGTAAAATTGCACTGAAACTGTTGCTTTTGCAGTTAATGACTTTTGTTATTCTCAGTGCGGCTTTTTATACCAGAAGTATCGAATGGGGCGTTTCTGCTTTTGCTGGTGGGTTAGCATTTTGGCTGCCAAATGTCATTTTTATGCTGCTCACTCACTTTCAAAAGGTAAAAGAAGAGGGTGTACCTGTACGCATTGCATGGTTCTTCGCTATTGGTGAAGGGGTTAAAGTTATCACCTCGATAGCTATGCTGATAGTTGCCTTAGGGGTGTTCAAGGCGGCATTTGCACCACTTGGTGTGGCCTATTTAGCGGTGCTGATTGTGCAGATCATCGCACCTGCCGTAATGAACGGTTAGTGTTTTTAACAATAAAAGGGTAAAAAGCATCATGTCTGCATCAGGAGAAGTTTCAACTTCAGAGTATATAAGTCATCACCTGAGACACCTTCAGTTAGACTTGCGTACCTTTGAGTTGGTCAATCCCCAAGCTAGTGGCTATGAAGCGACGTTCTGGACGTTGAACATTGACTCGCTTTTTTTCTCCGTCGTATTAGGGATGTTGTTTCTGTTTGTATTCAGGAAGGTTGCCGTTAATGCCACTGCTGGCGTGCCGGGTAAATTCCAGACTGCAGTAGAAATGATTATCGGTTTCGTTGATAACACTGTTCGTGATATGTATCACGGAAAGAGCAAAGTGATTGCCCCTCTGGCTTTGACTGTGTTCGTCTGGGTGTTTTTGATGAACGCATTGGATTTGCTACCAATCGATCTTATTCCTTTAATCGGTGAACATGTCTTCGGCCTGCCTGCTCTGCGTATTGTTCCAACAGCAGATGTTAGTGTCACTATGTCGATGGCGCTTGGCGTCTTTGTCCTCATCCTATTCTATAGCATTAAGATGAAAGGAATCGGTGGTTTTGCGAAAGAGCTGGGGTTACAGCCTTTCAATCATCCTCTGTTTATTCCTATTAACTTAATTTTGGAAGGGGTTAGCTTGCTGTCTAAACCTATATCACTCGGTCTGCGACTGTTTGGTAATATGTATGCCGGCGAACTGATCTTTATTCTTATTGCGGCTCTCTTACCGTTTTGGTCACAGTGGATGCTCAGCTTACCATGGGCTATTTTCCACATACTGATTATTACGTTACAAGCCTTTATTTTCATGGTTCTGACGATTGTTTATCTGTCGATGGCATCTGAAGAGCATTAATTTTATCAATCATTAATAGTGTTTTAACTGAAACAAACTGGAGACTGTCATGGATATAAACATGGATCTGCTGTACATAGCTGCCGCTATTCTGATGGGTTTGGCTGCTATCGGTGCTGCGATCGGTATCGGCATCCTTGGGGGCAAATTCTTGGAAGGTGCAGCTCGTCAGCCTGATCTGATCCCTCTGCTGCGTACTCAGTTCTTTATCGTTATGGGTCTGGTTGACGCCATCCCGATGATCGCTGTGGGCCTGGGCTTGTATATGATGTTCGCTGTCGGTACCAAGTAACTTACAGAACTGAAAATTAAGCCGATTCATTAATTGAAATAGAGGTATTGTGCCGTGAATATTAACGCAACAATCCTCGGCCAGGCCATCGCGTTTGTCCTGTTTGTTTTGTTCTGTATGAAGTATGTATGGCCACCAATCATGGCGGCCATCGAAAAGCGTCAGAAAGAAATTGCTGACGGTTTGGCTTCAGCAGAGCGTGCTAAAAAGAACCTGGACTTAGCGCAAGCCAATGCGACCGACCAACTGAAAAAAGCGAAAGCAGACGCACACGCTATCATCGAACAGGCTAATAAACAAAGAGCCCAGATTATTGATGATGCAAGGACTGAAGCTGAGCTGGAACGTAGCAAAATAGTAGCGCAGGCTCATGCTGAAGTTGAAGCTGAAAGCAAGCGTGTTCGTGAAGAGCTACGTAAACAGGTTGCGCTGTTGGCTATCGCAGGTGCCGAGAAGATCATCGAACGTTCCGTGGATGAAGCTGCTAACAGCGACATCGTTGATAAACTGGTCGCTGAACTGTAAGGAGGGAGGGGCATGTCTGAATTTGCTACTGTAGCTCGCCCCTACGCCAAAGCAGCTTTTGACTTTGCTGTGGAACACCAATCTCTCGAACACTGGCAGAACATGCTGGCGTTCGTTGCAGAGGTAACCCGCAATGAGCAGGTTGGTGAGCTGCTTTCCGGTTCATTAGCACCGGAAACGTTAGCCAATACCTTTATCACTTTATGTGATGATCAGGTAGATGAGCATGCTCGTAACTTTATTCGTGTCATGGCAGAAAATGGTCGCTTGCTGGTATTGCCAGAAGTCTTCCTGCAATTTATCCAATTGCGTGCATCACTGGAATCAACAATTGATGTTGAAGTGATATCTGCGTCCGAACTGAATGAGCAGCAGCAGGCTAAAATTTCTGCGGCGATGGAAAAACGTCTGTCACGCAAAGTGAAGCTGAATTGCAAAATTGACAAGTCTGTTATTGCCGGCGTGATTATCCGTGCGGGTGACATGGTGATCGATGGCAGTATTCGTGGCCGTCTGGATCGTTTAACAGACGTCTTGCAGTCTTAAGGGGACTGGAGCATATGCAACTGAATTCCACCGAAATCAGCGAACTGATCAAACAGCGTATTGCTCAGTTCAATGTGGTGAGCGAAGCTCACAATGAAGGTACGATTGTTTCCGTTAACGACGGTATCATTCGTGTCCACGGTTTAGCCGATGTCATGCAGGGTGAGATGATTGCACTGCCTGGCAACCGTTATGCAATTGCACTGAACCTGGAGCGAGACTCCGTGGGTGCGGTTGTTATGGGTCCGTATGCTGACTTGGCCGAAGGCATGAAAGTCAAATGTACTGGCCGTATTTTGGAAGTACCTGTTGGTCGTGGTTTGCTGGGTCGTGTTGTTAACACACTGGGTGAGCCAATCGACGGTAAAGGTGCTGTTGAGCACGATGGTTTCTCCCCAGTAGAAGTTATCGCTCCGGGGGTTATTGATCGTCAATCCGTTGACCAGCCTGTCCAGACAGGTTACAAATCTGTTGATGCCATGATCCCAATCGGCCGTGGTCAGCGTGAGCTGGTTATCGGTGACCGTCAGACAGGTAAAACTGCACTGGCGATTGATGCGATCATTAACCAACGTGATTCCGGTATCAAATGTATTTACGTAGCGATTGGTCAGAAAGCCTCTACTATTGCTAACGTAGTTCGTAAACTGGAAGAGCATGACGCACTGAAAAACACCATCGTTGTTGTTGCATCTGCTTCTGAATCTGCTGCCCTGCAATATCTGGCACCGTATTCTGGCTGTGCGATGGGTGAATACTTCCGTGATCGTGGTGAAGATGCCCTGATTGTTTACGATGACCTGTCTAAACAGGCTGTTGCTTACCGTCAGATTTCTCTGTTGCTGCGCCGTCCACCTGGACGTGAAGCATTCCCTGGTGACGTTTTCTATCTGCACTCCCGTCTGTTGGAGCGTGCAGCGCGTGTTAACGCTGAATATGTTGAAAAGTACACCAATGGTGAAGTGAAAGGCAAAACAGGTTCTCTGACAGCACTGCCAATCATCGAAACACAGGCTGGTGACGTTTCTGCATTCGTACCGACAAACGTTATCTCCATTACTGATGGTCAGATCTTCCTTGAATCTGCTCTGTTCAACGCAGGTATTCGTCCGGCGGTTAACCCAGGGATTTCCGTATCCCGTGTAGGTGGTGCTGCTCAGACTAAGATTATCAAGAAACTGTCTGGTGGTATCCGTACTGCTCTGGCTCAGTACCGCGAACTGGCGGCATTCTCCCAGTTTGCATCTGATCTGGATGATGCGACTCGTAAGCAGCTGGATCATGGTCAGAAAGTAACTGAGCTGTTGAAACAGAAACAGTATCAGCCAATGTCTATCGCACAACAGGCTCTGTCTCTGTTTGCTGCTGAGCGTGGCTATCTGGAAGATGTCGAAATCGCGAAAGTGGTCAGTTTCGAATCTGCGCTGTTGGCGTATGCTAGCCATGAACATGCTGATCTTCTGAAAGAGATTGACCAGTCTGGCGATTACAACGGAGAGATCGAAGCGAAGCTGAAAGCTCTGTTGGAATCCTTCAAGGCGACTCAGTCCTGGTAACACTATTCGGCCCTGTTTGATTCTGTTTAATGAAAAAACACGGGCCGTCTGGTTGAATACGGAGAAGCAGAAATGGCCGGCGCAAAAGAGATACGTACCAAAATCGCCAGTGTGCAGAACACGCAGAAAATCACTAAAGCGATGGAAATGGTCGCCGCGTCCAAAATGCGTAAAACGCAGGACCGCATGGCGGCCAGCCGTCCTTATGCAGATACCATTCGCAGCGTGATTGGACACCTTGCGTTAGGTAATCTGGAGTACAAACACCCATACCTTGAAGAGCGTGAAGTTAAACGCGTTGGGTACGTGGTTGTTTCTACTGACCGTGGTTTATGTGGCGGTTTGAACATTAACTTGTTCAAAAAATTGCTGATAGAAATGAAAGACTGGTCTGATAAAAAAGTCCAGGTTGATTTGGCACTTATTGGATCAAAAGCGGTTTCTTTCTTTTCTTCTGTTGGTGGCAACGTTGTTGCCCAGGTAACAGGGATGGGAGATAACCCATCATTGTCCGAATTGATCGGGCCAGTCAGCGTCATGATGCAAGCATATGACGAAGGGCGTCTGGATAAACTGTATATAGTGACAAACAAGTTCCACAATACAATGTCTCAGGTTCCGACAATCACTCAGTTATTGCCTCTGCCAGCCGGAGACGATGAAACACTGAAGAAGAAGTCCTGGGATTATCTGTATGAACCAGATCCTAAGGCGCTGTTGGATACCTTGCTGCGTCGCTATATAGAATCGCAAGTTTATCAGGGCGTCGTTGAAAACCTGGCTAGTGAGCAGGCCGCACGAATGGTAGCGATGAAAGCCGCGACTGATAACGGTGGCAACCTGATCAAAGAGTTGCAGTTGGTTTACAACAAAGCTCGTCAGGCCAGCATTACTCAGGAACTCACCGAAATCGTTTCGGGTGCAGCTGCGGTTTAACAGCTAGGTTTACGAATTACGTAGAGGATTCAAGATGGCTACTGGAAAGATTATCCAGGTAATCGGCGCCGTGGTGGACGTCGAATTCCCTCAGGACAGCGTACCAAAAGTATACGATGCCCTTGAGGTTAAAAACGGTGAAGAAAAACTGGTGCTGGAAGTTCAGCAACAGTTAGGCGGCGGTATCGTTCGCTGTATCGCAATGGGTACTTCTGATGGTCTGCGCCGTAATTTGGAAGTGACTGATTTAGGTCATCCAATCGAAGTCCCTGTTGGTGAAGCGACTCTGGGTCGTATCATGAACGTACTGGGTGACCCGATTGATATGAAAGGTGACATTGGCGAGCAAGAGCGCTGGTCAATTCACCGTACTGCACCAAGCTATGAAGAGTTATCTAACTCTCAGGAACTGCTGGAAACCGGTATCAAAGTAATGGACCTGATTTGTCCATTCGCTAAAGGTGGTAAAGTCGGTCTGTTCGGTGGTGCGGGTGTAGGTAAAACCGTTAACATGATGGAGCTGATCCGTAACATCGCGATCGAGCACTCCGGTTACTCTGTATTTGCAGGTGTAGGTGAACGTACTCGTGAAGGTAACGACTTCTATCATGAAATGACAGACTCCAACGTACTGGACAAAGTATCTCTGGTATACGGTCAGATGAATGAGCCACCAGGAAACCGTCTGCGTGTTGCTCTGACCGGTCTGACCATGGCGGAAAAATTCCGTGATGAAGGCCGTGACGTTCTGTTGTTCGTCGATAACATTTACCGTTATACCCTGGCAGGTACCGAAGTATCGGCACTGTTGGGTCGTATGCCATCTGCGGTAGGTTATCAGCCAACGCTGGCGGAAGAGATGGGTGTTCTGCAAGAACGTATCACCTCTACCAAAACTGGTTCAATCACTTCCGTACAGGCTGTTTACGTTCCTGCGGATGACTTGACTGACCCATCACCAGCAACAACCTTTGCTCACTTGGATGCAACTGTTGTACTGAGCCGTCAGATCGCATCTCTGGGTATCTACCCAGCGGTTGACCCACTGGATTCAACCAGCCGTCAGCTTGATCCACTCGTTGTTGGTCAAGAGCACTATGACGTAGCTCGTGGCGTTCAGTCTATCCTGCAACGTTATCAGGAACTGAAAGACATCATCGCGATTCTGGGTATGGACGAACTGTCAGAAGATGACAAACTGGTTGTTGCTCGTGCTCGTAAGATCCAGCGCTTCCTGTCTCAGCCATTCTTCGTTGCAGAAGTATTTACCGGTTCACCAGGTAAATTCGTTTCTCTGAAAGACACCATCCGTGGCTTCAAAGGCATCCTGAACGGTGATTATGACCACCTGCCAGAGCAGGCGTTCTACATGGTTGGTACCATCGAAGAAGCTATAGAAAAAGCTAAGAAGCTTTAATACGGCTGACGGGAGGTTGATATGGCTGCAATGACGTTCTCCCTGAACGTAGTCAGCGCTGAAAAACTGATGTTTGAAGGGCTGGTACAGAAAATTCAGGTGACTGGTAGTGAAGGTGAGTTGGGGATTTATCCTCAGCACACTCCGCTGCTTACTGCCATAAAACCTGGCATGATACGTATTGTTAAGCAGTTTGGTGAAGAAGAGTTTATCTACCTGTCAGGTGGTATTCTGGAAGTTCAGCCAAACGGCGTGATCGTACTGGCCGATACAGCGATCCGTGGTAAGGATTTGGATGAAGCCAAAGTGCTTGAAGCCAAGCGCAAGGCGGAAGAACATGTCCGTAATTCCCACGGCGATGTTGATTATGCTCAGGCATCTGCTGAATTGTCGAAAGCGATTGCAAAACTTCGTGTAATCGAACTGACGAAAAAGCTGATGTAGGATTACCTAATAAATTTCAAATATTAACTGATAAAGTTAAATTTGAGAGATAAAAGGTAAATACCCAATGGATTTCGAATTGCATTGAGATAATTGGAAAGACAGAGGGTAAGGCAGTAGATAAAAAGCCAGTTAGTCATGCTAACTGGCTTTTTTGCATTACGAAATATGTAGCAATTTATTTCGTAAACAGGTTTACTTTTATACTTAAAATCGGAATTGTCAGGTTTCTTATGTCTATTACATCCAACGCAACTGTTTCCAAGCCAATAACTTCCAAATCAACGAGTGCAAAAAGTGTTGTGATACTGGCTGCGGGAAAAGGAACCCGCATGTATTCTGACCTCCCTAAAGTCCTGCACTCACTGGCAGGAAAGCCGATGGTTCAGCATGTCATTGATACTGCAATGGCATTGGGTACCCAAAATGTTCATCTGGTATATGGGCATGGCGGCGACCTGATGAAACAAACTCTTTCAGGCCAGAAAAACGCTAATCAAAACCTGAACTGGGTATTGCAAGCAGAACAGCTAGGTACTGGCCACGCGATGCAGCAGGCGGCTCCACATTTTGCCGATGATGAAGATATTCTGATCCTCTACGGCGATGTACCACTGATTGCTCAGGATACGTTAGAACGTTTGATTGAAGCTAAACCAGAAGGCGGTATTGGCTTATTAACCGCTATTTTGGATAACCCGACCGGATATGGTCGTATCATCCGTGAAAATGGCGAAGTCACAGGGATCATCGAACAAAAAGATGCGACTGACGAGCAGCGTAAAATCAACGAAATCAACACCGGCATTCTGGTCGCAAACGGTGGTGATTTGAAACGCTGGTTATCTAAACTGGAAAACAATAACGCACAAGGTGAATACTACCTGACAGACGTTATTGCACTTGCACATCAGGAAGGCCGTCAGATTAAAGCTGTTCATCCAAGCCGTTTAAGTGAAATGGAAGGGGTTAACAACCGTCTTCAGCTTTCTGCATTAGAACGTATTTACCAGTCTGAACAAGCGGAGAAATTATTGCTGGCGGGTGTCATGTTACTCGACCCGGCTCGTTTCGATCTGCGAGGAACATTAGAGCATGGCCGCGATATTACCATTGATACCAATGTCATTATTGAAGGTCATGTCGTATTGGGGAATAACGTTCAGGTAGGCTCTGGCTGTATTCTGAAAAACTGCGTTATCGGTGATGGTGCGGTAATCAGCCCTTATACTGTAATAGAAGACTCTGAACTCGCGGCTGAATGTACAGTCGGGCCTTTTGCTCGCTTGCGTCCGGGTTCTAAACTGGCGGAAAAAGCCCATGTCGGCAATTTCGTTGAAATGAAAAAATCCTCCCTTGGCAAAGGTTCCAAAGCAGGGCACCTGACTTATTTGGGTGATTCTGAAATTGGAAGTAATGTAAATATCGGTGCAGGAACCATTACCTGTAACTATGATGGCGCCAATAAATTTAAGACTATCATTGGTGATGACGTATTTGTGGGTTCTGACAGCCAGCTTGTTGCCCCTGTAAACATTGCTAAAGGTGTCACTATCGGCGCAGGAACCACCGTAACAAAAGATGTTGCTGAAAATGAGCTGGTTATCAGCCGTGTTAAGCAAACTCATATTAGGGACTGGAAACGTCCTGTTAAGAAAAAATAAATAAGATATACCCATAATAAAACCCCATCTCTACAAAGCTCGGGGACCGGTAAATCCAGAACGAGATTTGCCGGAACACAATCAGGTTGTGAGACATAAAAAGGGCGTTTACAGCCCTATTTTTAGGAATAAAAACACATGTGTGGAATCGTTGGTGCAGTAGCACAGCGTGATATAGCAGAAATACTGATCGAAGGTCTTCGTCGTCTGGAATACCGTGGCTATGACTCTGCGGGTATGGCTGTCGTTGACAGCGAAAATCAGATGACTCGTCTGCGTGAAGTGGGCAAAGTACAGATGTTGGCTGATGAAGCTGATAAACAGGCTGTTATCGGTGGTACAGGTATTGCTCATACCCGTTGGGCGACGCACGGAGAGCCAAACGAACGCAACGCTCACCCTCATGTTTCTGAACATATTGCGGTTGTACATAACGGGATTATTGAAAACCATGAAGAACTGCGTGAAGAACTGAAAGCACGTGGTTATGGTTTCTCTTCAGATACCGATACTGAAACCATTGCTCATCTTGTGCACTGGGAACAGCAACAAGGTGGCTCATTGCTGGAAATCGTACAGCGTGTTATCCCACAATTGCGCGGCGCTTATGGCACCGTCATTATGGATAGCCGTCAACCAGACGTGCTGGTGGCTGCGCGTTCCGGTAGCCCATTAGTGATTGGTCTGGGTGTAGGTGAAAACTTCCTGGCATCTGACCAGCTGGCATTACTGCCGGTGACTCGCCGCTTTATTTATCTGGAAGAAGGCGACGTTGCTGAAATCACCCGCCGCACTGTTCGCATTTTTGATGTGCAGGGCGAAGCCGTTGAGCGCGAGCAGATTGAATCCAGCGTTCAGTATGATGCAGGTGACAAAGGTGTTTACCGTCACTACATGCAGAAAGAGATTTACGAACAGCCAATGGCGATTAAAAACACACTGGAAGGCCGTGTGAGTCATGGTGAAGTTAATCTGTCCGAGCTGGGAGCTAACGCAGCAGAATTACTGTCTCAGGTTGAACATATCCAGATCGTTGCCTGTGGAACGTCTTTCAATGCTGGTATGGTTTCCCGCTACTGGTTTGAATCACTGGCGGGTATTCCATGTGATGTAGAAATCGCCTCTGAATTCCGTTACCGCAAACCAGCCTGCCGTAAAGGCAGCCTGTTGATCACCCTGTCCCAATCCGGTGAAACAGCGGACACACTGGCAGCACTGCGTTTATCCAAAGAACTGGGTTACCTGACTTCCCTGACCATCTGTAACGTTGCGGGTTCCTCTCTGGTACGCGAATCAGACTTTGCTCTGATGACCAAAGCGGGCGCAGAAATTGGCGTAGCATCCACCAAAGCGTTTACTACTCAGCTAACCGTATTGCTGATGCTGGTGGCTTATATGGGGCGCCTGAAAGGTGCTGATGACTCTCTGGAGCAGAATATCGTTCATTCCCTGCATGCGTTACCAAGCCGCATTGAAAGCATGTTGTCGAAAGACAAAGTGATTGAAGCACTGGCAGAAGACTTCTCTGAAAAACACCACGCATTATTCCTTGGCCGTGGCGATCAATATCCGATCGCGGTTGAAGGTGCTCTGAAACTGAAAGAGATCTCTTACATCCACGCAGAAGCTTACGCAGCGGGTGAACTGAAACACGGCCCACTGGCACTGATTGATGCGGATATGCCGGTTATCATCGTTGCACCAAACAACGAACTGCTGGAAAAACTGAAATCCAACATTGAAGAAGTCCGCGCTCGTGGCGGTCAGTTGTACGTCTTCGCCGATCAGGATGCTGGTTTCACCGACAGTGAAAACATGAAGATCATCTCCCTGCCACACGTAGAAGAACTGATCGCGCCGATCTTCTACACCGTGCCACTGCAATTGCTGTCTTACCACGTTGCCTTGATCAAAGGTACCGATGTGGATCAGCCGAGGAATTTGGCGAAATCGGTGACGGTGGAGTGATCGCGTAATATACGCATGAATCAAAACTAAATATTTTCTTAATCCGGTCATGCATTAAGCAGGCCGGATTTTTTTATGCTCAGCGATATGATTTAACCTAAACGTACGATATCGTGACGAGCAGAATTCGGGTTAACCACTCTATTTCACAAGCAATCTAACTATTGGGTTCATGACTTTTTTGGATGTAGCCCCTGACGTCGTTGCGTTTTACACACTGCTTGGACTTGTTTAACTGGGAATGCCTGCATCCAATGGTACAACCCCCATATTTTCAAAGGTTCAGGATTTATTGGCGGCAATAAAGTTGTTTTAGCAATCCCATACCCGCGCGCGTATTAAACTGCAAACCGGAAAGTCTGCGTCAGCAATGGCAGGATATCTGCTTTTCTGGGTAATGCGTTTTCAATAGGACCCCATTTATATTCAATCGTTACAAATCCCCAAAACTGCAAAAAACGCGCGATAAAGCGAGATTCAATCACCATTTTGAGTGACTCTGTTGGTGAAAAGTACTCATCCGGTATGAACTGATGAAGTAAAGCAGGGAATGCAGTAGTGACTTCTTCACTTAATTGATCAACAGAACCATGGCATTGTAGACGCCAAACCATAAACAGCCAGAAAGTGCGTATATCAATGTCTTCCCAATTGTCCAAGTAGCCCCAATTATACTGTGTGGTTGCGGCTTCTAGCATAGGTAAGAAAAAGGCATTAATGCCATGGGTTTGATATTGCTTCTGCACATCTTTTTTCACATAGTAGCGACCACTTCTACGGTAAATAATGCCAGCAATTTCTGCCAATATCCGAGTGTAATGCAGTGCATTAAATTTATCTTCATTACTACCAGAAAATTCATTGATCCTAATAAACTTAGCCACTGGAAATTCAGGCAACAAATCACAGGCTTGTTTTACCAGTTTTGTGGGTAAGTTACCTTTGGTGGTCGCTTTAAATGAGCCTTCATTCTGCATCGCTTCATCTAAGATTAACCCTAAATAGCGCATCACTGGGCTACTTGATAAATCATCCGGCGTGTTGATGGTGACACAAGACAATTGATCGAATGGCGCATACATCCAATTGTTCATTTGGGTTGGTGATAGGCCACAAAACTCAGTATTAGGCCGATTATTATGCTCATTTACTCTATGTTGAGTAACCGCATTTAGCTCATCTAGCGTCAGATTTGGGTTCATAGCAGCGAATTGCGAAATATCATCTAACAATTTCGCCTGTTGCTTTGAAACGCTATCCATACAACAACGTTTGTATTTTTTCCCGCTGCCACAGGGACAAGGATCATTTCTGCCAAATTTCATTTAAAATTGCTCTATTTTATTTTTGCTGATGTACGATTTCGGTACTGCTTACCCCATTTTAATTAAACTTATTAGAGGGTTAACCATACTTACGGGCAAACTCTTCATCGGAATTGCACAAGTAAATAATGAATTCAATGAAAGAAATGATGTAAGGGATGAACGTCCAACAGAAAATCAGATATAAAAAGCCTTGCACGATTTTACCCAGATAAAACTTATGAACGCCAATACCCCCTAGAAAAAATGCTAAGAGCGCAGCAGCGATACGGTTTTTAGTTCCTACAGTGCCTTGTATTGCACCACAGTTTGGACACGCCTTAGCTGTTTCGTGAATTTTATTACCGCACCCGCGGCAAAACACCATACTCGACATTGAGCTTAATCCTTTTAATTAACCTGAGTTTTGGATAAAAATCGACTAACTGCCTGTTTCAGAAGAAAGTTTTGGTAAATGTTGAAAAACTGCTCTGAGGGAGAACAAGCTATGGTTAAGCTAGTAGAAATTTTTTATCGTGTCGACGATTTTTGTCATTTATTCATTCTTCCGGCTGGAGTCAATTACCCTAACCTAATAGATATCCTATCTTAAATAGTAGTTACAAATTTATTCTAAATATAGATAAAAAAGTAAAATGAGGCTTCCATAAGACACCCACCTCAGCCTCACTTATACTCACTGCTTCCGAACTGTAGTGGCACACGGAATTTGATTGTCTGAATAGATATGATATGCATTACTATGCAGAGGACCACTTCTAGGTAACGTATTCTCTGCTTGAGGTACATAGGCTGCTTTATTTTATGCAAGAGGCTGGGGAGCCACTGTACTGGCTGATTAAGTATGAGCACACAAAAAGCGCAGAGGAAATAACTCGGGCTGTACACAGTTGGAACCAGCACAAGCAGCAATTTACTCTAAGGCAAATTGAAGTTGCCGTTAAAACCCTCAATAAAAATCATTGGTTAGCATTTTAACTTAAGGTGGAACTAATTGTGGCTATTAAAACGAGAGGAAATTTATTATGAAACTAAAAAAACTTAAGAAAGAGCTCGATGCGTTAAAGTTAATGGAAAAAGATCCTGATGTGGTTGGTTATGTACTGTTTAACACGCGTAATCGTCGATTTGTGACGCTGGATGAAAATGAGTTTGGTATGGTGATGTACGCGGATGATATCGAAGAAGCCTACTTGGCACCGTCACGGTTTGCCGCATTAAGGGATATTGATTTTTTGCCGGAGCCAGACAAATTTGATACCGCGGCTGTCCCGGTTGTTGATAATCCTTTATTTGGTTTAATGCTTAAAGATCCTATTTGAATTAATACGATAAATAAGAAAGGATAATAATAGTGTTTGATCCAGAAAAGTATCCCGATAAAGCAACTATCCTTAAAATTATTAAGGAAAAAAAGATGTTCCGAGAAAGAATTATTACACAGGCCCATCAATGGATCACGGAACGTGCCTATATTCTGGATACTGAAACCACAGGTTTAGATAAACAGGCACAGGTCGTTGAGATAGCTGTTACAGATATCGATGGGAAGGAGATTTTTCAGCGCTATCTCCGCCCTTCTGTACTGATTGATCCTGAAGCCCAAGCTGTCCACGGTATAACCCTGAGTGCTTTGAGTAATGAACCTCAATGGCCGCAGATTGCTGATGAACTTATCCCGCTTTTGGCCAGCCGTCCTTTGATTATTTTTAATGAAAAGTTTGATCTCAGGCTTATAGCCCAGACTGCGAAGGCATTTGCGATGTATACACGTTGGATAAAGCAGTTGCAGTCTCAGTGTGCAATGGAATTAGCTGCTCAGTTTTATGGCGCAACAAACCGATATGGCACTATTTCACTGGCCAATGCAGCACGGGCTGCGGGAGTGTCAGTAAAGGGAAAAGCGCATACGGCAGTAGTGGATTGCCAGACGACTGCCGCAGTGGTTCGTTCCATTGCGGATTTATACTCTCAGCTAAAGTAGGAAGTTATCCTGCTCACTGTATTCCCCGCCCAAAACAGCCACAAAAGGACGGGGAATTAAATTACATACTACCCTGATACTTATTAATTTCCTGATTGAGTAATTCCAATCGTTGAACTAATGTTCTTCTTCTCTCTATACCCTTGGCAAATAACTGATAAATAGTCACAAATTCGGCTAATGAATTATTAATCTGATAAGCCGCGTACAGATCTTTTATTTCTCTGACCGCTTTATCGTAAGCGCTGGCATGGCCTTGTTCACTGTATGTCTTCGCATTTTTCCAGTGAATTTCTTTTGCGGCAAAGACCGCATTGAGCCGTTTTAATGTTGCAAGCCGCTCTTGTTCGCGCTCCCTTTCTTCAGCCAGCAAGCGTTCCCGTTCCATTTCCTCATTCGCAGCCTGCCAATAAGTATGAAGTGAGGAAGGATTCAGCCAATATTGATAATCATCGCTGGTTGATGGTTTGCAAACCAATGCCCGCGCTTGATGTACAGTCAGTTGTCCTTTATCAAATAAGGATTTCAATAACAAATCTTTATCTGCATCAGATAGCTGATTAATTTGCTCTTCTGTGGTCAACTGCTTAACCTCAGCGGGATGTGCTGATGATGATTTAAGCAGCATACCCAAAGCCTTGTATGCTGCTGGAGGAATACCGAATAATTCTGCAAATGCCAATTGTGCTTCAGATAATTGATTAAAATCGAAATTAATCAAAGGGAGTTCGGACAGCGTCTCATCGTTATCAAATGCGAGTTTCAGCCAGGGGAGATATAGCAGACGGTAATCTCCTCTCAGCAACTCTGAACGTAACTCAACCAAATGATTCAGATAATCACTTGCATCAGCATCGTCCATATAATAATCATTTTCATCCACAGAAAATGTGAATAGTACGTACCCATTCACATTCTCACAGGTTACAGAATCACCATCATCAATGCGCATAAATACCGGCGGGATCGTATCTAACGGTACTTTTAGGTAGAAAATAATCTGGCCCCAATTCGCATAGTAAAGCCCGATATCAAAATACTGAACCATTAGTTTATCTGGATCAGCTTTTAAATCACTGTAATTATAATGAACAGTAAAATGACTCGAACTGATTTCAGCACGGCTGGAGATCATTCTCAGACTGGCTTTTTGCTGTGCGGACAGCACGCCATCCAGCCGTTCAAAATGGTAATATTGGTATTCACTCATAGGCAGAATTCTATAAATTCAGGTTAATATGATGTTGTGATAACCTCACTTTAACACTTGGTCAATTCAAGAGGAAATTAATGTGGCGGCCTACCAACCTCCTTACCGTATCACTCCATCTATACTTAATCGTGTTATAGAAATAGGTGAATTATTGGGGCGCTGGTCAGTACAAAGTGAGATGAATTCTCCTTTGTTACGTAAAGAAAACCGGATTCGCACAATACAAGCATCATTGGCTATTGAGCATAATAGTTTATCGATCGAGCAAGTCACAGCAATTATGAATGGTAAACGTGTATTGGCTCCTGCAAAGGATATTCAGGAAGTACACAATGCCATATTAGCTTATGAGAAATTACCGGATTGGCGTAGTCACCAATTATCTGATTTATTAGCCGCACACCGATTATTGATGATGGGATTAATTGATTTTCCGGGGCAATTACGTGGCAATGATGTTGGTATTTATCGTGAAAATAAACTTATCCATATGGCACCTCCTGCCAGCCAAATATCCCGTTTGATTAACGAATTACTTACATGGTTAAAGCAAACTGATATCCATCCGTTAATTGCCAGTTCTATTTTTCATTATGAGTTTGAATTTATTCATCCATTTGCTGATGGTAATGGCCGCATGGGCCGTTTATGGCAAACGTTGATTTTGAGTGAATGGCGCTCGGAGTTGGCATGGTTGCCGGTTGAAACCATTATTCATTATCAGCAGCAGGCATATTATCAGGTGCTTAGAGAATGTGATAAGACCAGTGATTGCACGGTATTTATTGATTTTATACTGGAAAAATTAGCTGAAGCACTTAAGGAAAGTATTGATACAGAACAGCAGGATACTATCTTAGAGTCGGAAGAAATGTCGGTACAAATGTCGGTACAAATGTCGGAAGAAAATACACAACAACTGAACGCGACTGCGAAAAAAATCCTGTCTATTATTGTCAATCATCCAGCTATAACAATATCTCAACTAGCTGGTGATTTAGGCGTTACTCCTAGAACAATAGAACGAAATATTAAAGTATTGCAGGAATGTGGGTATTTAATTCGGGTTGGTGCGAAAAAAGGGGGATATTGGCGGGTTAGATAAAATTGGTTGATTTTAATTTTAGTTAGATCATTTTTAGATCCCTGTGAATTCGAACAATTAGCCCCAATCCTAATAGGATTTTACGACTATAATTTAGCGAATTTCATGGTATAACATCATCATTTAAACGGAAGTTACCCTAAAGCATGATGCAATACACAGATAGAGTTACCCATTCATTAATTTGCATAGCAGTTTATATCGGCTGGTTTGCCTTGTCTTTCCTGTTGATTTTCTTTCCTAATGCGGTAGAGCTATATCGTGCTAACTTAGCTCTGCCTGTATTATTTATTCTTATCTGGTTACCTTATTCACTCCTTTGCTGGAGTAGTTATCAGAAAAAATTTAACTTAATGCCTCTTGGGAAATTACGATTGGTAGATCTCGTATTACCAGCTTTAGCTGTATTTACATTGATGTGTATACATGGAGTTCTTGGCAGAGAAGAATCTTGGATTTCAAATCTTGCTGATTTATCTGGTATTACTCTTTTTTTATATATAATTTCTATGTGTATAGCAGCACCCATTATCGAAGAGATTGTTTTTCGTGGTTTTTTATTGAATGCAGGAATAGGTTATGGAAAAATAGGAAAAAATATAGCCATTATAATAGCATCATTGCTATTTTCTGCCGCGCATATGCAATATTCATCACCAACTACTTTTATTATGTTATTTGTGTTTTCCGTTATCCTTTGCCATGTAAGGATATATACTCGCTCTCTGATTACACCGATAGTACTACACGCTCTCTACAATACTTTTATCTCTGTTATTTTATTCTATTATTAACTCACCAAAGGGTATGGGGATTACCATACCTTTGTTTTTTTTTACTTTCAACGAATAAATTTGTTAACCTTAAATCTGACTCATTAATAAGTTAATTGCTAAACCAATAAAAATAAGACTTGTTACTTTATTTAAAATAGTTTGTACTGATGAATCATTCTCGATAAATTCATGTAAAAAACCAGACAAGTAAGATATCATCGTAAATGAAATAAAAGCTACGCCGACAAATATCAATCCCAAGTATAATAATTGTAGTGAAACAGGCATTGCTTCTTCATGGTTACTGATAAACTGTGGCAAGAAAGCCAAAAAGAAAATAATTACTTTGGGGTTTGATAAATTCATTATCATCCCTTTTTTAATAAGTTTTCTGCTTTTACTGAAAAATTTAGAATTATCCTTGAGGCAAATAGGATTGGCATTGAAAGCTCCCCATGCCAGATAGGTTAAATAAAGTACTCCGAGCCCTCTAATAATCTCAAAAGCGATAGTATTTTCCCGTATTATTGCAGCAATACCTAATGAAACTAAAGATGTATGTATTATTAACCCGAGACACAATCCAATGGTAATGGATATACCTGTTTTCCGTCCGTTCAGGGCTGATTGGCTTAAGACTAAAATATTATCTGGCCCCGGTAAGAAGCATAAAAATGTTGATATTCCAATAAATGGAATGAGTGTTTCTATTGATGGCATTATATTTTTCCTGGGTTGGCTGGATAGTATATTAATGCCATTAATCTTCTTGTAAATATGATAAATCTACTTGTGGGTATGAATTAATTTCATACCGTATTTTATCGTCCTTTCAAGGTGATTTTTGATTAAAGGTAAGCAAAGTTCTCTGAACCATTTATGTTCCGGGTCTTCATGGTGTTTAGCATGCCAGAGTAAGTAGTATTGTTGTGGCTTGATATCAATAGGTAAGGTTTTTATTTTTAAATCATATCGCTGAGAAAAATCAGCTGCGATATGCAGTGGCATGGTCAGCATTGTGTCCGTTTTTAATACCAACTCAATGGCTGATTGGAAAAAAGGAACTGTTGCGAAAATATGTCGTTTCCGGTTCATTATCGCTAATTGTTGATCAATCGGGCTGTTTTTATCTCCACCGCCACTGATGAGAATATGTCGGCCATTAATATAGTTGCTGATCGTCATATTGTTATTATAATGAGGATGGTCGTTCCTGAATACCACTACAAGCGGGTCTTCCGCCATTAAATTCCCGTATAAATTATCGGGTACTGAATCAGCAATTGTTGCTACTAAATCCACATCCTGCTCAGCTAAGTTATACAGGTTATCCTTATGCCATTGTTTATATTCAATACTGATATTAGGTGCTTCTTTTTCAATATGGCTCAATATAGAAGGTAAAATAGCCTGAGCAACATAATCGCTGGAAGCTAAAGTAAACTTTCTGTTGCAAAGACTTGGTTCCATTAATTCGGGTGAATAAAGATTATTTAACTGTTGAAGTAAGGCCGGAAGTTGTGCTTTCAGTTTTTCTCCTTTTTTCGTCAGGATGAACTGATTGGCTTCCCGCACAATAATTCTGTCATGAAAATCTTCACGTAGCTGATTTAATGTTTTACTCATTGCAGACTGGGTAACATTTAACTGTTTTGCAGACTCGGTCAGGTTAAGTGTTTTCAGTATTGATACCAGCGCAGGGAGCAATTTATAATTATTCAAGGTGTGATTTCCATATATTAAATGGACAATGATTTTATGTAATAAGAGTGTGCTTATCTATGAGAAGTATCACTCTATTCCAAATAATGCTCCTTAAAATAACGCTCTAAAAACTCAACTGTTACTCTGATACGGGCGGACATAGCCAAGCGTGTAACGTAAACCGCCCAGATATTCGCTGATTGGTAATATTCCGGCAGGATATGTACTAACGCCCCTGATTTAATACTTTCTCTAACATCCCAATATGATCGCAGGATAATACCGTGTCCATCCAGACACCATTGGTGAATGATCTCACCGTGATTGGATGACATTGGTCCAGTGACTTTTATTGATTGAACTCCTGTGCTGTTTTGTAGTTTCCAGATCCCGAACGGATGATCCCGCTCTTTGATCACCAGACAGGCATGAGAAGGGAGTTCATTAATTGATTTTGGCACTGAATGACGGGCAAGATAATCCGGTGATGCACAGAGGATCCGGCGGTTAGATGCCAGTTTGCGGGCAATAAGATTGTCATCAATCTCATCACCAATACGAATATCGAGATCAATCCCTTCGGTCGCCAGATCAACAAGACGATCTTCCACATCAAAACGAAGATCGAGCTGTGGATAAGTCTGGATCAATGCTGATAATGCCGGAGCAACGAACTTCCGGCCAAAGCCAAAACTACTGGTAATTCTGATCTTTCCCTGCGGTTCTTGCCGAAGTTCACAGAGCTCATCCATCATCTGGTTAACATCGTTCAGAATATGCTGCGCCCATTCATAAATCCGCTCACCATCTTCTGTGATGGATACCCGACGTGTGGTTCGGTGTAACAGACTGACATTCAATACATTCTCTAATATCGCAATGCGCTTACTGATAAAAGCGGGAGAGGCACCGATCTCTTCCGCAGCGGCGGCAAAACTGGCTCTTTTCGCCACTAAAAGAAAAACGCGTAGATCCTGTAAAAAGGGAAGATTATTCATAGATTGTAAATTATATTTCTACATTTTTAGTATTGAATACAAATCAGTCAATTATAAGATATCCAGAAAGTCAATTCTGTACCCTGATAAATGAGATATACTCGATGAAAAAAACGTTTAAAATTGCAGCAATTCCGGGTGATGGAATTGGTCATGAAGTGCTTCCTGAAGGTATTCGGATTTTGCAGGCGGTGGCTGAAAAATGGGATCTTCATTTATCGTTTGAATATTTTGAATGGGCCAGCTGCGATTATTATCTCAGGCACGGCAAAATGATGCCGGATGACTGGTTTAATCAATTAATGCAATTTGATGCCATTTATTTTGGCGCGGTAGGCTGGCCTGAAACTGTGCCTGATCATATATCACTTTGGGGATCATTACTTAAGTTTCGCCGTGATTTTCAGCAGTATGTTAATTTGCGTCCTGTACGTTTGTTACCGGGAGTGCCTTGCCCGTTAGCGAATAAGAAACCGGAAGATATCGATTTCTATGTCGTCCGAGAAAATACTGAAGGGGAATATTCTGCTATTGGGGGGCGTTTTAATCAAGGAACAGAGCATGAAGTGGTGATTCAGGAGTCGGTTTTTACCCGCCGTGGGGTTGATCGCATTCTGAAATATGCATTTGAATTAGCCCGGAGTCGTCCCCGTAAATTATTAACTTCTGCAACGAAATCCAATGGGTTATCGATAAGTATGCCTTACTGGGATGAGCGCGTTGAAGAGATGGCAAAACAGTACCCTGATATTAAATGGGATAAACAACATATTGATATTCTTTGTGCCCGCTTTGTGTTGAATCCAGAGCGGTTTGATGTTGTTGTCGCTTCCAATTTATTTGGTGATATTCTTTCCGATCTTGGGCCGGCATGTACCGGAACTATTGGAATTTCCCCTTCTGCTAATCTAAATCCGGAAAGGAATTTCCCTTCTTTGTTCGAACCTGTTCACGGCTCTGCACCGGATATTTATGGCAAAAATATTGCTAACCCGATTGCTATGATCTGGGCCGGAGCCATGATGTTACAGTTTTTAGGTGATGGAGATAAACGTTATCAGGGTGCTCATGATGATATCTTAGCGGCGATTGAAGCGGTAATCGCGCAAGGCATTGTGACCCCGGATATGAAAGGAAAGGCATCAACACAGCAGGTGGGAGAAGCCATCGTTGGGCATTTGAATGCTTAAAATTATTCTTTTCTAAAAAAACATTATTTTCTAAAAACCATATTCTTTATTGAGGATATGGTTTTTTATTATCTGATTTCAGACTGATTCTGAACTAACATCACAAAACATTAATTACGATATGTGTTTTATCTATTTACTGTTTGGCTAATTGTTTAAATAGTGTAGCGACACTATATTTTTATTGTTAACAAAAAGAAGCGATAAGTTTTGTTCTTACTTAGTTGCACGTTTTCCTTTTGTCCTGTCCATAACAACGATAGCAGGCAATTTTGTGTATCCATAAAAAATAAGGAGATATACAAAATGGTAAAGCGGAGGTTTTATGCTGAGCAACCCAAAGAAAGATATTCCGTTAGTTGTCATCAGTCTGGTTTGTATTATTGTGATAGCAATAACACTCGGTGCATTTCCTGAAAAAACAAGTGTTATTGCTAATGCAATTTTTAATGGTCTGACTCGTTTGCTTGGGTCAACCATTCAGATTTTAGTGCTTGTCGCTTTGATGTTTGTTCTTTATCTGGCACTGAGTAAATACGGCAATATTCGTCTTGGCGAAGGGAAGCCAAAATATGCTACAGCACCGTGGTTATGCATGTTTATTTGTGCGGGGCTTGGTTCATCGACGTTATATTGGGGGGTGATGGAGTGGGCCTATTACTATAAAACGCCTGGTCTGAATATTGCTCCTCATACGCCTAAGGCTCTGGAATACAGTATCAGTTACTCTTTTTTCCATTGGGGAGTCAGTGCCTGGGCTACTTATGCTTTGGCTTCATTGGTGATGGCTTACCATTTTCATGTCAGAAAAAATAAAGGTCTGAGCCTGTCAGGGATCATTTCTGCCATTATCAAAATCAATCCTCAGGGTTTTTGGGGGCGTTTGGTTGATATGACATTCTTAATTGCGACGGTAGGCGCATTAACGATTTCGTTAGTAGTGACTGCATCGACATTAAGTGGTGGGCTTTCAGTGTTAACCGGCATACCGAACAATTTTATGGTTCAGGCCGGAATCACATTATTAGCCGCATTAATTTTCAGCTTAAGTTCTTATATTGGCATTGATAATGGTATGCGGCGATTAAGCCAGATGGTGGGTTGGGGTGCATTGGGGTTTGCGTTTCTGGTTCTGATGGCAGGGCCGACAGAATTTATCATTAATAATATTATTCATACCATTGGTCTGACGACGCAGAATTTCCTACAAATGAGCTTGTTTACCGACCCTATGGGGGATGGCCAATTTACCCGTAGCTGGACTGTTTTCTATTGGCTGTGGTGGATTTCATATACTCCCGGTGTTGCTATGTTTGTGACGAGGGTCTCTCACGGGCGAAAAATTAAGGAAGTGATTTGGGCATTGTTATTAGGCAGTACGTTTGGCTGTTGGTTTTTCTTTGGGGTTCTGGAAAGTTATGCGATGCACCAATTTATTACCGGAGCCATTAATGTCCCTGAAATATTAAATACGTTAGGTGGTGAAACCGCGGTTCATCAACTATTGAATGCGTTGCCATTCGGCCAGTTTTTCCTTATTGCCTATCTTTGCATTATGATTATTTTTCTGGCCTCACATATGGATGCGGTGGCCTATACGATGGCAGCAACCAGTACCCGTAATTTAAGTGAAGGTCAGGACCCCAGCCGGAATTTACGTCTTTTCTGGTGTGTGGTGATTACACTCATTCCCCTTTCGATTTTGTTTACACAAGCTTCTCTGGAAACAATGAAAACAACGGTAGTGCTGACAGCACTCCCCTTTCTGGTGATCCTATTATTTAAGGTCTATGGTTTTATTCGCTGGATAAAACAAGATTACGCACATATTCCTGCCCATCTTATTGATACTTCTGAACAGCAGGAGAATGTTGTTATTCCGGTGCCGATAAAAGTAAAAAATACTAACAATACCTTCATCCACGACAGCAATAACTAACAAAACAGTCAATGAACGTCATAAGAAGATTAAGGAATTGATATGAGCATCCAACATCCTGATTTCACATTGCCAAGAGATTTTTGTGCAAACCCGACAGAAGCTTATACCATGCCAGCCCGTTTCTATACTTCTCAGAGTGTATTTGATTATGAGAAAGAAGCGATTTTCGCTAAGAGTTGGATCTGTGTTGCACACATCAGCGAGTTGGCTAACCCGAATGATTACATTACGCGCGAAATTATTGGTGAAAACATTGTCATCGTGCGTGGGCGTGACAAAGTATTACGGGCATTTTTTAACGTTTGTCCTCATCGTGGACACCAGTTATTAAAAGGGGAAGGTAAGGCAAAAAATGTGATCACCTGCCCTTATCACGCGTGGGCCTTTAAACTTGATGGCACCTTAGCACACGCGCGTAATTGCGAAAATGTGGCCAATTTTGATAAAGAATTAGCGACTCTGACTCCTGTTAAACTGGAGGAATACGCTGGTTTTGTCTTTATTAATATGGATGTAAATGCCGGTACAGTTGAACAACAGTTGCCGGGATTAGGAGCCAAAGTATCGGAAGCCTGCCCTGAAGTTTACGATTTAAAACTGGCTGCCCGTTTCACGACATCAACTCCTGCTAACTGGAAAAGTATTGTTGATAACTATCTGGAATGTTATCACTGTGCTCCGGCCCATCCGGGTTTTTCTACTTCTGTTCAGGTTGATCGCTACTGGCATACTATGCGTGATAACTGGTCATTGCAATTTGGTTATGCTGTTCCCTCAGAGCAATCTTTCAAATTTGAAGGTGAATCTTCATTCCATGGTTTTTGGTTATGGCCTTGTACTATGTACAACGTTACGCCCATTAAAGGCATGATGACGGTTATTTATGAATTTCCGGTTGATGCGGAAACAACGCTACAACACTACGATATTTACTTTACCAATGAGGACCTGACGCAGGAGCAAAACGATTTGATCGAATGGTATCGCGATGTTTTTCGCCCGGAAGATCTTCGTTTGGTTGAAAGCGTACAAAAAGGGCTGAAATCCCGTGGCTATCGTGGTCAGGGGCGCATCATGGCAGATAGCACAGGAAGTGGGATGAGTGAGCATGGTATCGCTTATTTCCATAATCTTATTGCGCAAATCTACCATGAAGAATGAGGTGTAGTTTATGGCTAGTTATCAAATGGTTGGTGTCATTGTCAGTGATATTGAAACAATAACGCCAACCATTAAGCGTTTCACGTTAATACCTGATCAAAATACGCATTTACCCTCGTTTACTGCTGGCAGTCATATTTTTGTTCAAATGCAGGATGGTAGCAGTAATTATAGTAATGCCTATTCGTTGCTCAATTCTCCTTTTGATGAACAACGTTATCAAATTGCAATTAAGCGGGAAGCGCGTTCACGCGGTGGTTCGGCATTTATGCATGAAAAAGTCACTATTGGGGATAAACTCTTTGTTTCTGAGCCTAATAATTTATTCTCAATCGTGCCTGAAGCCAAAAAACATATCTTAATTGCGGGTGGAATCGGGATCACGCCATTTATGTCTCACCTGCATCAGCTGGAACAGCAAAATGCAGATTATGAACTTCATTATTGTTACCGGAATGCCAATGAAAACGCATTCTGGCAGGAATTAATGACATCAGAATTTAAAGATAAAGTTGTTTGCCATGTTTCATCTGAAGGTTCCCGTATTGAGCTGGAGACTTTCATCGCTCAATTGCCTGAAGGAAGCCACATTTATACATGCGGTTCAAATTCATTGAGTGAAGGTGTAAAACAAGCGGCACAAAAAGCCGGATTTCCCCAATATCAGTTACATTTTGAGCAGTTTGCGGTTGAAGATAAAACCGGGGATGCTTTTACCCTTGTGCTTGCCAGATCAGGAATTGAACTGGAGGTCGATAGTGAATCGACAATTCTGCAAGTTATTGAAAGAAATAACGCCGCAGTGGTTGAAAGTTTATGCCGAGAAGGGATCTGCGGAACTTGTGAAACGGCGATTTTAGAAGGTGAGGCTGATCATCGTGATCACTATTTTAGTGATGAAGAAAGAGAGAGCCAGACATCTTTGCTGATTTGCTGTTCCAGAGCGAAAGGTAAACGGCTAGTGATTGATTTATAATGAAAGTCTTTCCTAGGGCTACGCGGAATATTCAGTAGCTCTATACTCCACATTGTTGCTGACCGCGCTGGCTTATTTTTATCACCATCATTGCTGTACAAATTCTATCCCTCCCCCGGCCTCGATTAATGTTAGTCCCCCCTCATAAATACAAATGGTTGTTTTATTGAATAAAAAATAACATGTTGCGATGGTGGGAAAATGTCCTCGTCAGAAAATACCTTATAGGGGGGAATATGAATAATCATTACGATGTTTTGATTATGGGGGCTGGTGTTTCTGGTATCGGTATGGCATGCCATCTAGCCAGAGAATGCCCTGATAAGAAAGTGTGGATATTAGAGCGTCGTCGTGCAATTGGTGGAACATGGGATTTATTCCGTTATCCGGGTATTCGTACTGATTCGGATATGATGAGTTATGGCTATAAATTTAGTCCCTGGACAGAAACCAGTATTTTTGCTGATGGGCCTTCAATCAAACGTTATCTCCGTTCAGCGATGGAGGAGTATAAAATTGATAAAAAAATTCAGTTTGGGATAAAAATAATCCTCATTAATTGGTCAAATAAAAGCCGTCAATGGGAGATTACAGCAATTGATGAGGCCAGCGGTGAAACCCGGCAGTTTACCTGCAATTTTCTGATCGGTGCGACAGGTTACTTTAACCATGATGAGCCTCATTCCCCCAAACTTCCCGGACTTGAAGATTTCAAGGGCCCGGTGGTTCATCCGCAACATTGGCCTGAGACTTTAGATTACAAACGGAAACGGGTTGTTGTGATTGGAAGTGGTGCGACAGCGGTAACTTTATTGCCGGCAATGGCTAATGATACAGAACATATTACTATGCTACAGCGTTCTCCCAGTTATATTTTTTCAATACCGGGCAGGGATAAATTCGCTGAATTTTTTAAAGGCATTATTCCTCAGCGTTGGATTTATGCCCTGAGCAGAGAGCGTAATATATTATTTTTCAGTTACCTGTATAAGATAAGCCGATATTTTCCCAATATGTTGAGAGCATTTTTGCTGGGACTAGCCCAAAGGAAAGTTGGCCCTGACTTTGACATGAAAAATCTTACGCCTGAGTACATGCCGTGGGATGAACGATTGTGTTTTGTGCCCGACAGTAATTTTTTTAAGATAATAAGAGAAGGAAAAGCATCGATTGTTACTGATCATATTAAGAATATTACTGAGAATGGCATTTTGTTGCAGTCTGGTAAGGAGTTACCGGCAGATATCATCGTAACAGCGACAGGTTTACAATTACAGCTTATGGGGGGGATTGGGCTTTCCATTGATGGGCAACCGATAGATCCTAGTAACATTATGTTTTATAAGGGAACATTGATTCGGGATATTCCTAATTTTGCTTACCTGTTTGGGTACATTAATAATGCCTGGACATTAAAAATTGATCTTTCAGCGGATTATATATGTCGTCTGTTCCATGAAATGGATCGTCGTCAGGCTATGGTTGTGACTCCACATGCGCAGCCGGATGAGATTGTGGTGGATGAGAATATTTTCGGGGCGCTGAAATCCAGTTATGTAAAACGAAGCGGTGATGCTCTTCCCCGTCAGGGACGCAGCGAAAACTGGCGTGTGTCACATGATTATCAAAAAGATAAACAGGTTTTACGTCAACCAGTAGATGATCCGGCTTTGGAGTGGACATAATTATCAACAGTCCGTTATCGTAACGGACTGTCATCTGCGGGTAATCAGGTTAAGCAGTGAGGTTAGCCCTATCAGGATATAAAGGCGTTGTTTAAACCATATAGCCATCATTATCTACCTCCGTTTAAAATGCCTATACACTTCGTCTTTCAAGTTACCTCTTTGTTGGCTGCACTCGCTCACTCCAGTCACCGTTTTTATAAACATACGGTTATCTATGCTCCTGAGGATTGATGAAAGGCTCCTGCCTTTCACCGAAGGCAGCCTTTGGCTGGGTAAATTCGTTCCCGACGAATTTGTTACTCCCTTGCCGCCGCGACGTATCTTGAAATTCATTGTGTATAAATTCTTTTTAGTTATGCCCTAATGCCTGAACACTCTCAACCAAATCAGCAAGCTGAGCTACAACCCGATCGCCTACATCGGCGTTATCGCCACCCAATGCTTTATTGCGCATAAAATCACGCTTTATCTGCTGCCAGCGCAGTTCTTCTTCTGGTGTCAGGGTGCCACGAAGTTCGGCCAGTTTAAGTAAGTTTTCTTCTGCTCCACTGGTCAGTAGTTGTGCTTCTCCCAGATAGTGATCATCCAGAATGCGCTGTATTTCAGCTTCATTCATGACCGCAGAAACTTTTTCACTGAGTTTATTCATATTGCGGTAACTGCCCTGTAGTTTGAACGGTGGTTCTGTCCGGTATTTGTCTGACTGGGCGGCACTGGCAATATATTGCTGGTTAACTTTGAAAACGACACTTCTCATGATTAACAGCCGTTCAAGGATTGCGACGATTTCAGTAATTTCAGCATCACTATATGGGTAACTTAAGGCATTGCCGGAGAAGGACTTGCCCATTGCTTTATCGATAAACAGGTAAAGATCGTTCATATCGCGTAATGCCAGCGGAGCCAATACCGGATTTGAAGTCAGGCTGTTTTCGATATAGCTCAGCGTGAAGGCTTCTTCCATACCTCCCAGTACTTCACCGAGGTTATAAATATCGGCACGGTTTGCCAGCATATCAGGGATTTTGAATAGCTCACCGGATTCGGTATAGGGGTTACCGGACATAACGACGCAGAATTTTTTACCGCGCATATCGTAAGTTTTGGTTTTGCCTTTCCAGACACCTTCTATACGCCGTGTTCCGTCGCACAGAGAAATAAATTTTTGCAGAAATTCAGGATTGGTATGCTGAATATCATCAATATACAGCATCACGTTATTGCCCATTTCCAGTGCCAGATTCAGCTTTTCCAGCTCCTGACGGGCTGTCGCATTCGGTGCCTGAGCCGGATCGAGTGATAGTACATCATGCCCTAATGCCGGAGCGTTAATCTTCATGAAGATCAGGCCAAGACGGTTAGCGATATATTCCATTAGGGTGGTTTTACCGTAGCCCGGTGGGGAGATCATCAACAACATTCCCATCAGATCTGTTCTTTTACCTTCTCCGACAGCTCCAATTTGTTTGGCAAGATTATCGCCGATTAATGGCAGATAAACATCGTTGATCAGTTTATTGCGGACAAATGAACTCAGTGGTCGAGCCTTGAATTCATGCAGCTTTAGGGATTGGCGCTGCTGATTCAGGACACCCTGACGTAATTCCTGATAATGATGATAAGCGGGGATAAATACCTTGCGCTGTTTTCTCATGCGGCCGAAATAGTCATCAAGGCTGAGCGTCAGCGTCTGGTTAATGATGGAAGGATGTTCGCCAATTAAATTGGTGACAGTAAAGTGCAGATCGACTTCACTGAAGCGCACGTTAAGTGATTTATCCAGTACGGTCAGGGCGACAGCTTCCGAAATATAATCTTTTAGTGGTGCAAATTCAGCTAAGGAGCAAAGCCCGTTCAGCCAGTTCTCCACCAGCGTCCAGCGTTGAGCAAAGCGCTGGCCGAGATTCTGCTGTGAGTGAATGAAATCACCCCACATATGCGCTTTTTCCAGCGCAGATTGCAGGCCTTCCAGCAAGGTTCGGGCATATTTACTGAAAGTAAATTCTACTGTCATGCGACTCAGCGCCAGACACAAATATTCTGCGGCCTGTGTTTGTTGATAGGGTTCACACCTGATTGGATGGCGTTCACGGAACAGGCTTATTTCTGCTTCTATTTCGGCTTCCAGATCCCGTAAACCGGCATCATTACGGAACAGTTGATAAATATTGGTGCAGGTGCGAGCGCGTTCCGGCCACAAAGATGGCTGTTTTTCTTGCTGAACTTGCTCCCAGAACAGAACAGCAATCGCTCTGGCATGGGGATTGAAACGAAGAAGATCGGCACTTTCCCCTACAGGAATGAGTTTGCGCAGAATGGCGATGGCATCATGATCATGAATCCCTTTTTCATACCCTTCTTTATAACGGGGAGCGGCAAAATCACGCACGGTTTTTTCCAGCATATCCGGCTGGCTAATCAGGGATTTTAGCCCATCCAGTGTTAATCCGGCCTGCTCTTTGCTGGCTGAGTAGATAAGTGAATAAGCAAGGTATTCTGCCCGATAGACTGAGGGGGATTCAGATTCAAGGGAAATCGCCCAGTAGGGTTTCAACGATTCAAGTTCCGGGCTGTTTATCGGCTCCTGATAATCTGTACCGGTTAAATGCAGATATAATTTGTCGCCTCGGGGCAGGATGGTCAGATCCAGTTCTTGTGTATTCACACTGAAACGATGACGAGGCCCAAGTTTGATAATATTGCCGCCATCTTCGTAGATATCCTTTTTATCCCGCAGGCTGCGGATCGCCTGATCGCGTGCGGCCCTGAATTTGGCATCAATATCATCCGCTTTAACACTGTCTTTCAGATCACGCAGACGCCCGATAATTTCACGGGCTTTCAGCGACAGGGTATCAGCAGCAAAGAAGGCGTTCAGTTCATCAAGAGAAGAAAATTTGGCTGTTCTGCGATTGATGCTGTCCAGTAAGCGTTCTGCTGCAACCTGTAAATTCTGAGCTTTGCGCTGACGCTCATCCAGCAGTGATTGTTTGTGCGTTTCAAATGTTTCCAGCAACTCTTCGCGTTTATCCAGAATGTCATTCAGGAATTCATCGTGGTCACTGAACTGGCTTTCAAGTTCTTCCAGCTGAACTAACAGGCGTGAGAGTTGTTCTTCACAACGTTCGGGGTCAGTGGAAAGTGTCAGGGCGTTGGTGATCCCCTGACTGAACAATTTAAATTGAGCACTAAATTGTGCGACGGATTCAACAGCGCCTTTTTCTTTGCGGCGCTGTTGCAGTCTGGCTTTGGCCTGATTCAGCAGGGCGTAAATTTCAGAAATGGATTCAATAATATGCGTTTGCTGGGTTGTATCTTCAAATTTCAGTGAAGCCATCAGGTTTGACAGCATATCCAGATCGGCTGACATTTTCTCCATGCCCGCCAATGGTTCTGTCAATTGGGCGCTGTTAGCCGCTTCTTGTATTTGCTTATCCAGTATTTGTAACTGTTGATTGAAAGGCTGTAATGCTTTGTTGCTGGCGAGGAAATCTGCGGTTGCCAGTGAAATACGTTGTTGACTGTCAGCCAGCTGTGCTTCCATTTCATCAAGGCGGACGAGGTCAATATAACGGTGGTCACGCAGGGTAATTAAGTGACCACGCTGGATACTCAGGTTGTTTAAGGCATCAATATATTGCTGAGTTTCAGTCCAGCTTTCCGGCAGCATGGCAATCATCAGCTCTTTTTGATGCGATGTGGCCTCATTCATCGCCCGGACGGATTGACGACGAATACTTTCGACTTTTTCGTATTCATCCAATACGCGTTCGCCGGTATTGGCGATCTCTTTGAGAAGTGCTGCAATATGCAGGCTCTGTTCGTCACTTAGCCAATAGTAGATATCCACCAGACGGCGGGTATCCTGACAAAGTTTTTCATAAAGCTGAGAAGAGATCTGCTGTTGTTCAATTTCCTTAGCTATATGGTAAAGATCGGAAATTCCCCGCACCAGTTCAGCATTACCGATACGTCCCAGAAAGCTGTTTTTTGCCGGTTGGCGGGCGGCATATTCGTCAGAATAGAAAGGGGTTTGCCAGATTTGCATCGGATGGATGCGTGTTGGCTCATCTGACTGGCCTTCGAACAGTACCATCTGACCATCTTCCAGCATGGCATAACCGTGCCCGAACAGCGGGTTTTGTAGCTTACGTTCGATCAGGTTGTAATTGAACAGTGCCAGCCGACCGAGTTTTGGCTCATAGAAGATATACATAACATCTTCGCCATTCGGGGAGCGGCGAACCCGCCTGAAACGCATTCCGTCCATGGGCTGATCAAAGGTTTTGTACTCGCCGTTTTGCAGATAATAGCCACCGGGGAAAATAATACCGTGATCTTCCGGTAGCTGAATACAAGCTAATCCAATGGCATCAATGCGTTGTACCGTCTGAGTCAGCGTGTTGTAAACCAGATAACGCCATGTATCCTCACGATAAGGCAGAATTTTCAGCAAAACCAGACTGCCTGTCTGAGCATATTCGATCTGCGCATCATCCAGTGATTGGGTTTTATCCAACACCGCTTCCCGATAAATACCCAACCCATCTTCGGTATTGTTTTCACATTTGATGGTCAGATCGCCACCAATCGTTTCCACAAATACTGTATCGAGAATGTTCATATGTGGATAGCGACCATGAACGGTATTTTCCCGTGTTGTTCGCTGCCATTCAAAATCATAGGCCGGAGGCAGGGCAATATCACGTTCACCGCGATTATCGATATACCTGATTTCGGTTTTATCGCTGGAGATTGCCCAGCGGAATACGCGGATATCGGTGATACGCTCACCAATCTGGAAACTGGCAAGGAGTTTGCCATCCCGCTCAACCAGTTCCAGTAATTGGGTGTTTTTATAGTAGGTATAGAGTTCGTGGAAATCCTGCACAAAGCTGGTGATGTTAAGAAACGTGCCCGATAACGGGACGGATTCAACATCATATTCATCATTTTCTTTTTTTAGTTTGTACAGGGAGAAAACATCTTCGACCCGCGTTTCTTTTTTCAAGCCAAGGAAAACATTGTAGCCAAACAGTAGCCAGTCACCGACGCGGACAATATCCCTAGCAACGCAGTTATTTTCTGTGCGGATACGGATACGACCAATAATATCTGTCTGATTTTTGCCAAATTCTTCCAGACGGCGGCTATTCAGCAGGCTGACTTTTTCGTGTAGCTGCTGGCCTTGTTCAGACAGACGATTGCGTAAGATATCATAGGCTCCACCTTCAGCGACGGCGTTATCCAACAATTCCTGTTCGCGGGTGTTTACTTGATTATCATTCAGTTGGCTATCTGACATGGCGTAAGTGTTTCCTTGCTTTATGAGATTAATTCGGGTTTCAGGGCATGTGAATTGCCCACCGGCACGGTTGCCGTGGCGGTGGGTATGACTGATTACTCTTCGGAATTATCTTTATTCGGGCTTTTTGGCGTCTGATCTTTTTGATTGCCACTGAACATATTGACCAGAGACTGGACTTCCGGATTTTGTAGCAGGGCGTTGAAATCCAGTTTTTTCTCACCGACTTCTTTTTCCACAAATTTTTCTACAATGCCTTTATCGCCTTTACCCGTCAGCAGCTTATCAACGGCTGATTTGACTAATGGGCTTTTGTCCACCACGCCATTAATGGCTTTGCCGACAGTAAGCGCTTTGGAGAAGGTATTGAAGAAACTACCGTCGCCACCCACGATATCAATGTTGGTTTTGCTGAGTGCCGCTGCCAGAACTTCTGCCTGCTCTTTGGCGATCTCTTTATTAGCGGCAATGGCAGACATGGCCTGCTCAAAGTCTTTCTCAAGACGCATACGGAATTCTTCGTGATCACGGGCAGTATCGTTAAGGTTGCCCATGGCAGTGAATTTATCGGTCAGACCATCAGCTTCTGCTTTCAGGCGCTGGCGGATAACTTCAGCCTGTGCTGTACCCAGCTGGCCTTCACCGCGAGCCTGTGCTGTCAGTTTTTCTTCCAGTACTTTGGCATCCACCAGACCCAGTTTTTCTTTGGCGTGAGCTTGCTGCTCGTCACCACGAGCCTGAGCTGACAGTTTCTCTTCCAGAACTTTAGCTTCTGCCAGCCCTTGTTTTTCAGAGGCATCAGCCTGAGCTTCCATGACCCGCGCTTCAGCCAGACCTTTTTCCTGTGTACCACGAGCTTCTGCCAGTAATTTCTCGGCAATGATATTGGCCTGAACCAGACCTTCTTTCTCTTCTGCTTCAGCTTTAGCCTGACGAATACGGGCTTCAGCCAGACCCAGAGCCGCTTCTTCCGCTTCAATACCTTCAGCCATCCGTTTTTTCGCTTCAGACTGTTTAGCGGCGGCTTCGAGTTCTGCCTGTGCCATTGTGCTGATTTCCAGTGCTTTGTATTTTGCACTGTTCTCATCCGCTTCGGCCTGTTTCACCTGCCGAACCAGCTCCTGCTCTGCCTTGGCCTGAGCATCAATAATGGTGATTTGTTTCTTGCGATCAGCCTCAGAAATCATGCGGACTTCTTTAATACGCTCTTCTTCCTGCGCAACGGTTTTTTCTACTGCGACACGTTCACGAATGACGTTGGAGATATTTTTGCGCTCTTCTTCCAGTGCTTTCTCTTTTTCGATGCGCTGGAGTTCGACTTCACGCTCGCGGGAGACAATTTCCAGCTCTTGCGCGCGAGTGACCTTTTCCATCTCAATGATTACGGCCCGTTCGCGGTTTTGTTGCGCCACCTCCACTTCACGCAGGCGGTTCTCTTCGCGAATTTCAATTTCCTGTTGGGTCTGAATACGGGCCTGCTCTGCTTTCAGACGCTCTTCTTCTTTGACTTTCAGGGTTTCGGCTGTTTCACGGGCACGAATGCTTTCAATTTCACGTTTCTGGCGGGCTTCTGCATCAGCCTGTTGGCGCTCTAAAGCAAGGCTGGCTTCGCGGGTTTCCACGTTTTTCTTCTGGATAGCCAGTTCCTGATCCCGCTCTTTCTGGTTGGTTTCAATATTATGAATTGCCGTAATTTCAGTGATCTTACGGATACCTTCGGCATCGAAAATATTGTTCGGGTCCAGCGAATTTTTCGGCGTTTGTTCCAGATAATCGATGGCAACGTCTTCCAGAGCATAACCATTTAAATCTTTGCCGATCACATCAACAATACGGTCGCGGAAGTTCTGGCGGTCTTCAAACAGTTTTGATAGTTCGAATTGTTTACCAACCGTTTTCAGGGCTTCTGAGAATTTTGCGCTAAACAGGGCGTTGACTGCGTTATGGTCAGATGCGCGCTCAACACCGATAGATTTTGCCACTTTCAGGACATCTTCCGTGGTTTCATTGACGCGCAGATAGAAAGCAACCGTAATGTCTGCACGCAGGTTATCTTTACAGATCAGGCCATCTTTACCCCGACGATCCACTTCCAGCGTCAGCAGGGAGATGCGCATAAATTCTTTCTTATAAATAACGGGATAGACCAGTGCACCGGTGAAATGCACTTTGGGCTGAGCTGACATATCGTTAACGATCAGGGCGGTTCCCTGTGGGACTTTGATATAAAACGCTTTGAAAAGCCCAAAGAAACCCAGAATGACGATAATAATTGTCGCAATAATTATCAGGAAAGGCATGAAATCAGCCAAGTTAATATCTGACATGTGTATGTGTTTCTCCATTTTGTTTTAGGGCAAACATTGTCGAGCAAACCTGTTCGGGGTTAACGTAATTCCCCGGAGTTTAAGCTGCTATTCATCCATGACCGGAATGTAGAGTGAGGCATGTCAGATAGCAAAATTTATGGTACTGGGTTTAGTAACAAGAACGTTGTCACAATCTGAATTCATCTTCACTGACGACGGTATAACTGTTCGTTGTGGCGTCGTAGCTAATAAGGACGACACGATCCCCGCGGGCAATGCCATCACTTTCTGGCGCACGAATCTGCAAGATAAGGCTGGCACCATTGTTATTCATCAGTGCTTCGCCCCGTTGTTCGGTGACTATGGGAGAACGGACTTCAGCGATTTTCCCGATTAAATTATCAACACTGTTGGAACGATTAAGTTTGGCGAGTTTCGGTTGTAACGGGCGCAGGAGCATGGTTGTCAGTAATAGGGCAATAAAACCAACGATAAACAGCGCCACTGTACCAAGTAAGTAACGGATTAAATCAGTTTCAATGAAACGCAGCATTAAATGTTCGCTGAAATAGCCCAGCGGCCAGCCGATCAGAGTAATCAGAGTGATAATAATGGTGACGGGAATTCCGCTCAGGCCAAGTTTTGTTAACCATCCAGCCAGAACAGAAGCATCAGAGGTATCGAAACTATCTACATCGATATTAAGAATATCAATGTCTAATAAGCCAAAAGCAGCACAAATCCAATAAAATAAAACAATAAGTAATAGCCCGCTGAAAATAACCACCGGGAAAGCTAAGCAGTTTTGTAAAAAAAGCTCCATTGGAATGCTATCTCTGGATGATAATAATTTTTAATAATACTCAATTAAATCAGTTTTCAAAATAACTGAATAGAGGAAGAGATGGTTTTTTTCAATCTTATTGTAATAATTGAAAATTGTTATTTATTTATATTTTTATAGTGAAGGATAAAATAATTTATTTTCTTGATTGGTTGTTATTCTGTATGGAAATAAAAATAAGTGTAAGGGTATTTAAGATGTAAATTCAGAACGGAATATCATTTGATATAATTAATAATATAAATTATAAGTTAATTAATCATTTTTCGATAGCTAATTATACTGGCTGAAAAAGAACTAAGATGAGCTGTAAAAAATGGTGCTTAACATCACAAAACTGTTATCCCTGTAGTGCATAAATTTACTTGCACCTTTTCACATATTTTGTCAGCTTTAGTGGTGTCAGGGGTGCTGACAACGACTTTTTTAAGACAGGGTAAAGATGATGAAAAATGTAGGTTTTATCGGCTGGCGTGGCATGGTTGGTTCAGTATTGATGCAGAGGATGATCGAGGAAGGGGATTTTAATGAGATTAACCCCGTCTTCTTTACCACTTCCCAACACGGGCAAGCAGCGCCGGAATTTACAGGTAAATCAGGTGTATTGCAGGATGCTTTTGATCTTGAAGCACTCAAAGCACTGGATATTATTATCAGCTGTCAGGGGGGAGATTATACCAATAACATTTACCCTAAACTGAGAGCAACGGGCTGGCAAGGGTATTGGATTGATGCAGCTTCTGCACTGCGTATGAATGATGATGCAGTCATTATCCTTGATCCTGTTAACCATCAGCACATTCAGGACAGCCTGAATAAAGGCATTAAAACGTTTGTTGGTGGTAACTGTACTGTCAGCCTGATGTTGATGTCATTGGGTGGTTTGTTTGCTAATAACTTGATTGAGTGGGCGTCAGTTTCAACTTATCAGGCCGCTTCCGGCGGTGGTGCTCGTCATATGCGCGAACTATTGACGCAAATGGGTATGCTGCACAATCAGGTTGCGGATGAACTGCAAAATCCGGCTTCTGCTATTTTGGATATTGAAAAGCGCGTTACAGACTTTACTCGCAGTGGCACGTTGCCGACAGATCAATTTGGCGTTCCGCTGGCGGGAAGTTTGATCCCGTGGATTGATAAGCAGCTGGAAAATGGCCAGAGCCGCGAAGAGTGGAAAGGGCAGGCGGAAACCAACAAGATCCTGAACACAGGTAACGATATTATTCCGGTTGATGGCCTGTGTGTTCGCGTTGGCGCATTGCGCTGCCATAGTCAGTCATTTACCCTGAAGCTGAAACGAAATATTCCGATCCACGAAATTGAGACGTTGCTGGCCTCCCATAATGAGTGGGTTCGCGTTATTCCAAATGATCGTGAGCTGACCATGCGCGAATTAACACCGGCTGCGGTGACAGGGACTCTGAATACACCGGTGGGACGCCTGCGTAAGCTCAATATGGGACCTGAATATCTGTCTGCCTTTACGGTTGGTGATCAGCTGCTGTGGGGAGCGGCGGAGCCATTGCGTAGGATGCTGCGTATATTGTTGTAGAAAATCAGTCTATTACAGAGGTTTCCCGCCAATATGGATAATACCGCTTTAAGTGAGCGGTATTTAAAAATATTGGATGCATGTTTTTTTGAAAAATTTAATTCTTAGTATCTTTCATATACGGGTGATAACTTTTTGTCATTAGATTTTTAAAAGCACTCACTTTATAGTGATTGTGTTAATTAGTTGTACTTATTCATTTTGGACTTATTTTTACCTCTCACTAAATATAGCTAAAAATAGCGAAGGGTTTACTTACTCTTCTCATTGTATCGAGAAGATAATTGTATATATCATTGTTGTTATTATTTTTTATAAAACAAAATACGATAAAGGTGAAAAAATGGATAACTATTCTTTAGATGATGATATTTATGTCCCCTCAATGTATTGGAAATTCGATAATCCGTTTTTAATATTTCCATTAGGTCACAAAGGTGAAGTGTTCACTAAAGTAACAACAACGCTGAAGGATAAAAATGGGACTTCTTTACCAAATAAAAAATTATTCATTATCTCCGACTCTTACAAATTTCCAGATGGAATAATTATATATTACTCCAATCATAAAGATGTTATAGAAATTGAAAAACATAACGGTATTGATGGTTTTTATATTGAATCAGATGATAATGGTGAAATATTATTTTTTATAAATGTTGTTAAGCCCCAAAATCTTATTTTAATATTATCCAGCAGCTTTGCTACGAGTGATTCTTTTTACCAGCAAAATGCATTATTTATTACTAATCAAATAATTACAAACTATCCCGATGATTTTCCTCTTCCAGATATTATAAATTTGCATGGTAGAAACATATACTCCACTGGTGATGGTAAATTTTCATTTAATATAGATATAATGAAAAATACGGATATTGGTAAATTGTGTTACATACTATTTTTTGTTGATGGTAGGTATACCAAAAAATACATTTTTTTTGATAAAGATCAAATAAATGGTAAGTTTGTTTTACCTAGTGGGATTTTTGTAAATAACAGCTTGCAAAACTTTACTTACATTATTTTCGATGAAGAAAATGGAAAGCCTTACCCACACAAATCTCCTCCACTAAAGATTAATTATACCAGAACCCCGAATGGACCATGGCCTGATGTTAGTAGGGTATATAATCCATGTGTAGTTACTAATAGCAATGGAGATGTTGTTGAAGGCAATACTATTACTTATCAGGATATAAATACCGATCCTAATAGTTCAGTTGGTCTATTCATGAAGATTGTTGGAACAGCTGATACGGATAAGAATCCTTCACTTCCTCCAATGGGAGCAACAGTCATCGGTAATGTATATATTACCGCTGCTAATGGTAATTTTAACTGGACAGGTACAGCGGAATTGATGATTAAGCCTGGGGGAATAAATTGGACAACTATCAACATACCTCGTGATTTTCTAGAAAATATACAATCTTTTCCTAATGGCCCTGCAAAAATCTATTTTGACTATCAGGTTGGTTCAGATTCTGATTTGTATATTACTTATGGCCAAATTTGGTCTGGATTTATCGATACAATGAAAAAGTAATTAAGTTATATGTAAAAATATTTTTCTATATCATCATGAACAATGATTATTTTTATATTCATTTAATACATGGTTTCAGCTTTAACGATATGAACAACGTCTGAATTGATGAGATGTTTGAAGGAAAATCTTCATTCATGGAATGATTGTTTACAGTATATGAATTGAAGAAAATGATTTTCTTATTATATGAATGAAAGTTCGATGATAGTTATTATCCCGGATAATAATTAATTATCCGGGATAAAGTTAGCAATATTAAATATCAATATTTGCTGCTTTCAGCGCATTCTCTTCGATAAATGCACGGCGAGGTTCAACCGCATCGCCCATCAGGGTGGTGAACAGTTGATCCGTTGCAATGGCATCTTTCACAGTAACACGCATCATACGGCGGGTTTCCGGGTTCATCGTGGTTTCCCACAATTGCTCAGGGTTCATTTCTCCCAGACCTTTATAGCGCTGAATAGAAAGACCGCGGCGTGATTCTTTGCTCAGCCATTCCAGCGCTTGTTCAAAGCTGCTCACAGGCTGACGGCGCTCACCACGTTCAATGTAGGCACCTTCTTCAATCAGGTTGCTGATCAATTCACCCAGTTTGCTGATGCGACGGTATTCGCCACCGTGAATGAAATCGAAATCCAGATTGTAGTTGGTATCAACACCGTGGGTACGGATACACAGAACCGGCTCATAAACCTGACGTTCGCGGTTTTCATGGATCTGATAGCTGTAAGTGCTGCCATGCTGCTCTTTATCATTCAGGCGAATAGTCAGGGCACTGACCCACTCTTCCACTTTGGTCTGATCGGTTAAGGTATCTTCTGTCAGTTTCGGATGATAGACCAGATTGCTCAGTAACGCCTGAGGATACAAACGCTCCATACGTTTGATGATTTTTTGTGCGGCATTGAATTCAGTGACCAGCTGTTCCAGTGCTTCACCTTTCAGAGCCGGAGCATGTGGATTGGTATACAGTGATGCGCCATCCAGTGCGATGGACATCTGATACGCTTCCATTGCATCATCATCTTTGATGTATTGTTCTTGTTTGCCTTTCTTCACTTTGTACAGTGGTGGCTGGGCAATATAGACATAACCACGCTCAATGATCTCAGGCATCTGGCGATAGAAGAATGTCAGCAACAGAGTACGGATATGGGAACCATCAACATCGGCATCGGTCATGATGATAATGCTGTGATAACGCAGTTTGTCTGGGTTGTACTCATCACGGCCGATACCACAGCCCAGTGCGGTAATCAGGGTTGCCACTTCCTGTGAAGAGAGCATTTTGTCAAAACGCGCTTTTTCAACGTTCAGGATCTTACCTTTCAGTGGCAGGATTGCCTGATTCTTACGGTTACGCCCCTGTTTTGCAGAACCGCCCGCAGAATCACCCTCCACTAAGTAGAGTTCAGAGTGAGCCGGATCACGTTCCTGACAGTCAGCCAGTTTGCCCGGCAGACCAGCTAAATCCAGAGCACCTTTACGGCGGGTCATCTCACGCGCTTTACGTGCTGCTTCACGGGCACGGGCTGCATCAATGATTTTACCGACAACGGTTTTGGCATCGTTCGGATTTTCCAGCAGGTATTCCACCAGCTTCTCATTCATCAGCGTTTCAACGGCGGTTTTCACTTCAGAGGAAACCAGCTTGTCTTTGGTCTGAGAAGAGAACTTCGGATCTGGAACTTTAACAGAGATAACGGCAATCAGGCCTTCACGGGCATCATCACCGGTCGCGCTGACTTTGGATTTTTTGTTGTAACCCTCTTTATCCATGTAACTGTTGAGGGTACGGGTCATCGCGGTACGGAAGCCCACTAAGTGAGTTCCCCCATCGCGCTGAGGAATGTTGTTGGTGAAGCAGTAAATATTTTCCTGAAAACCGTCATTCCATTGCATAGAAATTTCAACACCGATACCGTCTTTCTCGGTGGAGAAATAGAAGACATTCTGGTGAATCGGGTTTTTATTGCGGCTCAGGTATTCAACAAATGCTTTGATTCCGCCTTCGTAATGGAAGAGATCTTCAGCATTAGTACGTTTATCAACTAAACGGATGGAAACACCGGAGTTCAGGAATGATAATTCGCGCAGACGTTTTGCCAGAATATCGTATTCGAACTCGGTGTTAATTTTGAACGTATCCATACTAGGCCAGAAACGCACGGTTGTTCCCGTTTGTTCTGTATCACCGACCACTTTCAGTGGTGACTGTGGAACCCCATGCTGGTAAGTCTGTTCGTGCACTTTGCCGTCACGACGGATAGTCAGTTCCAGTTTTTCAGATAAGGCGTTAACAACAGAAACCCCTACGCCATGCAGACCGCCGGAAACTTTATAGGAGTTGTCATCGAACTTACCCCCCGCATGCAGCACGGTCATGATGACTTCCGCTGCTGAAACACCTTCTTCTTCGTGTATGCCGGTAGGAATACCGCGGCCATCATCCTGTACAGAAACAGAGTTATCTGCATGGATAGTAACAACTATTTTGTCACAATGACCTGCGAGGGCTTCGTCGATAGCGTTGTCAACAACCTCGAAGACCATGTGGTGCAGGCCAGTACCATCATCGGTATCGCCGATATACATGCCTGGACGTTTACGAACAGCATCCAGCCCTTTTAATACCTTGATACTTGAGGAGTCATATGTATTCGACATCAACGTTTCTCGCTTATCTTAATCCTGTGGTTGAACCTCTTACCCTTCGTCTTTCGAATCGTCGTTCTGTTGGCTGAATTCGAAATCCATAGGGCATATTTTGCCATGTTCTACGCTAAACATCCTGCTATTTACGTCAATCATGTCTGCAACCTGCTCGGGTGTAATGGCACTGACAAACACCTGAGCCTGCGTAGATTTCAGACGCTCGGCTAATAACTTACGACGGCCGGCATCCAATTCAGAGGCAAAATCATCAAGCAGATACAGGCATTTTTGCCCGCTCTGTCGGGTGAAATATTCACCCTGCGCTAACCTAAGAGCACACATCAGTAACTTAAGCTGACCACGTGAGAGCATATCCTCTACAGATGTGCCGTCTGCCCTGATCCGCAGATCGGCCTTGTGGGGGCCGGATGCGGTATAGGTTAATGCTTTATCGCGCTCAAACTGCCGCGCGAGGAGTTCTGCATATTCACTCTCTTTGTCCCAGCCCTGCTGAAAAGAGATATTGAGAGTGAATTCAGGTAAAAACTGTTTACAGGTTTTCTCAATATCTTCCGCAATACCTGCAATATATTCAGCCCGCCATTGGCTTATCTGAGTTGCCAATGGTGCAAGCTCATGATCCCAATGCTGGATCTGGCTATAGCGGGTGACTTGCCGTAATGCCGCATTCCGTTGTTTGAGCAACCTTTTCAGATTAGCCCAGCCAGCAAAAAAACGCGGTTCATTATGAAAGCAACCCCAGTCGATAAAAGCCCGACGGTATTTCGGGCCGCCATTTAACAACGTAAAACCTTCCGGAGTGATAAGCTGCATCGGCAGCATTTTCGCCAGCTCTGCAATTTTATGCCCATCACTGCCATCTATTCTGACTTTGCTGTCACCCTGACGGTTTTTGCTCAGCCCAACGGATAACGTTCGCTCGTGGGATTGCTGTTCTAGTCTTCCATGAAGAATGAATTCTTCACTATCATGGCGGATAACTCTTCCCGCCTGAATGCTACGAAAAGCGCGCCCGTGACCCAATGTGTAAATGGATTCCAGTACGCTCGTTTTTCCGCTGCCATTCGGCCCGACCAGAAAATTAAAGCCCGTCGCCAATGGCAGGTCGGCATTGGCGATATTACGAAAATCGCGGATCAATAAACGCGAGAGAATCATGTTCAATGAGTTAATATACAGGCGTATTATTTACAGGCGCATCGGCATCACGACATATGTCGCGGCCTGGCTGGCTGAATTCTCTATTTTTACACTGGATGTGGCATCCGTCAGCAGCAAACTTACCTGCTCGCATTTCAGTGCATTGAGAACATCCAGTACGTAGCTGACATTAAAGCCGATTTCCATTTCCGTGCCCTGATAGCTGACATCAACAATCTCTTCTGCTTCTTCCTGCTCCGGGTTATTGGCAGTAATTCTGAGCTGATTTTCGCTCAGGTAGATGCGAACCCCACGAAATTTTTCGTTGGATAAAATCGCTGCTCGTGAAAATGCCTGCTTAAGCGTGTCACAGTTTGCTATCAGTGTCTTATCCGGATTTTTCGGCAGGACACGGCGGTAGTCAGGAAAACGCCCATCAACCAGTTTTGATGTAAATATGAAGTCACCAACGTGGGCGCGGATATTGTTGCTGCCGATCTGCAATTGAAGCGGGTTATCTCCGCCATCCAGTAATCGCATCAATTCAATAACGCCTTTACGTGGAACAATCACCGAGTGTGAAGGCAGACTCTGGCCAATATTCATGGAGCAGACAGCCAGACGGTGGCCATCTGTGGCAACAGTACGCAGTTCTTCCCCTTCAGTTTCGAACAGCATACCGTTCAGATAATAGCGAACATCCTGATGCGCCATTGAGAACTGGGTAGACTCAATCAGGCGTTTCAGTGTTGCTTGCGGGAGTGAGAATTCAACTTCACTTTGCCAGTCATCCAGATTGGGGAAATCGGAAGCAGGCAGAGTAGAGAGCGAAAAGCGGCTACGGCCGGATCGAACCAGTATGCGATCACCATCCAGCTCAACGCTGATTTCGGCACCGTCAGGCAACCCGCGCCAGATATCAAAGAATTTACGCGCCGGAATGGTGGTCGCACCCTGTTCATGTGGCTGAGTGAGCGTCACCCGAGCCTTCATTTCCATTTCTAAATCTGTACCTGTCAGTAACAGGGAGCCTTCTGTCACCTGCAACAATAAATTACCTAAAATAGGCAGGGTAGGGCGGCCGCCTAAAGGGCTGCTGACCTGTTGCAGGGGTTTTAATAATTGCTCACGTTCAATGATAAATTTCATAGCGCTAGGAAGACAATGTTCTGATTAAGTTAGAAAAATCTTCTTTGATATCATGACTCTCTTCACGCAGTTGTTCGATTTTACGACATGCGTGAAGTACCGTAGTATGGTCACGACCACCAAAGGCATCCCCGATTTCAGGCAAGCTGTGGTTTGTCAGCTCTTTTGCCAGCGCCATTGCCATCTGTCTTGGACGGGCAACGGAGCGTGAACGGCGCTTGGAAAGCAGATCGGCAACTTTGATTTTGTAATATTCAGCAACTGTTTTCTGAATATTATCAATCGTTACCAGCTTTTCCTGTAGAGCCAATAAGTCACGTAATGCTTCACGTACAAAATCAATAGTAATCGCCCGACCCGTAAAATTGGCATTGGCGATAACCCGATTCAAAGCGCCTTCGAGTTCACGAACGTTGGATCGCAGGCGTTTAGCTATAAAGAAGGCCACTTCTCCCGGCAACTGAATCTGGTTTTCGTCTGCTTTCTTCATCAGAATCGCAACACGGGTTTCCAGCTCCGGTGGTTCAATGGCAACGGTCAGACCCCAGCCAAAACGGGATTTTAACCGATCTTCAACGCCATTAATCTCTTTTGGATAGCGATCTGATGTCAGAATAATCTGTTGATTACCTTCCAGCAGGGCATTGAACGTATGAAAGAATTCTTCTTGGGATCGCTCTTTATTAGCGAAAAATTGAATATCATCGATAAGCAGGGCATCTACTGAGCGATAATAGCGTTTAAATTCTTCTATCGCATTGTTCTGCAAAGCCTTAACCATATCCTGAACAAACCGTTCAGAGTGCATGTATACCACTTTTGCATTGGCTTTGCGCGCCATGATGCTGTTACCGACAGCATGTAAAAGGTGGGTTTTACCTAAACCAGTGCCGCCATACAGGAACAGAGGGTTATAAGCTCCGCCCGGATTATCGGCAACTTGCCTGGCTGCGGCTCTGGCGAGTTGGTTGGATTTACCTTCGACAAAGTTATCGAATGTATGCTTTGGATTCACATTCGAACGATAAGATAACTCAGGCTGCGCTTTTGCATTATCCCAGCTAGGGCGTACAGATAAACTGGATGGAGCAGCAACCACCGGCATATCAGCAATGATTTTCTGAGATGTAGACTGGCTTGCTGAAACAGGCTTATTACCTACTTCAAAACGCAGTAACGGTACTTCAGGACCACAGAAATCATTTAATAACAAATTGATATTATTTATATATTTCTCTCTGACCCAATCCAGCACAAAGCGGTTGGGTGCATAAAGAGCCAAAGTGTTATCACTTAGTTCTGCCTGAAGGGGTCGTATCCACATACTGAATTCTGTGGCAGGTAACTCATCCTGCAATCGGGCAAGACATTGCTGCCAAAGCGAAAGTGACACGGCGAACTCCCCTAAAACAAGACCAATAAAAGAAACTGGAATAATAGATGCGTTATACTGGGCACAAGGCATTACTCTTTATCGATAAAGGTGCTCTCGATAAAAATATTACCGATGAGAACATTTATCGATGAGAAGACTCGCAGTACCTTGTGGCGATTTCTAGTTTCATCGCTCTCCCAACGATCCGTACAGCGAGATCGGAATCGTGACCGGTGATCATAACGCAAAAGACGACATAAATCCTCATTCTTTTACACAGCTTTGATGCTTTTTATCCACAGGGAGATCACCACGCTTTGGTACGCGGAGAAGATAAAGCCCATAGAAGATACTGTAGTGGAATCATGGTATATAGCAAATTCCATTTAGCTATCGTTTAAAATTCAAAAGGAAAGCAAGAGTATAATTACTATTCAAATAGCAGGATCGGTGTAGGATCCTTGCGCTTTATTGCACAGTCCGTATAATCTTGCACCCTGTGTGTGATGCCAAACGATTTTTTCCGGCGGTGGCTGGTGGAAGTCAGGGTTAACACCTTAGATAGCAAAAACTTTGGGTAGCAACAAGTCTGACATCAGCTGAAACGCGGTCAGACTCGCGTCATCTTGGAATTGACTAAGGGTAGTACATTTTATTACAATCCTGCCTCTTTCTATATATTGATGTTGCGATTGAGGCATCGGTGTCTACTTATTTCCACTGGTCGCCAACGCATTTGCTGAATCAGTTACAAATTTTAAGTTAGGTAGAAATCGCTATGAAACGCACTTTTCAACCATCCGTACTGAAGCGTAACCGTACTCACGGCTTCCGCGCACGTATGGCCACTAAAAATGGTCGTCAGGTTCTGGCTCGCCGTCGTGCGAAAGGCCGTGCTCGTCTGACTGTTTCTAAGTAATAAAGCTAACCATTCCACGTGGTTAAGCTCGCTTTTCCGAGGGAGTTACGTTTGTTAACTCCCGAGCATTTCACTTATGTTTTCCAGCAGCCACAACGGGCAAGTTCCGCAGAGATAACCATCCTTGGACGCCTTAATCAGCTGGGGCATCCCCGTATCGGTCTGACCGTCGCCAAAAAAAATGTTAAACGCGCCCATGAGCGAAATCGTATTAAGCGATTAGCCCGTGAAAGTTTTCGTTTAAACCAACATAAATTACCGTCAATGGATTTTGTGATTTTGGTGAGGAAAGGGGTCGCTGAGCTTGATAACCGTGAGCTAACGGAAACGTTGGGCAAATTATGGCGTCGTCACTGTCGCTTGGCTCGCGCCTCTTGATTGCTTTAATCAGAGGTTATCAGTTAGTGATTAGTCCACTGCTGGGGCCTCGTTGTCGTTTCAATCCTACCTGTTCCCAATATGGCATTGAGGCACTGCGTAGGTTTGGCATGATGAAAGGCAGTTGGTTAACGGTGAAACGCATATTAAAATGCCACCCTTTACACGAAGGTGGTGATGATCCTGTCCCACCTAAAAAAAACGAAGATAACAGAGAACATTAACGATGGATTCGCAACGCAATCTTCTTCTCATCGCTCTGCTGTTTGTTTCGTTCCTGGTCTGGCAGGCGTGGGAGAATGATAAGAACCCACAACCAACAGTACAGGTCTCGCAGCAAACCAATACGCTGAGTAATGAAGCAGTCAGTGGGCAAGGTAAACTGATCACCGTGAAAACGGATGTGCTTTCGTTGCACATCAATACCCGTGGTGGTGATATCGAAGAGGCTGACCTGTTGGCCTATCCGGATACCCTCGGTTCCAAGATGCCGTTCAAGCTTCTGGAAACAACCCCAGAATTTACTTATCAGGCTCAAAGTGGCTTAACAGGCACTAATGGCCCGGATAATCAGGCTGAACGTCCTCTTTATACTGCTGCTCAGAACAACTACGTTTTGGCTGAAGGTCAGGATGAGTTGCGTATTCCTATGACTTATACCGCGCCGGATGGTGTTGTATATGTCAAAACTTTCGTATTGAAACGCGGTAACTATGCTGTCTCTGTTGATTACAGCATTGATAACGTGACTGACAAGCCGTTGCAGATGGCATTCTTCGGTCAGTTGAAGCAGAGTGTTGATCTGCCGAAACATCGCGATACCGGCAGCAGCAATTTTGCTCTGCATACTTATCGTGGTGCGGCTTACTCATCTGATCAAGAAAAATACGAAAAATACAAATTTGATGAAATTGAAAGTAAACCACTTTCAGTAACCACACAAGGTGGCTGGGTAGCGATGCTTCAGCAATATTTCGCCACTGCGTGGGTTCCTGGAGAAGGTAAAACCAGCAATTTCTACACCATTGACCTGAAAAACCAGAAAATGGCGATTATCGGGTACAAAGGTGAAACCATCAATATTGCACCAAATAGTAAGCAGAACATCGCTTCTACTCTGTGGGTCGGTCCTGAAATTCAGGATAAAATGGCTGCTGTTGCACCACATCTGGATCTGACAGTTGATTACGGTTGGTTGTGGTTTATTTCTCAGCCTCTGTTCAAGTTACTGAAATTCCTGCACGAGTTCATCGGTAACTGGGGCTTCTCCATCATCGCTATTACCTTTATCGTGCGTGGTATCATGTACCCGCTAACTAAAGCGCAATACACTTCTATGGCGAAGATGCGCCTGTTGCAGCCGAAAATCACTGCAATGCGTGAGAAATATGGCGACGACCGTCAGCGCATGAGTCAGGAAATGATGGCGTTGTACAAAACAGAGAAAGTAAACCCGCTGGGCGGCTGTTTACCTCTGGTTATTCAGATGCCAATCTTCCTTGCATTGTATTATATGCTGATGGGCTCTGTTGAACTGCGCCATGCACCATTTATCGGCTGGATTAATGACCTGTCTGCACAGGATCCATACTACATTCTGCCATTGCTGATGGGTGTGACTATGTTTGTGATCCAGAAACTGTCACCAACGACGGTTACTGACCCAATGCAGCAGAAGATCATGACTTACATGCCTGTCGTGTTCACTGTTTTCTTCCTGTGGTTCCCATCTGGTCTGGTGCTGTACTACATCGTCAGTAACCTGGTAACCATTATCCAGCAGCAGGTTATTTTCCGCAGTCTGGAAAAACGCGGTCTGCATACCCGCGAAAAGAAAGAGAAGAAAGAAAAGCAAATCGATCTGACCAAGAAATAATTTCTTGAGAAACGGGTCTTTTAAAAAATAAGTAGAAGGCGGTCATTGGCCGCCTTTATTATTTCCATTCATTGGCAAATTGGTAAAAGAGAGAATTCCATGAATACCACCGATACGATAGTTGCTCAGGCCACCCCTCCGGGACGAGGTGGTGTTGGTATCCTGCGTATTTCTGGTCCCAAAGCTGCGGCAGTTGCTGAGGTGGTATTAGGGAAACTCCCGAAACCCCGCTATGCCGATTATCTGCCATTTCGTGATGTAGATAGCTCAGTTTTAGATCAAGGTATCGCCCTTTATTTCCCCGGCCCTAATTCCTTTACGGGTGAAGACGTACTGGAACTTCAGGGGCACGGCGGCCCGGTTATTCTTGATTTACTACTGAAACGCATTCTGACTATTTCCGGTGTGCGAATCGCTAATCCCGGTGAGTTTTCTGAACGTGCTTTCCTGAACGATAAACTTGATTTGGCGCAGGCTGAAGCGATTGCCGATCTGATTGATGCCAGTTCTGAACAGGCCGCGCGTTCTGCGATGAACTCCCTACAGGGAACATTTTCCAATCAGGTTCACCAAATGGTGGAAGAACTGACTAACCTGCGCATCTATGTTGAAGCAGCGATTGATTTTCCTGATGAAGAAATTGATTTTCTTTCTGATGGCAAGATAGAAGCCAAGCTGGATGAAGTGATTGCGGAGCTTGAACAGGTTCGTTCGCAGGCTCGTCAGGGTAGCCTGTTGCGTGAAGGGATGAAAGTTGTTATTGCTGGCCGCCCGAATGCAGGTAAATCCAGCCTGCTGAATGCGCTGGCGGGGCGTGAAGCAGCGATTGTGACGGATATTGCAGGTACAACCCGTGATGTTTTACGCGAACATATTCATATTGATGGAATGCCCCTGCATGTGATTGATACTGCTGGTTTGCGCGAAGCCAGCGATGAAGTGGAACGCATTGGTATTGAGCGGGCATGGCAGGAAATCGAACAGGCGGATCGCGTGTTGTTTATGGTAGACAGTACGACGATGGATGCCATCGAACCTGAAAAAATCTGGCCGGAATTTATGGCTAAGCTACCAGAATCCCTGCCTGTAACGATTATCCGTAATAAAACAGATATGACAGGTGAAGCCAGCGGCATATCAGAAATTAATGGCTACACGTTAATTCGTCTTTCTGCTCTTGCAGATGAAGGAATTAATCTGCTGCGTGATCACCTCAAAGAAGCGATGGGCTTTAACAGTAATACTGAAGGCGGGTTCCTCGCACGACGCCGTCATTTACAGGCATTGAATACCGCAGCAGAACATTTGCAGGAAGGCCATCAACAATTGGTATTCGCTCGTTCCGGGGAATTATTAGCGGAAGAACTTCGGTTGGCACAACAGGCATTGACTGAAATCACCGGAGAATTTACGTCTGATGATTTGCTTGGACGGATTTTTTCAAGTTTTTGTATCGGGAAGTGATGTTCTGATAAATCAGAAAAGTAAATTTCATTGAGTAAATTTGAAATTTTCTGCTTCGTATGCGCTCCGATTTTGATATTTCGGAGCACTACTTAGCATTGCCTCTGAGGACAGGATGTTGATTTTTTCAATCAGTGACATTTGGCTTGTTATTGCTCAATAGGTCGGTTATGACATGTATACTATCGAACCAACTCAAAGCTGATTTGTAGTGTGATATCTGCTGCCAGTGTTGTTGGTTTCGGGCCAATAGATTGAGCAAGACTAAGCGCTTTCAGTGCTTCATTATCCATTGCACTATGGCCCGAGGATTGAATGATTTTGGCGGCAGTGATTGAACCATCATCTTGAAGTATAAAGTTGACGATGACTGTACCTTCCTGCTTCATTCGTTTTGCTTTGCGGGGATAACGCTTGTGGCGCTCAATTTCCTGCCGGAGCCTCGCATAGTAATTATCTGACTCACTATTACCCTGACCCACTAAAGGTTGAGAAGTTGTCGCCTGACTCATTCCACTTTGTGAATTGACCTGATCAGTACCATCCGTTTCAAGTTCCTCTGGGTTGTTTTGGGGCGCCTGAGATGAAGGAACAGATTTCTTTTCTCTATTTTCTTTCGGTTTTTCTTTTGGCTGTTTTTTAGGTTTTATTGGTTCGGCCGGAGTATCGATCTTTTTTTCTGTTTGAACGGCTTTATCCAGTGCAATTACCGGGGTTGTCGGTGATTCAGGAGCAGTCAGAACAGGCTGAGATAATTCAACTGGCTCCGGCTCTTCTGCTAATGCTGAGGTCGCAACCATCGTGATTGAAAAACTTGTCAAAGGAGAATTCTGATTAAGATGATGGGCACTGTCATCGTTCGATGCTGTATGTCGGTTTAACAGCCATATCAGACTGATATGCAATGAAACAGCGATAATAATACCAACCAGAAAACGTTTACTGAGTGTTTTCTGCGTGTTGATCACTGCGTTGTTTGATATGACTGTATTGAACATACTATCCTCTAAAACTGACTGGTAAGGCTGAGCTTAAAGGTTCTGCCCGGTGCTGGTATCATTGAGCGAGTTAGCGGATCAAGATAATAGCGGTTAGTTAAGTTTGTGCCAGTCAGTTCCATTGATATCGCAGGGGTGATCTGGTAGCTGACATAAGCATCAACGGTGAAGACGGAGTTCCAGCGCATCGGGTTGTTGGATTGCCCTTTGTAAATATCCGGTAAGGCATTCATCAACCATTTTTCATCTTTGTTTTCTGCACCACTGTGATAGAGCATCCGGCTACCCAGCTCCAGTTTTTCATCAAACAGGCGTCCGCCGATATTCAGATTAGCTGTGTATTTCGGCTGAATGGAAGTACGCAGATACCCCCCCGGAAAACCACCATCAATACATTCTGGAATGCCATAACGATTCTGGGAATCCATTCTTGCAACGGAGTTATGGTCGCAAACCTTGTTTTTCATGTTGTAGACTAAACCCATATCAGTAAAGAAACTGCCGTTGTCGTAACGAGCCTGTAATTCTAAACCTGCCAGTTTTTGTTTATCTAACTGGGCGAAATTATAGGTATTATCCCTGTCGAATACATTTTCAATAACCGTGTTGTAATAGGAGAGTTTGATATCCGCATTACGTTCAGCATTCACTAACTGGCTGAAATCATAAACGAAACCTGTTTCTATGGTTTTGGCTCGTTCTGGTTTAAATTTCAAACCAATGTAATTTTCTTTAACGCCAGAAAAACCGACAGTATCTTCAAAAATACTGGGCATTTTGACTGCTTCGGCATAACGGGTATAGACTCTGAGATCGTCAGTGATATAGGCAGTAGCTGAGAATGTTGGCGCCCATGCGTGAGATTTACGTTTTGGGGCTGGTTCCCAGAGATCGTCAATATAGGGGGTTCTTATGCTATTGGCGTCAACGCCCATACCATACTCATATTTATAGACTTCTTTACCACTGATTGGATCGATAACCTTTTCATTCATATCCAATTGGCCATTGAAATAGGGGTTATCGTTTTTATTAAGTTTTCCTGTTTCAGTGTTATATTTCCACGCGAATTCTTCTTCAACTAACCATCTTTTTTGCTGAATGCGATCATTTTTATATTTTATTTTGTTTGTTTCATTACGCAATTTGCGTTTTTCTGTTTTGCTAAGTTTAGAATAATATTTCTTATCCCATCGTTTTTTGACGTTGTTAGCTTCTTCCTCTGTCACTGTTCTAAAATAGCTCATATCATGACCGATTATTTCGCCTCCCTCTCGATAACGTTCATCTTTTGCAGCGCGTCGTTCAGTGAGGAAATCATCTTTGGACCAATAGGAAATACGTTTAGCTCCGGCACTGAGTGCCAGCCATGACGTAGGCCGCCAGTCAAAATTAAAAGCAAGATTGATTTCCTGCCGCTGTCCTTTCCTTGCTGGAGACTGGAAAAAGTACATATTTTGGGAGTTGTATTTATCATTAGAATCCAGGTGCTCATGCTGGAAATTTCCCATTAGAGTCAGATCCAGATTACGGGTTAGCTCAAATTTATTGGAGATATCTACACCCCAACGATTATTTTGAGAATTGGTGAGAGCTGTATTGATTAAGGTCCCATCAATATAGGCATTTTTACCACTTTTTCCGCTCTCCCAAAGATAGTCTCTGGCAATAGGGCTGCGGGGATATCCACCTGCGGTATTGGTATTACTTGTTGTACGCGTTGTCCATAAATTCATATCGAAATCGATATAGGATTTTTCGGCAGGATGCCATTTATAAGTCAGGTTAGCTGCTTGTTGGCGAACATTAGCCAGTGGCCATTGAGGAACACTATTTTCGTCAGCAAGCACCATTGCCAGCCTTGAAGGCATGATATCGCCGAACTCCATATGAGTATTGCGGAAAGCGAGTTGCAGTGCCTGGTCATCGGTAAAGTGCCAGGTGTTTTTGATTAACACTGATTGCATCTCGCTGGAAGTATTGGGAACTTCATTACCGGGGCGATAAATGCGTGCTGCAAAAGGGAGGTAAGGATCTAAACTTGTACGTGCTCCGGTCATCAGTTTCTTATCGGCTTCGGTAATTGAAGCATCATAACGATGTGCCCCCCCCTTACCGGCAAAATAGTTACCTTGCCGGCGATAAGCATAAGCTAACATCAAGTCAAAATATTCTTGCCGTGTACCTACCGCAATCCGGAAGGCATTATCTTTGAATCCAAACAGTTTATTGTCTTTTGAGGAATGCGGAGTGATTCTTAATGCCGGATCGGTTTCAGCATCATTTTGGATAAAAGTGGGAATATCACGATAGTCCTGCCCTAATGACAGTGACGGTTTTCTTTCCCTGACTGAGTTACTGCTGGTTTCCAGTTTGGTATTGATACCAAATGTTTCACCTTCCGGTACCACATCATCAATATTGAGTGTTTTGATGGAGACAGCGCCTCCGACGGAACCTTTCACTCTGCGATTCAGAGAAGGCCCTTTCTCAATTTCAATACTGCTGATTAAGTTAGGATCAATATAGTTGCGGTTATTGGCACCGTTATAGCCACGTCCAACGGTAATCGCCTGTTCTGTTCCATCAATCGTGACGGGAATACGTCCCTGCCCCTGAATGCCACGAATATTGATATCCAGAGCACCGCTATTGCGGGCATCACCGCTGTAAACACCAACTGCCCCTTTAATGACATCAGCAGGGGATGCGCCTTTGTAGCGCTCTATCTCCTTTTTGCCGATATAAATATTGGAGATATCTTTGTCATAAACCGCATCATAACCGGCTTCATCTTTATCTCTGTTATCTGTCACCCGGATTTTACCTAAATCAGCTTTGCCATCTGACGTCGTTGTAGCCGGTTTGGATTCAGCAAATAAAGGAGGTGCTGCCAGTGAAAATGCCAGTGACAGAGCGATTGTGATGGGTGTTAGTCCGGTTTTAATTTGATATGCCATTGATATTTCTTGCCTCAGTTATCATCGCACAAATAAAAAATCATCAGATTTTGATTAAAAAAACTTTTCCAGCCTGAGCAGCACTTCGTTTTTTTTATAGCTGTACAGCCAATCCACATTGCTATGGTTGCGCCGATGGCGGAAAGTAACAGAAGGAGTCATACCCATTATTTCTGCGGCAGGTACTTTGATAGTTGCCGTGTAGATTTGCTCCGTATCATGACGCTTGGCATTCAGCATCGGGTTATAAGCGCCAAAATGGCGATCACGCAGTGTGGCAGACAGTAAGCCATTAATACCGTGATAAATCTGTCCACCAACTCCTGCCCGAATGCCCCATTGTTGATAGCGATCTACGGGGTACTGGTCATTGCCTCTATAGATCCAGTCTCCGCCACCAAACAGAACAAAGTCTTTGCCGATAGTGTGGGATAAACTCAGAAAAGAAGAGGTCAATCCACCGTCTTTTTTGCGGTAATCGTGCTGATGGCGCAACAGCTTATGCTCAAGTTCAATATTGAGGGCGGTTTGAGTCGTTATTCCCCATCGCCATTCTGTTTTGATTCCGGCAGCGTGGTAAAAGCGATCACCGGCAAGTTGTTTATATTCAAACAACGGACTAAAGGAGATATCGTGATTTTTGCTTTTATAACTGTAGCCACTGGCTAGCTGGATAGTGTTTTCATTGCCATCTTGATAATTGCGGTAATTTTCACCATAAATCAGTCCACGGATAACAAGGCTGTGATAACCGGAAAGTTGGTGTCTTCGGCTTAGAGTCGCATCATAGGACATGCCCCATGCTTTGACAGCTTTTTCTATTTGGCGCTTAACTATGCTTCCGTCAGGAGTAAAACCGAGAAAGGTAGCGTCCTGATCAGATGACATATTCACATTATTGTTGTAGGCGTAACCAGCAGAGAATGAGCCACGCCAACTGTTTCTCAGTGCTATCGCTTCAAGATAACTGTTAATGTTCTTCAAGACGGCTTCGGATAATTGTTTTTTTTCATTCAGCTCTGTAAATAGACGTTCAGATTCATGATTTTTATAATCTTCAAAATAGACTCGGGCCAGTTCCAGTTTGATGCGGGGAAAATCAGGCTGTTGGTTCAGAATTTGTTGATAATAATGCGCAGAGAGATCTAAATGACCATCAAAGCGAGCCAGACCACCCTGAGCAAAATTCACCAATAAGACATCATGATCTGATAATTTTTGGTAAGCAGTGAGAAAACGTCTGACATCCGGCCATTGCCGGTGATTTATTGCAAGAAAGAGCGCCAAACCAATATCGTGCAGATTATTTTCTACCTGAAATTTTTGTCCGTTAAGGGTAATTAGTGAGGATCCGTCATTGGAAAAAACAGGATCAGGTGTAATCAGATTGTTTTCATTTTCCTGTTGATTATGTTGTGCTTCCTGCCAAATTTTGCGTGAGGTATCTTCATCAGCATATATAGGCAAGGAGATGAAAAAAGCCATCAATGCCGTTAGTAATATCGGTATTTTTCTATTATCAGACATCGAAAAATCAGCTCACAAAATCCATGTTATTAGAAATAAAAACAGAGAACAGTGCTAAAAAGTTGGCACTGTTCTCTGAAAAATTAGTAATTACTGTTTAGAGCCGCCAAAAGCGGTATCTTTGGAGCTGTCACCATCAAATTTTGCATAACCAGCCAGACTTGATGCATTGTCACCAAAGAAATGACCTTCTGTTGTACCTGCGAGATTGCCAATTTTGGCATCTCCTTCAAAACTTGCGTCAGCATAAATATCGGCATTGATATCTATGGTCATTGCGGTATTTGCCATTGAACCAACCAGAGTTTTCTCACCAAAATCTGCAGTAAATGTACCGGATAGTGCATTGTTGCCGCTGTATTGGTTAATACCGGTCACGGTATAGGTTGCTGTGCCGTCAGTCGGAATATTGGTGGTAATATCTTTACCCGCATAATAAACCGTATGGGTTGGGTCATCAGCTTTACCAGTCTGAGACCATTCACCAAAGTAAACTTCTTCATTGGCAACTTTACTGAAATGGAATACTCCCATGCCGCCGTGGGGACTTGCCATTGAGATATTATGAATACCATTACTATCAGCAGGTGCCATGCGGGTCAGGCCAGAAAAGCCAGTGATTTGACCGCCATAAACGGAACTAATACCGATACCCGGTTCACCACCTTTGCCGCCGTGTGGGCCTTTACCGGGTTGTGTTGGACCAACCTTAACGTATGTTGGTGAACTTACCTGACTCTGACCAAATCCTACTGCTGCGTGAGCCTGTGCCATAAATCCCAAAACGCCTAAAGCGGCGACTAATACCTTAACTTTTTTCATCGTTATCCTCATTTAGAGTGGGGGATCCCTCGTTACCCAATCATAAAAATGGCCTGATTTATTGCGCGGGAGGAATGTACATTCTTCAAATGTTAATGTAAATGATAATTATTTTTATTTAATGTTTGTTTTGTTTGGGTTTTAATCAGCGAATAATTCAATTAGTTGTATTTAAATGATTTTAATTTTTGATAAGAAGCAGAGATATTTTGTCGTTTTTCTGAAAATGTGATGAGGTTAAATTTAATGGCCTGTAGTGATTGCGTGATTAATAGTCCCGTTCTGGCTGCAAAAACACATTTATTTTACTTAGCTAATTCATTAATTTTTTGTATGTATTATTTTGATTCAAAGAACCGTCTTTAATAGGGAGTTAATTATGGATGCAAAAATTATTATTCAGTCTGCCAGAGAGAGGGAAGATATTGAGGAAAAATCGAGTGATTTTATTGTTGCCAGCTGGCCCTTATTTTCGAACTACGACAAGGTGTTTGAACAGTATTGGGATTCCTTATATGAGCCCCCGTTTAGTCATTTTCAAAAATATGCCATTCTGCAACAGGGACAGGAAGAGCGTCTTATTGGGGTATTAAATTCAATTCCTTTTTTATGGGAAGCCCCCTCACTGGAACAGCTGCCTGACGAGGGGTGGGATGCAATACTGCAACTTGGTGTGGAGGCTAAGGGACAGGCGAATATGTTGTCAGCACTTTCTGTTACCGTTGATCCTGATTTTCGTGGCTGCAATATTCCAGCGCTATTAATTAATAGTGTGAAGCAAACCGCTCGTGAAGCTGGATTACAAGGCGTCGTTGTACCTGTCAGGCCAAGCCGAAAAAGCTGTTATCCATTGCAAGATTTTGTCGAATATTGTGGTTGGAAAAATGAAAAAGAGGAGCCATTTGATCCTTGGATACGCACTCATTGGCGTTTAGGGGCCAAAATCATTAAACCTGCATTCCGTTCTATGCATATTGACGGGACAGTGGAAGAATGGGAAAAGTGGACAGAAATGAAGTTCCCACAAAGCGGGGAGTACATTATTCCGGGCGCATTGGTTCCCTTGGTGGTGGATACAGAAAAACAGATCGCTCATTATATTGAACCCAATTTATGGATGCTTCATAGCATTGATTAATTGGTTAACCGCTGAGAATGCGTATACACCGTTGCTCGCTCTGGTTTACAGAAACCGACTAGCGTCAGATTACATTTTTCTGCTACTTCGATTGCGAGTGAAGTAGCAGCAGAAACGGCAAATAATATTTCCACGCCACAATTGGCAGATTTCTGCACCATTTCATAACTGGCACGGCTGGAAACCAAAACAGCGCCTTGTTGCCAGTCTGTTTTTGAACGCATTCCCAATAGCTTATCTAAAGCAACATGGCGGCCAACGTCTTCACATCCACCGAGTAAATTTCCCTCTGAATTAATCCAGCCAGCAGCATGTGTACAGCCAGTTAATGAACCGATGTCTTGCAGGAGAGGTAATTGTGCAAGCGCCTGATCCAGATAAGCCAATGAAAACGTTTGTGTAAAAGGCAGTGGAGTGATGGGGCGGAAGATTTCTGATATTTGCTCAGTGCCACAAATACCGCAACCGGTTCGGCCTGCCATACTGCGTCGGCGTTCTTTCAATTCAGCGAAACGGCGACTGGAGAGTTCGATATTGACTTCAATACCGCCGTGGCAGCCGGAAGTTATATCAATCCCGCGAATTTCCTGCGGAGAAGTGATAATCCCTTCAGATAGGGAGAAGCCAATTGCGAAATGTTCGAGGTCTTTTGGACTTGCCATCATGACGACATGGGAAATGCCGTTGTAGACTAAGGCAATCGGTACTTCTTCAGCTACCCAGTCCAGCTTAGGGGTGGGCAAATGATTTTTTTGTTGTACATAGATGCGGGTAGTGCCACTGACAGCTTGCTGATTTTCTGGCTTTTTTTTATCCATCTGGCTGATTCTCAATCGGCTTCACTTTTCATTTCATTGCCAAGTTTACATTATTTATCCGTAAATAAAAAAAGCATGTTCCAGTGATTAAATTAAATACAGGGTTTTTATATTTTATTTGATATCTATCTATATTAGAAAATAATCTTCATTGACATAAATTATATTTTTATTTGAGTTATAAATGTTGATTTAAATATTTTGTTTTTTATTTTTCTTTTTTATTTTTCTTTTTATTGTTTTTTGTGTTTTTAATGTGTTGTTTCTGATGGTTTTTATAATAATTATGTTATTTCTTTTTATAATTGTTATATATGCTTTTAGGTCGTGATGATACAGTCTAGAATGTTTTTATTGTTTATATTTGATGTTTTTTATTAATGGATGAAATTTAAATTACCCTCCTTAATAATAAATTATTTTATCTTTCAGTTATCACATTAAATATTCGTTTAAAGGGTAGTTATCGCCGTGTCAGACACGTCTTCTTTCTATTAATGAAAGGTGATTTAAGTGAATATATTAGATAAAAATCTAGGTGTTACAAAATTAATCTCACAACCTCAAGTGAATGAAAGTGAAAAAGACTGGCATCATACTGTTCTCAGTGATATAGGGTTTCGACTTGATCATGTTGATTTTCCTTGTGTCTTCTCAAAGAGAGCATTTAAAAAAAAGTTATTAAAATTTATCTTCGTAGAGAATGCAGAGAAGAGTGGCATTCAGCATTTAGCTGAAGGGCTTAAAGATTATGTTGAACTTTCGCAGAATTGGAATGGCGATTTAAATACAGCATACCCGCTAATTGTTGCGTTCTCACAAGAAGCAATAAGAGTTCAGTCTATTAGTGATTATCATGCTTTTGGCTGGGAAGTCTTGCAGAAATTACATGACATAGATCCTGAACCCTGGCCGGAAGGTATTAGTGAAGATCCCGATTCTTCAGCCTGGTGCATGTGTTTTAACGGTATGCAGCTATTCTGCAATATGAGCAGCCCGGCGAACCAGTCACGTAGAAGCAGGAATCTTGGTGAGCATTTTATTATGGTCATCAACCCACGTGAGCGTTTCGATATCGTAGCCGGTAATACTCCGGGGGGTCGTAAGATCCGTGCAAATATCCGTAATCGCATTGATAAATATGATGATATTCCCCGTTCTTTGCAGCTTGGTTCTTATGGTACAGAAGCACTTGAATGGCAGCAGTATGGCCTTCTGGATGAAAATGTGAAGAGAGAGGGTAAGTGCCCGTTTATGTTCAGGAAAAAGTGAAGCCAGTATATTTTTTTATGAGTTATGACCGAAGGTTAACCTGAAATTTTGATTGATAATAATGAAAAGGAAACTGTTCCATGATTGATCTTATCGTTTCTCAGGGTCGCATAGCTGATAGGGCAGCACGCATGATAGAAGGCGCTGCTCGTACCGCTGAGGCGTTAAAAAAACACTATGGCATTCAGGGGCATTTTGTTGGAAAGAGTTCGCCTCCTGAGAACGATGACTGGAGTGTTAGTCTTCCTCAAGCCCGTGAAACGCTTGTTGAATTGCGTCAGGCAATTGAAGCGAGTATTAAGGGAAAAAACCGGACGTTTATGCTCGCTAATACCTGTTCTGCGAGTCTTGCTTCATTACCTGTTGTCGCGCGGGAGTATCCGGAAGCGGTAGTGCTTTGGATTGATGCACATGGTGATTTCAACACACCGGAGACAACAGAATCAGGTTACCTCGGTGGTATGGTACTTGCTGCTGCCTGCGGCCTTTGGGATAGCGGGCACGGTTCTGGTTTACGTCCTGAACAAATTATTCTGGTTGGTGCCCGTGATATAGATCCACCTGAGCGTGAAATTTTGCAAAAGCAGGGAGTTCGGATAATTCCACCAGCAGAGGCAACACCTGAAAATATTCTGAAAACCATTAATGGCGCGCCGGTCTGGATCCATATCGACTGGGATGTTCTTGAGCCCGGTTTTTTACCGGCAGATTATTCAGTGCCGGATGGTATGTTGCCATCGCAAATTCAGGCAATATTTGAAGCAATGCCTTTGGAACAGCTTTTGGGAGTCGAACTGGCTGAGTTTAATGCTTCAACTGATGAAGCAAAGAACGAAAAAGCACTTTCAATTATTCTCGATATTGTTGCTCCTGTATTTGAAACAGCAGCAAAAGTGAAATAACAGGAGAACAATTTTCTTATGCCTCTCTACAACAGTATCCTTGAGACAATTGGCCGTACGCCTATCGTTAAATTAAATCGTATGGCTCCCGGCCATGCCACGGTATATGTGAAGGTGGAGTCTTTCAATCCCGGCGGTTCGGTGAAGGACAGGCTTGCTCTTTCCGTTATCCTTGATGCAGAAGCAAGAGGGCTACTGAAACCCGGCGATACAATTTGTGAATGTACTTCCGGTAATGTCGGCATTGCTTTAGCAATGGTGGCTGCTGCCCGTGGCTACAAATTTGTGGCGGTGATGTCTGATTGTTATTCGGTAGAACGCCGTAAATTAATACGTATGTATGGCGGAAAAGTTATCCTCTCCCCCGGCCATGAAGGGAGTAGTGGTGGAAACCGTCTGGCCGATAAGCTTGCGGCAAAACATGGCTGGTTTCGTGCTAATCAATTCCAAAACCCTGCCAATCCGGCTTATCACCGTGAAACAACAGCAGCAGAAATTCTCAGTGATTTTGCCGGAAAACGGCTGGATTATTTTGTCACGGGTTTTGGTACCAGCGGTACTCTGACCGGAGTCGGTCAGATGTTAAAACTGGCACGGCCTGACGTAAATATTATTGCTACCGAACCTGAAAATGCCGCTGTGCTGGCGGGTAATTCGTGGAATTTACATCAAATTCAGGGTCTGGCACCTGATTTTATCCCTGACATACTCGATAAAAGCGTTATTGATAAGCTACTGACCGTGGATGAGATATCGGCGCGTGATACAGCCCGTCGCCTCGCTAGGGAAGAAGGCATATTTGTGGGTATTTCCGCAGGGGCGACTTTGGCAACAGCACTTCGTGTTGCTGAAAGTGCACCAGAAAATTCGGTATTACTCGCAATGCTGCCTGATACGGGGGAACGTTATCTTTCCACGTTTTTGTTCGAAGGGATGAATGAAGGGTCAGATGATGAGTGGCTGGCATCTCTGTAATCATTTTTGAGGACATTTGATCTGATGGAAATTCTTAATGAATACAGTTGCATTGATTACTGATGAAGCCAGCCTGCCAGAAGATTATGATATGCCGTTGTTACTCGATGCTTGTCGCACTATCGGGCTGAGCGCTGAGATATGTTCCTGGCAGGACCAGACTATTGATTGGTCACGTTTTGATGCGGTGCTTTTGCGTTCTCCGTGGAGCTACGTCGATCATTTACCTGAATTTTTGGTCTGGTGTGAACGTATTAGTGTTTTAACAGAACTGCTGAATCCCTTGCCGGTAGTACGCTGGAATCTTGATAAGTTTTATCTGGCTGATCTCGCGGCGCACGGTGTGCCGGTTGTACCTAGCAGGTTTATTAGCCCCGGTATGGATATCTTACAGAATCTGCGGGCATTTCTTGCTGAGCATACGGAAGCTGACGAAATTGTGATAAAGCCTACTGTAGGAGCTTATTCGAAGGATATTCAGCGCTATAAACGGCAGCAGGAGGATAAGGCTGTCGAGCATATCACTTATCTGATAGAAAAAGGTTGTCACGTAATATTGCAGCCCTATCTGGCTTCAATCGATAGTGAGGGCGAGACTGACCTGACCTACTTCGACGGTGTTTATAGCCATGCTATCCGTAAAGGTGCTTTGCTTATGTCCGATGGCACAGTGAATTTCCCATTACAGGAATTTCGCAAGGCGCGAGTGGCAGATGAAGATGAGCGTGCAGTTGCTTCACTTGCTCTTGATACAGCTGTTCGGCATATGGGGCTTGATCATGCTTTGCTTTACGGACGTGTGGATCTTGTGCGGGATAATGGTGGGAAGCCGATTGTACTGGAAATAGAAATATGTGAGCCTTCGCTGAACCTGCCCTTTGCTGAGGGGGGTGCGATGCGATTCGCGCAGGCACTGGCTGATCGACTGATAAAATATTCTGCTTAACGGAATAACCCCCTGAGAAGTAAAAGTTTACTTCTCAGGGGGACAAATTTAGCCCTGATAATCCAGATAATTGAATAAGGCTTCAAGTTTATGGTTGGCCTCTTGTTTATCAAAAGGCTCTAGTGGCTGATGCGGTGCCAGTCCCAGTAATTCCAGGTATTCTGCTTCTTCTTCCGTCAGAAGTTTCTTTTTTCTCAATTTGAGTACATTGTTCCACTGCCAGATACCGCCGGAGTCTTCAGCCGGGCATGTCCCGTTTCCTGCGGTGACTTTAGGTTGAATGATGTCTTTTTCCAGAACTTTTTCTACTGTGATCTGATGATCCCAGCAGTCACCAAAGTCATATTGGTAGTAAAGCTCACTTCCGACATCACGTAAAAATAGACCAAGACAGACCTGATCATAATTTTCTTCCGGGATCATTATTCCGCCAACCTCAAAAGAGAACAGGTGTGCATCTTCCCATCCCATAGCAGCCTGTATCACATCATGCACTTCACTCAGCGTCATCTGGTTACTGAGATGAACCCGGCGCCAGACTGCTGGGCTTGCTTCATCTAAGCTGATTTTAACAACCAGCCCCTGAGGGAGTATTGAGTCTGAGGTATCAGTCAGCCCCATAGCAAAGAGCTGGAAACTGGCTTCTGACAGGTTGTCGAATAAGCCAAACCTTTTACGATTGATGGCTGGGTCGTAAAGAGCATGAGCCAAATCCAGATATTCATTGGTCAGGCAGCGCTCTTCTGATGAGAGCTTATATTTCTCGATAGCAGCCGAGTAGGTCAGTCGTCCGGCAAAGATGTCTTTGTTGGCATAATAGTAGAGTTTCAGTAAATCTCTGGGTTTTTTCGCTTTCAGTAGATACTCTTCAGGTGGCAACCAAGTCATCATGAGCGATGATTGCACATTGTGACCGTAATTGGCGTAACCGAGACGGCTATTTTCCTGTCGCTTAGGATTGACCTCATAACTCAGTTTCTGGCTCCATTGCTCAAGATCAAACGCTTCTGGCTGCGTCCAGTCGATGGGAAGTTGGGCTATCCAATACAGTGAATAGAGATCGAGTGGTGTGTTCTTATTTTGCTGAACGGAAAGGATCCAGGGCAATATCTGTTTTAGCCAGTCCGGAGAAACCGGAGTGAAGTTGATATCGCTGCTTAACTGTTCTAACAACTCAGGAATGGGTTGGTCAGGATCAATATTCAGCATGCTCTCTCTGATACCTGATTTAAAATCGAGCATCATACTTAGCTGATATTCTTGATTATTCAGCATGACTTTCATCATCATACTGGCACAGTCATTGCCATCCACCTCAGAAGCGTATATTTCATATATTTCAGCGGCTGCCCGTGCTTTATGGTGTGCCATAGCGCGTTTTTTCCATCGCTTCATATAGGGTTTAACTGAAGGATGTCGGTTGAAGTGGGCACACAGGTTCACAAGCTGCAAATAGGATAAATTTTTCCACGCCGAAGAAGGGCATTGATCCAGCATTTCGGCACTGGCAAGCGCAACAGATTCTTCAAAATATTGCGTCAGCAGAAGCAAAGCATCAATACCCCATGGATATTGAACGACTTCCGTCAGAATATAAGGCAGTACTTCAGGTGGTGCGACAGAAAAACCACTTTCAAAAACCTCAATGAATTCGATACTGGATTTCAGATTAAACTCATTAATCAGTTGCCTGATTTTCTGCGGTTTTTGTGGGAAAGGGGTAACATTAGTCTCATCAGGATACTCAGATTTCTGCATCAACTGTGCAAGGTCCGTCCTGATATGAAACTGATATCGCTTCAGGATTGAGATACATAACAGGACATTCTTGTGATTAAGCTCGAAGTTTTCTTTGCAATACTCCAAAACCAATCCAACAGCCTGCTCAAATTGTTCTTTGGTTCCCTTCGGGGAATGAATCGCGACTAACTCTAGTTCCGCGATAGCAACATCAAGCCAGTCTTTAACGGCACCCCTGATATCATCCATCGTTTCTTCAGGGAGTGTTATCACCAGAGTGATCAACAGAAAGACATTCTCTGGCTCGGAAAACCAACGTGTTTGCTGAGGAGTTAGCTGCTGTTTCTGCTCAGGCTTTTTGGCGTATTCTTCTATTGCAGAGGATAATGTTTCAGGTGTTATTTTCATCACTAAGCTCTTTAACTATTGGGGGGTGAACTAAAAGAGTGATCATGATTACTGTCAAATCCACCCTTCTGTTTTTTATGAACATGAATAATCTAGATTGTAAACCCAGAATTAGCGGAATTTCATACTGATGATACCTGTTATTGTTGTCTTAATCGCGCATTTATTCAGTGAATGGATAAGCTGGTAGCTGATTATTATTAACTTATTGATCAGTTTACTAAAGATAAAATGGCAGATGTAAATTCTCACCAAAACTCAGTCTTATCATCTGAACGATAAATTCACCCTGAAGTGAGTGGCTTCATTTTATTTGTAGTATGTTGAGAAACTTGTGCTACTTTCATCTACTGATGTCAAACCGGTCTCATACATGGAACACAAGAGTATGAATAAAAAAATAATTTCAGGATGCTATTTTGGACTATTGTTGGTTGCATCCTTGCTGTTAGTGTTTGAAAAAAGCAGTGATATCTATCCTGCACTGATTTCTGTTGGGGTATTCAGTATTCTTTTTGGTCTGACATTTCTGTTTTCAGCACGCTGGTTATTTTCCGTGGTATTTACCGGAACCCTTTTTATTATCATCAAATTTCTCAACCAGCTAAAAGTTCATTACTACAAAGATCAACTGATGTTTTCTGATTTGAATATTATGCTTGATCCTTCAAATCAGGAAACATTACATCATTATTGGCTGGCAGGTCTGGCTGTTGCAGCTATGCTGGTCTGGTTAATCTTCAATATGTTTCTGAGCTGGAGAAGTGCAAAGCCAATTCCGGGTATCAAGTGGCGTGGATTAAGCGTGGTATTGGCTGCTGTTGGGGTCTGGGATGTCAATATGACAGTCAGTGCTTACCATAATGAATGGCAGGCAGAGTTGCCAAAAGGGCGCGGAACGATGACTAATATGGTCATGTCAGCCCGGGATGCACAATATCAGCCTCCCCAATTTGGAGTATCAGCTGATTATTTTTTGCAGCAGGCAAAAAATGTCTCCCTGCCTGAAGCACAGTCAGAAATAAAACCTGATGTGGTGGTGTTATTACAGGAATCTACGGTCGACCCACATATTTATCAATTACCGGCAGGTATCCGGCTACCTGATCTCTTTATGTTCGGGCATGATGCCGATGTGAGTGCGCAAGGTTTGCTGCGGGTACAAACTTTTGGGGGTGGAACGTGGTTATCAGAATTCTCTGTTCTGACGGGATTGGATACAGATGATTTTGGCTCGCGTAAAAATGGCGTGTTTTATTTTGTGGTTGATCATCTGCAAAACAGCCTATTCCGTACGATGAAAGATAATGGCTATTACACCGTTGTACTGACTCCATTCAATAAATCGGCTTATCATGCCGGACATGCTTACCAGACACTGGGTGTTGACCGCATTATTCAGCCACAAGAGCTGGGTTATCCGGCAAGTATGGATGAGAATTTGTGGAAAATCAGCACACAGGATATGTTGTCTTATGTGAAAACTATTCTGGTTAAGGAAACGGATAAACCCATCTTTATTTATTCTCTGACCATGTATGAGCACGGGCCTTATGAAGAGAGCCATAGCGATGATTATGGGCTGGCAGGCAAATTGGAGAATTCATCCGCTGTCGGAAAATTCAGTCATTATATGGAAAAAATCATCGCATCAGACCCATCTATCAGAGAATTCAGTGAGTTTGTGGCTAAACGCGACAAACCGACCATTTTTCTCACATTCGGTGATCATCAGCCAAATATCCATTTTAACGATTACGCTTCTACCCTTTCTGATCCGGCACATCTGACGCAATTTACCATGAGGGATAACCTGAAACAGGGAGCACCGATAACGACCGGTAAACTGACTGATATCTCTTTTCTTGGTGGTATGATTTTGGAAAGAGCACGGCTGAGCGTTCCCGCTTTCTATCAGGCAAATATGACCATGCGTCATTTGTGTGGAGGGGAGCTTAATGACTGTCAGGATAAGGCGCTGGTAGAAAGCTATAAGCATTATATTTACCAGAAGTTATCTGTGGCGGGTAAGGAGTAAGCACTGATTCTGGATGAAATAGCCTGACTATACACTTCGTCTTTCAAGTTGCTTGTTTGTTGGCTGCGCTCGTTCACCCCAGTCACATAGTTATCTATGCTTCTGGGGACTTTCTCCCTTGCCGCCACGAGGCATCTGGAAATCCATTGTGTCTATGTTCAGATAAACCTACACCCGCTCATTCGTGTAGGTTTATCTCAGTGGCATAATACGGTAAGCACAACGCCTATCGTCATTCAGAATATATTCAGTTCGTTCTACTTGTGCCTGAAGAATATCCCGAAACATTTTCAGCTCAGTACGACAAAAACTCTGGCAGATACTGGCTGCGGCACAGATAGGGCAGTGGTTTTCGACAAATAAAATAGTGCCATCTTCCTGAATAAAATATTGCGCCATATAACCCTCCTGACAGCGGATTTTAACCAGACGCTCAATCTTTTCTTGTAGATCGACAGCGCCTTTTAGCGCTGTTTTATATTTTTCAGAAATTTCCTGTTCGCGGGATTGGATCACTACATCCAGCGCGGATTCACCTAATTGCTCACGGATAATCGTAATCATCTGAACGGTTAAATCTGCGTGTGTATCCGGAAATTTGGCGTTCCCTTTGTCAGTTAAATGCCAAAGCTGGATAGGGCGGCCAACTCCCCTTGTTTCAGAGCGCCCTTCAACCAGCCCTTCTTTAGCCAGTTTCACAAATTGTTGACGGGCTGCTTCCCCTGTCGTGCCTAAGAGCTTACCGGCATCTGCGGCTTGCATAGCGCCTTGTGTTTTTAACAGCATCAATAACCGTTCACTAACGGATTGTACGGAAATAGTGCTATTTTCCAAGTCAATGCTTGACATATTGTTGAACCTGACAGTAATTTATTCCAAGATTTACCTTGTTTAATTTAACGTAAGATATTTCACAACTCAACCTGAGTTCAGGATAATAAGCATGATAATAACTAAGGAAAATCGCTGGAGGGATCTGTTTTCCAGTAAAAACGCACCCAGTGCAATAGTACTTTCGATCGGTATCGGACTGATGGCCGCGAATACCTTAATTGCAATTACGCTCCTGCCTTCTGCCGTCAAGGATATCGGTGGATTAAATCTCTATGCCTGGAATACAACGCTGTTTGTTGTGGCATCCATTATTGGTTCCATACTTTCAGCGAGATTACTGCATACATCAGGTGCGAGAAATGCCTATTTGGTTGCTGCCCTGATTTTTTTAACCGGTAGTTTATGGTGTGCTTTGGCGCTGACAATGGAATCCATGCTAGTTGGGAGAACCATTCAGGGACTTGGTGGCGGGTTTTTATTCGCACTTTCTTATTCGATGATTAATCTGGTGTTTGAGGAATCTCTCTGGCCTAAAGCGATGGCGTTGATTTCCGGTACCTGGGGAGTGGCAACTTTAATCGGGCCGGCTATTGGTGGCATTTTTGCTGAAATGAATGCATGGCGTTATGCATTTGGCCTGATGTTACCCGTTATTTTGCTTTATGCCTTATTTAGTTATCGAATTTTACCTCCGAAGCAAAAACAGAACACAAGCAAAATGGCTTTGCCCATTACCCAGCTGATTCTATTATCTGTTGCTGTGCTTGCTGTTTCCTCAGGGAGTCTGTCACAAGATGTGAAAATGAATATTCTCGGCATTATGACGGCGGCAGTACTGGTATTTCTGTTAGTTCTCTATGAACGTAAGGCTTCTGTGAAGTTACTGCCTGAAAATGCGCTGAGTCTGAATTCACCTCATCTCATCTTATTCGCAACCATGATGTTTTTAGTTATTGGGTTGTCGGGAGATGTTTTTGTTCCCTATTTTTTGCAAGTTTTGCACGAGCAGTCTCCTTTAGCCTCTGGTTATATGGTCGCGATGGCAGCAATTGGTTGGACTATTGGGGAAGTAATGAGTGCCAGTTGGCAGGGGGCGAAAATGCGTTTTGCGATTGTAAGCGGCCCTGCTTTTATGCTGGTGGGGATGTTGCTGCTGCTTGCGATGCTGCCTTATAAATCCATAGGTGAATGGCAAATAATATTACCAATCATTCTGGGGCTTGGGCTATTTGGTTTTGGTGTGGGCTTTGGCTGGCCTCATTTACTGACCCGTATTTTGCAGGTTTCCAGTGAGGCTGACAGAAATATTGCCGGTTCATCCATTACAACGGTTCAGTTGTTTGCTACTGCATTCGGCTCAGCACTAGCCGGAATGGTGACTAATATCTTCGGGTTTTATCAGCCGGGTGGTCAAGAAGGCGCCGCCTCTGCTTCTCACTGGCTCTTTTTACTTTTCGCTATTGCGCCCATACTGGCGCTATTTACTGCATGGAAATCAGCAAAAATTACCGCAGAGAGCCGATAGAAACAGGTCATCACCGTAGGCACAGCCTGAAATCCATTACGTATATGATGACTACATTGGCTTTCCTTAGAAAAGCCAATGTAGACGAAATAGCGCTATTTCCTCACTTCGTACCATATTAAATTCGGAATTATTAGGGAAATTATTTAGATAATTACGGTATTAGACGTCAAAGGAAAGATAAATATAATATATTGCTGCGATATATTAGAAAATAAACCTAAGGATATTTGATGTTCATGATTTCCAGTCAACCAACGGATGGTTTTAGTACCAGTAAGACATTCCTCCAAAGATACAGCCATTCAATAATAAAACATATTGTTATCCTATTTACGCTGTTTTTGAGCATAAGTAGCTTATCCGCAAAAGAAGTTCGACAGGAAGCTAAGCTCGTTGAAGTTCCGGCTCTGAGACAAAGTGTTACAGATATACCCAATATCTTGACTAAGAATGAACATCAACGACTGACTCGTCAGCTGGAGAAACTGCGTTCGGAATATAAAGTACAAATGGCGGTTTTGATTGTACCAACGATAGGAAGCGATAGCGTTGAAACCTTTTCTTCCCGTGTATTTGCTGAATGGAAGTTAGGTAGTCAACAACTTAATGATGGCATTCTGTTTTTGGTGGCACACGATGACCACAAAATGCGGATTACTATTGGTTCTGGCCTTACAAAGCAGCTGCCGGATTCAAAGGTAGCAAATATTCTGAGTAAGGATGCAAAACCGGCCTTCAAAGAGGGTGACTATTACGAAGGGATACGTACCAGTATTGATTCCATTGGGGTATTGATAAAAAACGCAGGGCAAGAGAAAACACCGCAGGGTGTATCGAACATTGCTGGCGATAACGACAATATTTTAGATAACGTATCATCAGGTGAAGACTTTTCGGCTCCGTTGATCCTCTGGCTGCTTGGTATGGTAATTCTGCCATTGGCGGTGTTCCGTACAGGTGGCTGGTTTAAACGTTTTCTCAAATGCGCCTCAACAGTCGCTGTTATTACGTTTGTACTCAGTCTGGTAGGTGTATTTCCTGCTCTTCCTCTGGGATATTATCTGCTGATTTTCTTCCTGCCAGTTATTCTGGTGTTAATTGTGCTCTTTTTCGGCGCATCATTGGTGGGAGGATTATTTAAACGCTTCTTTGGTGGTTCGGGTTCTGCATCTCCTGTTAGTAGTTCCGATATATTCGTCGAAAATGCAGAGCTTTCTGATAATAAAGATATTTTCACTGGTGGTGGCGGTAAGAGTGATAATAAGGGTGCCTCAGATAGCTGGTGATTTATTTGGTTAGGAATACAGCATTGATGAATAACTGTAATTTATCTACTATTGGGATATGAAATTTTTATTTTTGTGATCTTAGCCAAAATAAGTAGATAAAAGCTCTTTTTTTTTTGCTTTTTTCGGGAAGCTGTCAAGAGAATATAAAGGGTTATTTTTAGTCAGTCATATTTTATGGCTGGCTAAAATGAATTTTTTTACATTTTCTTTTTTACAAAAGGGCATGGATATGAAAAAAGTTTTTTTGTTGTCTTTGCTTACATCAGGATTGGTGGTGGGTTCTTTTGCTTATGCTGATTCACAAAACGCTTCCATTGGTTATGCACAAAGTAAAGTAAAAAATTTCAAAGATATTAAAGGGGTAAATCTCAAGTATCGATATGAATGGGATGACCCTGTCAGTGTTATTGGCTCTTTGACCTATATGGCAGGTAAGGGTGGTTTATCTAATAAATCAGTGACAAAAGAGCTGATAAAACATAAAGGTGATATTAAATACACCTCACTCCTTGTAGGCCCGGCTTACCGAATAAATCCTCAGGTGAGTTTGTATGGCTTAGTGGGTTTGGCTTATACAAATGCTAAGATTAATTACGAGCATGATGAAGGTCGCGGTCATGTATCCAAGAAAAAAAGCTCGTTTGCGTATGGTGCCGGTGTTGAAATTAATCCCATAGATGATTTCGTGATCAACTTGGGCTATGAAGGTACTACGTTCAAAATAGCGGGTATGAACAGCCCTGTAAATGGATTTAATATTGGAGTAGGTTACAGATTTTAAGTTCAACATTTTCCCCGCCAGATGGCGGGGAACTATTAGTGTTGAGGAATGGGGTGCTTCAATTCAATTTCAGGGGAATCTGGTAAGTATCTGCCAGAGCGAGCCATGGCATAGCCTAAAATTTCAGCAGAAGTAAGTTCATCTTCAAACTCTTCATCTTGAAACCAATCATCGGGCCAAAAAATGAGGTCTGAAATATTTGAATCAGGGAAGTTTTTTTCCAATAAGTTGACTAAATAATATCCATCGGATTCAGATTCACTACTTTCAGAGATGGCATTGACTAACCTGATGGCCTCATCAAAACTCAGATCTTCAATGTATTTGATTTGATAAAATGCGGAATAAATGAAACTGACATTATCCGTATAGGAGTGTAAATCGCGGAATTCATGAAATTCAAATTCACGATTGGCAATTTTATTCCACTGAGCGATAAGATGTTTTGTATCCGGATCGTTTTCATCATTGTGATCAAAGATTGCATCTTCTATTTGTAGCAGTAGAGCATCCATTTTGGTGAATTCTTCTTTATTTGGATGATAAGGTTTTAATCGTTGAGGAATTGTCATAATTTTTACCTATATGAGTTTTTATTATTTTTACATTAAATAATACGTAGTGTATTGATGATTTAAATATAAATATTTGAATGTCAGTATGTTAACTTTTTTTGGGCCGTTATAGGTTATATGGTTTTATGGCAGGCTATACAATTTATCACTATTTTTGCTATCTGAGTAAAAGTGAGTTTATTAGTAATAATTTTATTAGTTTTGTCTAATAATTATTAGAGGGTGATGATTTTATTTTCCATATAATTCTCATTTTCTGAACGGTAATTACACTTTGCCAGAAAATGCGGCACGAATTATCAGAAAGAAGCTGTTCGTGCCGTGATATTTTCAGGTTAATCCGCTAATAACGCGGCTCAGATTGCCTACTATTAATGTAAGAAAAACAAAGTACTCCTATTGCCAGAACCAGACAATAAACGATAATCGGCCAGGTAGTGGTATTGGAAAAAAGTGTAATAGTGAGCGTTCCACCGATTCCCAACAACACGCCACCCAGACAGGAGTAGAATGCCGTTACCGTTCCGGCCATATGATCAAAACCCTGTAGTGCACCATTAGGTGCGACTGCAATCGCTATAGCGATTCCAACTCCGACAAGCCACATCGGGATAATGAAGCCAAATATTGAGTTAGGTATGAAAGTTTCTCCGGCTGATAACAACAATGCTCCTGCTATCAGGCAAAACATACTCATTCGTAACGTATTCAGTAGTCCCCAGCGGACGATCAAATTTCCCACATTTCGTGCTGCCACCATCATTGCGATAGCCACCGTGGCAAACAGCAAGCTGAAAGTGATTTGTGATAATCCTTGCCGGTTCATCATTACCCATGGAGCGGTCGAGAAGAAGACGAAGAAGCTCCCCAGACCCGCACTGTAGCAGAATGTGTACAGCCAGAAATTCAGGCTTTTTACAGGAAGAAGTAGTTGCGACCATTTTAATGCGACCGCCCTTTGTTGCCGGGTTTCCGGGCAGAATATCCCGTACACAATAACCGTCGCTGCCATCGCAATACCCAATAAAACAAAAATTGCGCGCCAACCCAGCCAGACATCAACCAGTGTTCCGAGCAAAGGTGCGACAGCCGGAACCATGGCAAGCATAGAGCCGAGCAAGCCATAGATAACGTTGATTTCTTTGCGGCCAGAATAAATATCGCGCACAGCGGCGAACATCGCTACGAGACACGCTGAAGCTCCGCAGGCTTGAATAATTCTGAAACCCAAAAAAATTTCTGGTGATGAAGTGATGGCAAGGCCAAATGAAGCTAACGTATAAACAACGCCACCACTAAGTAAAACCGGGCGGCGACCGAACCTGTCTGACAGCGGGCCAAAGAGAAGCTGACCGACTCCAAATAGGATCATGTATACCGTCAACGTCAGTTGGATTGTTCCTGCTCCGGCACCAAGTGCATCAGCGATGAAAGGCATTACGGGCAGATACATATCCATCGCCAGTGATGGCAGTAAATTAAATGGAGATAACAATAATATTGTGGCGGTAAGAGAATATTGCCAGGAAAAATCTTTTGTATGCACGAATCCATCTCCTAAAGTTAAGGATTTGGCGGCGTGCTCATAGAATTGATAGGTTCTTGAGGACGCCGCAACAATCGAAAAAACGAGGATTGTTGCGGCTTATCTATCTGTTGTGTATTCGTTGACCATTCTCATAGCATTATCCTGTTAATTTGGGAGACAAAGCGTCTTAAATTACGATGGATACTTTATAGACGATAATTCATTTTTTCTAACTATTTTTATTTAATTGTGACCAGCGCGACATTTATCTGTTCGTCGTGATATGGCTGTTAATTCTGCTGCAATAACTCAACACACTCCTGTGCACCACGCTTAAGCACATTTCCTTTCAGGCACACAACATGTATAGGTAATACTAATCCATTTTTTGTATTACGAAATTCCAGTTGTTTCAGTAATCCGTTCATTAATTTTTCTTTAATGAGAGAATAAGGAAGATTTCCCCATCCCATACCAGCTTCAACCAGACCGAGTGCCATCGCAAAATTATCTGTGCGCCAATATTTAGTTGCTACCTGAGTACGAAGATCACTCGGTTCACGATGATGACTGGCAATAATAATCTGTCGGGTTTGGACTAGATCCTCAATATAAAGGGAAGCCTGATGAGATAAAGAGGGGTGGGATGATGAGATTGTTGCAATAAATGATTCATGGCCAATGCAATAAATTTGTTCCTGTGGATTCACATGTAATCCGCCAAAAACTAATGCCAATTGAATACGATTCTGATGCAGTAAAGGCAGAATATCATCCTGAGGAGCGGTAATAATCTCAACATTCATTAATGGATAACGTTGATTAATTGTATGCAAAGCAAGGAATAATTTTTGTGGATTAACTCCCGTAGATACACCAATAGTGAGTGTACTCTCGACCCCTTGCGTCAATTCATGTGAAAAAACATTAAGCTGACGTAAATTATCGACTATCTCCCTCGCGTAAGGAGCCAACGTTTTTGCTTTCTCAGTCGGTACTGGCTCCCGGCTCTGTCGATCAAATAAGGCAAATCCCAACTCCGCTTCAAGATTAGCGATTGCCATGCTAACCGCAGAAGGAACCCGGTGTAGTGTTCTGGCTGCGGCTGAAAATGAGCCTTTATCTAATACAGTCAGGAACACGAGTAAGTTGTCACTGGTGAATGGCATATCCAACCTTTCAATAAAACTGATAGTAGTTAACTTTTATTATCATCTTTATTGATTTAACTTGCCAGTTTCAAAATAACAGCACAAAAACAGGTTTCGAATAAAATATGCAGGGCATTAAACGTAAAGTAATTTTCATTACTGCTTATGAAGTTATCGGCTGGATGATTTCATCGCTGACACTCGCTTTCTTATCCGGTAATTCGGCGGGTGTTACAGGTCCACTGGCTCTGGTCATTACAACCATCGCGGTCAGTTGGAATTTTATCTTTAATACTTTGTTTGAATTTTGGGAATCACGTCAGCAATCACGCATCCGGACATTCCGGCGTCGAGTCGTACATGCTGTTTTATTTCAGCTAACTTTGGTTATCTTCTTAATCCCGCTTATTGCATGGTGGCTTTCAATCAGCTTATTTCAGGCGCTCATACTGGATTTCGCACTGATTATTTTCATCCCTATCTATACGTTCTTTTTTAACTGGGCTTTTGACAAAATTTTCGGATTGCCCAAGTCCGCGCTTCCACAGGAAGAAAGCGTGCTTCGTTAGAATCATAAAAGCCAGTAATACTCAGATATTACTGGCTTTGTGAAATGTTGTGAGAGGTTATGAAACGTTATTCAATATTTTGTATTTGCTCACGCATCTGCTCAATCAACACCTTCAACTCAATTGCAGAATTTGTCACATCGGCATTAATTGATTTTGATGCCAGCGTATTCGACTCGCGGTTAAATTCTTGCATCATGAAATCCAGCCGGCGACCGACGGCTTCTTTCTTTTTCAGAATATTACGTGTTTCTTTGATATGTGCGTCTAAACGATCCAGCTCTTCCGCTACATCAATACGCTGAGCCAACAAGATAAGCTCTTGTTCAAGACGGTTGTTTTCTAATTGGATTTGGGCTTCTTCCAGCTTAGTTTGTAAACGCTCTCTTTGCCATTGCAGGATGGCCGGCATTTGTTCACGAACTTTACCCACTTCTACTGTTACGGCATCTAAGCGCTTTTCGATCAGCACCTTAAGTGCCTGACCTTCAGTTTCACGGCTTTGGATAAAGGCATCCAGTGCCAGATCGAGTTCTGCCAGCAGTTGTGCGCTGATGGCATCCAGATCCTGTTCTTCGGCAGACATTACACCCGGCCAGCGCAGGATATCGACAGGATTGATTTCCCCTTCGTTGCTCTGTTGCTTAATCCAACCAGCGGCTTCAACGAGCTGTTTTGCCAGCTTTTCATTAAGAATCAATGTGCCCTGAGTGCGGGTATCCAGTTCAAAGCGCAGGTTACACTCCACTTTGCCGCGAGTCAGGCGGGAACGAATACGCTCACGGATGACGGGTTCCAGACTTCTGAATTGCTCCGGCAGACGAATGTAAGTTTCCAGGTAACGTTGATTGACAGAACGCAGTTCCCAGGCCGCGTTTCCCCAGTCTCCCTTGATATCTCGCCGCGCAAAAGCGGTCATGCTACGGATCATAACTCATTCCCAATTTATAAAATGATGAAGGATTATAACGTTCCATGCAGATGCAGGATAGGCATTCGCTAAGTTAGGCCTTATAATGCGCCCCCAATAAAGTATTAACAGCGGAGAGAACACCATGAGCCAGATAGGAATGCGTCCGGCAGGAAGAGCAGTAGAGCAGGTTCGTCCTATTACAATCACCCGTAATTACACTAAACATGCGGAAGGCTCAGTTCTGGTTGAGTTTGGGGATACCAAGGTGTTATGTAATGCCTCCGTTGAAGAAGGGATCCCCCGTTTCCTGAAAGGTCAGGGGCAGGGCTGGATCACAGCAGAATATGGGATGTTGCCGCGGGCGACAAATACCCGCAATGCCCGTGAAGCAGCAAGAGGCAAGCAGACTGGCCGTACAATGGAAATCCAGCGTCTGATTGCCCGTTCATTGCGTGCGGCAGTCGATCTGAAAAAGCTGGGTGAATATACCATCACGCTGGACTGTGATGTTATTCAGGCAGATGGCGGCACGCGTACTGCCGCGATTTCCGGTGCATGCGTGGCTCTGGTAGATGCACTGAATAAACTGGTTGCTGATGGCAAGCTGAAAGAAAGCCCGTTGAAGTCAATGGTAGCCGCAGTTTCTGTTGGTATCGTTGAAGGTGAAGGCCGTTGTGATTTGGAGTATGTAGAAGACTCTGCGGCTGAAACTGATATGAACGTCGTCATGATGGATGATGGCCGGATGATTGAAGTTCAGGGCACGGCAGAAGGGGAACCATTCAGCCATGATGAACTGCTCTCATTGCTTTCCCTCGCAAAAGGGGGATTGGAAACTATTTTTGCGGCGCAGCGAGATGCGCTAGAAAAGTAAATAGATCAGGCGGCTGAAGAGTCGCCTTTTTTATGTCTGTAATAACCGCGACAAGAATGATAATAATGCACAAAAGGAGAAACCCATGAAAGCCTATCAGCGCGAATTTATTGAACTGGCACTGAAAAAACAAGTGCTGAAATTTGGCGAATTTACGCTGAAATCCGGTCGTAAGAGCCCATATTTTTTCAATGCGGGTCTTTTTAATACCGGGCGTGATTTGGCATTGATTGGTCGTTTTTATGCTGCAGCATTACAGGATAGTGGTATCCCGTGTGATCTGCTGTTCGGGCCAGCTTATAAAGGTATCCCAATCGCAACGACAACCGCTGTAGCATTGGCGGAGCATCATGATATTGATATGCCTTATTGCTTTAACCGCAAAGAAGCGAAGGATCATGGAGAAGGCGGAACGCTGGTCGGTAGCCCACTGCAAGGCAGAGTCGTGGTGGTAGATGATGTGATAACTGCCGGAACTGCGATTCGTGAATCGATGGAAATCATCAAACAACACGGTGCAACGTTATCTGGCGTTATTTTGTGTCTGGATCGTCAGGAGCGCGGGCGTGAAACACTTTCAGCAATTCAGGAAGTTGAACGTGATTACCATTGTCAGGTCTTCTCTATCATTACTTTAAATGACTTGATCACTTATCTGCGGGAAAATCCGGAAATGCAGTCTCATTTGGAAGCTGTGGAAGCTTACCGTCGCGAGTATGGTATCTGATTGACAAGTTCTGCCGTAATAGCAGGTTAAAAAAAATCCCTCGCCCAATGGTGGGCGGGGTGAGTAGTAGAAATAACATTCCGTATATAATATGGCTGGAATGTCATTACTGAGCGATTGGGTAGTCAACTCAGCTAGCCAAATCATGTTAACACAAATTAATGTAAAAAAACGCCTGTTATCACATTTCTATCATGAAAAGTGGTAAGCGTGATTTATTGTAATTGCGTTAATATCAAAGGCCAGCGCACTTCAAACTCTTTCGTTGGTCGATAACGAAATTCAGAGCGAACGAAGCGAGAGAGCATTCCTTCACAAAAAGCCAGCAATTGTGATGCCAGTACGGTTTCATCATAACTGAAACCCTGACCATCCCGTATTTTCTTCTCTTTTAAGATCTGGCGAAGCTGTACTTCAATGCGTTCAAACAGCTGGTTAATGCGACTTTGTAGCTTGTCCTGCTCAAACATCAGGGCATGGCCTGTCATGATACGGGTCAGCCCCGGGTTTTTTTCTGCAAAGCCTAAGATCAGCATCAGGATTAACCGGAGTCGGGGAATAGTCTCTTTTTCATCCTGTAGGATGAGATTGATACGTGAAATCAAAGAGTCTTCAATGAACTCGATCAGGCTGTCAAACATCCGGGTTTTGCTTGGAAAATGACGATAAAGTGCGGCTTCAGAAACACCGACGTTGGCGGCAAGTTTTGCTGTGGTAATACGCTGGCTACCATCGCTGGATTCAAGCATATGTGCCAGTGCCTGCAAGATTTCTTCACGTCTGTTTTTCTTTTTTGTACGTTCTATTTCTGCCATGTCTGGTAATACCCCTGCTAAGACAGCAAAATATCTATACCTTTCGCCTTTCAAGCTGCCTCTTTGTTGGCTGCGCTCGTTCACCCCAGTCACATAGTTATCTATGCTTCTGGGGACTTTCTCCCTTGCCGCCGCGATGCAACTTGAAATCCATTGGGTATAAATCGCAACTCAAAACTGATTGGGTATACATTTTGCCCATGCAAAGATGGGCAAAAATATAAAAGTAGTTTGATGGTATCAGGCGTTAGGAAAATTATTGACGACCGGAATGACCAAAACCACCACTGCCACGTTCACTGCTTTCAAAATCTTCTACCAAGTTAAACTCAGCCTGAACAACGGGCACAATCACCATTTGTGCAATGCGTTCTCCCGGTTCAATGACGAAGGTTTTATCTCCGCGGTTCCAGACAGAAACCATCAGTTGACCTTGATAGTCAGAGTCAATCAGCCCGACTAGATTACCCAGTACTACCCCGTGTTTATGGCCCAGACCAGAGCGGGGGAGGATGACAGCAGCGAGTTGTTCATCCGCGATATGGATAGCCAGCCCCGTGGGAAGAAGTTCAGTCTGACCGGGAGCCAGTTCCACTGCATTATCCAGACAAGCACGTAAATCTAAACCCGCAGAACCAGGAGTAGCGTAAGTTGGTAAAGGAAATTCTTGTCCGATGCGGGGATCAAGGATTTTAACGTCGATTTTTTTCATCATAGCGTTTGAATATCTCGTCTAATAAGCGGTGGCTGAGTTGTAATTTACCACTGTGCGGTAAATTAATGCTGCCATCATGCCAGAACAGCTGTAATGCGTTGGTATCACTGTTAAAGCCGTGTTCAGCCAGCGATACATCGTTCGCGCAAATCAGGTCCAGATTCTTCTGCCTGAGTTTTCCACGGGCGTATTCTTCCACATTCCGGGTTTCGGCTGCAAATCCAACGACAAAGGGGCGATGTTTTTCCATTGCCGCAACACTCGCTACGATGTCAGGATTTTTGACTAATGTATAGGTGATTTCATCACCCTGTTTCTTGAGTTTTTCGGTTGCAGTCTGCTTGAAGCGATAATCAGAGACGGCAGCACAGCCGATGAAAATATGCTGTGAAGCAGCGGTTTCCTGTACTTGTTTGTACATTTCCAGTGCGCTGGTGACATCAATACGTTTGACGTTCAGAGGCGTAGGTAAATTAACAGGTCCGGTAATCAACGTGACTTCCGCACCACGCTCCGCCGCTGCCTGAGCGATAGAAAAACCCATTTTTCCGGAACTATGATTAGTAATAAAACGGACAGGATCTAATGCCTCACGAGTCGGGCCGGCAGTAATTGTGATTTGAAGGCCCATCAAATCTCTGACAGGGTTTAAGTGCTGGGTTGCCCGCTCGACAATCTCCATCGGTTCAATCATTCTTCCCGGCCCTACATCACCACAGGCCTGACTGCCTTCATCCGGACCCCAAATCAGCACATTACGCCCTCTTAGTATGTTGAGGTTATGCTGAGTGGCTTGGGCGCGGTACATTTGCTGGTTCATTGCAGGAACAACTGCCAGAGGTGCTGCTGAAGCCAGGCAAATAGTCGTTACTAAATCGTTTGCCATACCAGCACTTAAACGGGCCAGCAGATCGGCGGTAGCAGGGGCAAGAATGATCAAGTCAGCCCATTTCGCCAGTTCAATATGCCCCATAGCCGCTTCTGCCGCTGGGTCTAAAAGATCATCAGAAACCGGATGGCCTGAGACGGCCTGTAATGTCAGAGGAGTAATAAAAGCTTCTGCTGCTGGTGTCATCACTACGCGCACTTGTGCGCCGCGATCGCGTAAACGACGTACCAGCTCCGCTGTTTTATAAGCAGCAATACCGCCACTGATACCGAGCACAATCTGTTTACCAGAAAGATGCTTACCAGAAAGTTCGTTGCCGGAAAGTCCTGCCATTCTGATTGTCCACCTGTAAGTTACGATTACCAAGATTCTATCATAAGAAAATAAGGTACTGAGAATATGGCGTTGAGAACGCCTCTGTTTTGTTATGACTAAATGACAAGTTTGCGAAGCGTTACGCAAAGCATAAGAATGGCTCTGGCGGTCGTTTTTTCATCATGGGATATTAGCGATGTGAGTATCAGCAGTATGCGCCATGATGGCTGTTCACCAGACATAGGATAAGTAAAAGGGGGAGCGAATGGATATCACGATGGTGGAAAAAAGCGATGAAGTGAATTCAGATCTCGCTCCCCGGGAGAAACTGCTGGCATATGGTGCAGTTGCTCTGACGGATGCAGAGCTGTTAGCGATATTTTTACGCACAGGAGCCAGAGGTGTGCCTGTTGTACAAATGGCAGAGCATTTATTGCAATCATTCGGTTCTCTGTACCATCTGCTTTCAGCTGATTATGCTGATTTTTGTTCGCATAAAGGCATGGGATTATGCAAATATGTGCAGTTACAAGCAGTTTCTGAATTGGCAAAGCGTTTCTTCTCCAGCCAATTTATCCATGAAGATGTGATGAGCAGCCCGGTGGCAACCCAAAATTATTTGCAGGATTTATTATCCTGGCAGGATCGGGAGATTTTTGTCGTCCTGTTTTTGACAAATCAGCATAAAGTCATTTGTCATGATGAAATGTTTAAAGGAACGATAAACAAAGTTGAAGTCCACCCGCGTGAAATTGTAAAACAGGCAGTTAAAGTAAATGCTGCATCAATTATCCTGGCCCATAATCACCCTTCCGGCAACCCAGAGCCTAGTCTGGCGGACAAACTGGTAACAGAAAAAATCATTGAGGCTTGTGATTTAATCGGGGTTAAAGTTTTAGATCATATTGTTATTGGCAAACAATATTGTGTTTCATTTGTAGAAAGAGGCTGGATTTAATACGGTTTTTGCACGAACCGATCAGATCTTAGCTGTTCGGGACTTGAGCATCGGCGAATGAGGGCGTATACTACGCCACCTTTGAGGATCTTGGGCCTGGCGAGAAGAGCCTATCTCAGTGAGTTTTTTGCTGAGAGATTGTGAGTCTTTTCAGCAACGTTTTTTATCAGTAAAGAAAATTTGCTGAGATGGGCTCCTAAGCCTGACGAGGCGGCCATACCCAATACAAAGCTCGAGCTGAATTGATTTTTGGAGAATAGACATGTCCCGAGTCTGCCAAGTTACTGGCAAGCGTCCTGTGAGTGGTAACAACCGCTCTCACGCATTAAATGCGACCAAGCGTCGTTTTCTGCCTAACCTGCACTCTCACCGTTTCTGGGTTGAGTCTGAGAAGCGTTTTGTAACTCTGCGTGTAACTGCTAAAGGTATGCGTGTGATCGACAAAAAGGGTATCGATACAGTTCTTGCTGAACTGCGTGCCCGCGGTGAGAAATACTAAGGAGCTGAAAAATGGCTAAAGGTATTCGCGATAAAATTAAGCTGGTTTCTTCTGCTGGTACTGGTCACTTCTATACCACTACGAAGAACAAGCGTACTATGCCTGAAAAACTGGAAATGAAAAAGTTTGATCCAGTTGTTCGTCAGCATGTAATGTACAAAGAAGCTAAAATTAAATAATTTTAGTGGATTGAAAAAGCCCAGCAAATTGCTGGGCTTTTTTATGCCTGATGCAATTGAAACCTTCATATATTTAGACGGATACGGTTACTCGTGAACGTAAACAGTCGTTCAGTTATACTACGTTTTTTTGATATATGAATCGTCAGGCGTGACTCTGAAAATGACTAGAAAAACCTTAAATATCTTACACACAGAATCATCATGTGGTTGGGGAGGGCAGGAGATTCGTATTCTGACGGAATCTCAGGGTATGATGCGCCGTGGACATCATGTGGTTATCATTTGCTGTCCTACTTCTACACTTTATCGTGAGGCTCACCATTATGGTGTTCCTGTTGTGGCATTGCCGATTGAAAAAAAACGCTTCTCATGTTTTACAGCAATGCGTCGTTGGTTAAAGGCGGAAGGCCAACGGTTTGATGTCATTAACACCCACAGTTCGACCGATTCCTGGCTGGTAGCTGCGGCGAGTGCCACATTAAAGGGCATGCCCCCGATAGTCCGGACCCGACATGTTTCCACCAATGTTTCAACTTCCATAGCGACCCGCTGGCTTTATTTGCAGTCTAGCCGCCATATCGTGACGACTGGAGAAAAGTTGCGCCAGTCTCTGCACACAAACAATCGTTACCCTTTACCCCACATGACATCTGTCCCAACCGGCATTGATCTGACCCGTTTTCATCCTGAAAATAAACAGGATTGCCGTCAACGTATTGGAATTGCAGATAAACCGACAATTGGGATTGTGGCAACAATGCGCACTTGGAAGGGGCACCGCTATCTGTTGGATAGCTGGAAAGCACTCCATCAACGTTATCCGGAGTGGCAATTACTGTTTGTTGGCGACGGGCCACAGCGAAAAAATCTTGAACCATGGGTTAAGCAGGAAGGCCTGACGGATAGTGTTATCTTTCTTGGCAATCGGCAGGATGTACCGGACTGTTTAAACTCAATGGATATTTTTGCATTGCCTTCTTTTGGTAACGAAGGAGTACCGCAAGGTATTATGCAGGCAATGGCCTGTGGTTTACCGGTCATATCGACATCGGTTGGCGCGATTTCTGAGGCTGTGATTGATGGTGAAACTGGCTATATTATCGAGCCTAAGTGTGTCGAACAATTAACGGATCAGTTAGAATTGCTAATAAGAAATGCAGAACTACGTTTACAGATGGGAGATGCTTCACTGAAACGAGCAATATCTGAATTTGGTATGGATAATATGCTGGATAAAATGGAGTCTATATTTATTACCAGTGGCAGAAAATAGTAATTTATGCTCTTATCATTGCTTTATCAAATACAGCATGAATTATTATATTAAAGAAAAATTGATAGTTAGTTTCACCAATACATATTAAATAACCTTGACCTCGGTTCTTTTGAGTAATCTCTTTAATGGATAATTTTATAATTCATCATTATGCAGCCTAAAAATATTTTGATCATCAATATTGCACGTTTTGGTGATACATTACTCGTCACACCAGTCATTCGAGCTTTGAAACTAAGCTGGCCGGAAGCCAATATTGATGTATTGGCGCATAAAAGAACAAAAGAGATCCTTGAGAATATTGATGAAATTAATTCAATAATTGCTTTTTCAAAAACAAAAGCGAAGTGGAGAGGATGGTTTTCTCGTCATAGCTATGATTTGGCATTGGTATATAGTAATGATAAGCCATTGCTACAATATGCCAGAAGAAAAGCGAATGTTGTTGTTTGTTTTTCTGAACATTCCCGTCAAACTTTAAATGAATTATCTGTAGAAAAACCGCAGGAGCTCATGCAGGCTCAGCAGGAAAGAGCGTTATTAGCGAATGCCCTTGGTATTGAGATTCATGATTGGCGGTTGAAGTATTGTGTAAGTCCGAGTGAAGCAAAGTATGCCTACTCTTTTTTGCATCTCCACGGGCTTGAAGATAAATTAAGGATTGGCTTCCAGTTACAAAGTTTTCCAGCAAAATCTTATCGTGACTGGCCAGTAGACTCTTTTCATGAACTAGCTGAACGAATTTATTCTCATTACCCGTCAGCTTCTATTTTACTACTGGGCAGTCAGGATAGTGCTGAAGTGGCAGAACGTTTGTCTGAGCAATTAGGCGCACAAAGGTGTATATCTCTGGCTGGAAAAACGACGATGCGTCAAAATGCGGCGATTATAAGTCAACTGAGTTTATATGTTGGTGTTGATACGGGAACAACGCATTTGGCCGGAGCATTGGCGATACCAATGGTTGCTATGTACCATAGCTTTCATCCCGGTCGCTTTCTTGCTCCACAACAGCATGCAAAATTGGCTGTCATCGAGCATCCGGTGGATTATCGTCAGGCAACTCGCGAAGATCATATGTCAGATATATCGGTGGAACAGGTCTGGCAATCAGTGAAAAGCATATTGGAAGCCGAAGACAAAGGATAATAAAAACGATGAAAATAGGGTTTATTGATGTCACCGTGACGATGTCCTATGGTGGTATTCAGACCGCAGTTTGGGAGCTAGCGAAGGCGTTGACTGACGCAGGGCATGAGATCCATATTTTCGGAGGTACAGGGGATATTAAACCAGAATTGGGCAATCGACATATTCGGGTCCATACTTTCCCATTTATTCCCAGAGAACGTGTAATCAATATCGGTCGTCGTTTCCAGAGAATTGTTGAACGTTACTCGTTTGCCCGCCACGCCCGTGAAGCGGTGATTGCTGAAAATTTTGACTGGGTCATACTGACGAAACCTTTTGATTTTTTCTGGCCTAGAATGATGCCAACTCATTCCCGTACTAAGTTTTGTTATATGAGCGGGGGAACCAGCTTTTTTAAAGGTGATCGGCTGTTAGGGAAAAAAATATCAGCTTGGGCCGCCTGTAGCCATTTTAACGGTTGGCAGATTCAGCATCATTTCAAACAATTTCCAAATGTTATCTACAATGGAGTAGATATTGATAAATTTAAACCCGCTCACTCTGATGTCAGGAGCAAGCTGGGGATCCATGAAAATACGTTTTTGCTGACTTTTGCTGGCCGCTTAGTGGGCTGGAAAGGTATGAAAGTTGCTATCAAAGCAATGGCCTTGCTGCGAGATAAGGATGTTAAATTATTAATTATTGGCGCAGGTGAAGAACTAAAGCAACTTGAAAGAAAAGTTGCTGAGTTAAGATTAGAACAATCAGTGATTTTCCATCCTCCTGTTAGCCATGACCAATTACCTGAGTTTTATGCCGCAGGGGATGCTGGGATATTTCCGAGTATTGGCGATGAAGCATTCGGTATTACTATTGCAGAGGCAATGGCATGCGGACGTCCTGTTATTGCCAGTTATATCGGTGGAATACCTGAAGTGGTGGGAAATGAAAACCAGTCTGGTATTCTGGTCGCACCGGGTAGTGAGACGGCTATTGCCGGAGCCGTTAATCATCTCCTTTCTTTACCGGATAGAGGAAAAGATATGGGGAAACGTGCTCGTCAAAGAATAGAAACCCTGTATACCTGGGAGCATTCTGCAAACCGTTTATTAGACACTATAAAAAAATAATGAAGATTGCTTATATTGACCCTTACCCTGTACCTGATTTTCGAGTTGCTTCACTGCAAATTTTGCAGAATGTGGATGCTTTTGCTCGTCAGGGGCACGAGGTTTGTTTGATTACACCTGCTGGCCAAAATGATGTCGAGGAGATCCTCGGCAGAAAATTACCTTCCTCTGTTGAATTAATTGCTTTGCGTGATATGCGCCGTAGATGGTATTTTCCTGTCAACACGCAAAAATTATTTTATTTTCAGGTTTCCTGTTGGTTGCGAAAACATAAGATAGATGCCATTTTTACTCGCAATATTAAGATGGCTAATTATCTGTTGCACAAACACCCTGATATTCCTCACTTCTTTGAAAGCCATGAAATTTTTTCTCAGTCCTTTAAAGAATCTCATGGTATTAGTACTTATGTTAATAAGCGCAAATACTCTAAACTAAGAAAAATTGAGCAGCACGTTTATCAGCGTGCCAGAGCTGTTTTTGTGCTGACTTCACTACTGCGTGATGACATTTATACAGAATATTGTGTAAAAACGCCGATTATTGTTGCACCTGATGGTGTTGATCTGTTGGCAGTTGAAGAAACAAAAATGGCCTCTTCTGGTAAGCAATACCAGAAAGGAGAAACAACACAGGTATTGTATCTGGGTAGTTTGCACCGCTGGAAAGGTGTACCGACTGCCATGAAATCGATGTGTTACCTAAATAATGCGGTATTGAATATAGCTGGCGGAAATAGTGAGCAGATTGAGCAGCTAAAATTTGTAGCACAGCAGATTGGTGTCAGTGACAGAGTCAATTTTATGGGGTTTATCCATCCTAAAGATCGTTTTCAAGTCATTGCAGATAATGATATTTGCATCCTGCCATTGACAAAAACCAGCATTGGTAGCCGTTATACTTCCCCCCTTAAACTTTTTGAATATATGGCAATGGGAAAACCCGTTGTTATTTCTGATTTTCCTTCCATTCGTGATGCTGTTGATGAGAAGTCAGTGAGTTTTGCCCACAGTGAAAACGCAGAAAGTTTTGCGCAACAAATTCAATTATTAATTGATAACCCGGCTGAAATAGAGCTCAAAACGGAACACTCCCAGAGATTGGTTGAGGAGCATTTTAATTGGGATCAACGAGCAAAATTAATTATGCAGGAGATAGAGAAAAATCTTTCTTGAGTATAATCTGCTGAGATAGGTGCTGTAGAACGTTTATCCAAGGAGTAAATATGCCGGAGCTACCAGAGGTTGAAACCAGTCGCAGGGGAATTGAGCCACATTTAGCCGGAAATGTGATTCATTATGTTGAAGTACGAAACTCACGTTTGCGCTGGCCTGTTTCTGAGCAGATTATGAAGTTATCGGATAAGCGTGTCATCAGCGTGCAGCGTCGGGCAAAGTATCTGCTGATAGAATTATCTGATGGATGGATTATTGTTCATCTGGGTATGTCCGGCAGTTTGCGTATTTTGCTGCATGACTCTCCTCCGGCAAAACATGATCATATCGATTTAGTGATGGCCGATGGCAAAATTCTTCGTTATACCGACCCACGGCGATTCGGTGCCTGGCTATGGAGTCAGAGTCTGGAAGAGTGCTCTGTATTGGCTCATTTAGGCCCTGAACCTCTGTCTGATTTGTTTGATGGTGAATATCTTTATACCCTTGCCCGCAACAAGAGAACGGCAATTAAGCCCTGGATAATGGATAACAAAGTGGTTGTTGGTGTGGGTAATATTTATGCCAATGAAGCTCTGTATGTTGCTCATATTTTACCTGAACGCCCTGCGCACTCATTGACTCAGGAAGAAGCACACCTGCTGGCTGATACAATAAAGCAGATCTTGCGCCGTTCTATTGAGCAGGGAGGAACAACGCTGAAAGATTTTCTGCAATCGGATGGAAAACCAGGATATTTTGCGCAGGAATTATTTGTTTACGGTAAGAAAGGTGAGTCTTGTCCAATGTGCGGAGAAAAAATTGACAGCATAAAATTGGGACAGAGAAGCACATTTTTTTGTCGGCAATGCCAGCATTGATTGTGCTTAGGTCTGGACTAGGGGGCTCAGGTGCCCCCGGGAAGATTAATTTGCTAACTTCTTCAGCATGGCTTGTGTAACCGGTTCTGGCAAGAATGATGAAACATCGCCATCATGACGGGCAACATCTTTAATCAAGGATGATGAGACAAAGGATAAATTTTGAGAAGGTAATAAGAAGACGCTTTCCAGCTCGGACATAAAATGCCGATTCATATTGGCAAGCTGCCATTCATATTCAAAATCAGAAATTGAACGAACACCACGAATTAAAATTGTCGCCTGCTGTTTTTTCGCAAAATTGGCCATCAATTCGCTGAATCCAACGACTTCAACATTATCTAAATGAGAAGTCACTTCTGTTGCCAGCGAGACGCGTTCTTCTAGAGTGAACATAGGGTTTTTTCTGTCACTGTTGGCGATCGCCAGCAAAACATGGTCAAACATATTGGCTGCACGGGTCACAATATCGAGATGACCGTAAGTTATAGGATCAAAAGTACCGGGATAAATCGCTTTTTTTTTCATTGCCTTTGATTCTCTGCTTGGGTGAGTTCCCAGAGTGCTGCATATTTATTGAATGTATATTGAGCATTGACAACAGCTAATATTAACCCCTGTTTGCCATCAAGGAAACCTGCTCTTAGCAGCCATGTTTTAAAAAATGCGCCCAGAGTATGGCTGATAATAGAAGAATACCGGGAGGTTTTACCCTGTTCGTGGCGTTGTTTGGCCCAGTCTTTTGCATAATTAAGTTGTTTCTGCTGGAACTCCATCAGATTGCGACAAGTTAAATGGCGTAAGTCACCTTTTAATGTCACGACACGGGCACCTTGAGTATCAAGTGATTCATGAACCTGATTATCGTTATATTGATAACGTTCACGGCAATAAAGACGGGTGACTTTATCAGGATACCAGCCACTGTGCTTCATGAACCGGCTCATGAATAAGTTCAGGCGAGAGCAGGCATAGACTTTATTATCGTCAGGTGCTGCCAAAACCTGTTCAATTGAAGCCTTTAATTCCGGAGTAACCCGCTCATCGGTATCAATCATGAAAATGTAATCACCGCTGGCATAGGATTGCGCAAGTTGCCGTTGGAGGCCAAAGCCCGGCCATTGTGTATTGATGTATACCTTCGCCCCCATCTCTGTGGCTATCTGGCAGGTAGCATCGGTACTGCCAGAGTCTAGAACGATAATTTCATCCGCCCAATTCACAGATAACAGGCAATCACCAATCAAATCAGCGGCATTTTTGGCAATCATCACAACGGACAGGCGTTTTCTCGCACTCATTAATGGCTCCGTGGCGGGAGGTAGGGTTCCAGTAATTTTAACAAACGTTGCAATGCGCCCTGATTTTCATGTAGTACTTCGGCGGCGTGACGACCGTAATAAAGGCGGTAGTCTTCATCTGTCAGCAGGCTATTAACAGCACTGCTTAAAGACTGGCTATCTGTCACCGTGATAAGACCATCAGCTTTATTCAGCTTGGCGCAGATATCCTTAAAATTGAATGTATGTGGACCCATTATGACAGGGATCGCATGCGCTGCTGCTTCCAGAGGGTTATGACCACCACGCTCGATTAAGCTACCACCGACAAAAGCTAAATCAGCGATACCGTATAAGAGCATCAGCTCGCCCATCGTATCTCCGATAACAACCTGAATATTTGCATCAGGTATAGCGCCGGAACTTCTCAGTACTGACTTTAGTCCCGCTTTTTGTGTTAGTTCTTCGGCCTTAGCAAAACGTTCAGGATGGCGGGGAACTAAAATTAACAGTAAATCAGGATGCTGTTTTAATAAATTTCGATGCGCATCCAGTATAATCGTTTCTTCACCTTCATGAGTACTGGTGGCTATCCATACGGGACGGTGTGCAGCCCATTGGCGACGAAGCGTAACGGCTTTGGCTGCCAGTTCTGGTGTAACAGAAATATCGAATTTCAGACTGCCTGTGACTGCCAGTTGGGTTCGTTTTAGTCCTAATTCAATAAAACGCTCACCATCTTCCTGATTTTGTGCTGCGATGAGTGTTATTTTATTTAGAATAGTTTTGATAAAACTGTTTATTTTCTGATATCCGGTAGCGGAACGTGCTGAAAGTCTGGCATTAGCAATAACCAGTGGTATTCCTCGCTGATGCAGTTGGGTAATGAGATTAGGCCATAGTTCAGTTTCCATAATAATCACCAGCTTGGGATTGATATTATCAAGGAAGCGCCCCATAGAACCGGGCAAATCATACGGTAAATAAACGTGGTTAACATCAGCTCCCAGTGCAGAAAGTACCCTTTCCGAACCGGTTGGCGTCATCGTTGTTACAGTGATGGGCAGAAAAGGATAGTGGTGTCGTAATATCCTGACGAGAGGAATAGCAGCTAATGTTTCTCCGACTGAAACTGAATGGAGTAAGATTCCTCCCGGTTTCACCTTTTGGGCACAGAAACCATAGCGCTCACTCCAGCGCTTACGGTAAGCCGGAGATTTACGGCTGCGCAGTAGCAGGCGCAACCAGATAATAGGTTGGATAAGGTAGAGAAGTACCTGATATAAGCGAAGCAACATTCTATCAAATTCACTGAAATAGACTGCGGCTATAGTATCACATTGGATTGAAGAAAGTGTGCAAAATGCGGATGCCCTTTATACCCAAATGGCAATAGCTTGAGCTATTTTTCTATTAACGCAATGTATTGCTTTATAATATTTCTTACTTCAAATTTTTCATACATTATGTTTGAGATCTTTGGAGGCTGAGTATAAACAAGCTGCATTTTTTCCGCTAATGCGTCAGAAGTCAGTTCAGATAAATATTTTTCGAGCCCATGTGTCATGATTTCTCTGACTCCACCGGGGCAATCCGTGCTGGCTATTGGTGTATGACAAATCAATGCTTCTATTAGTACGGTGGGTAGTCCTTCACTATCAGAACTGATGATTACCGCTTTGGCATCGTGAATAATAGGCAGTGGGTTAGAATGGAATCCCGCTAAAATAACATTATCATTTAGGCCTAATTCACAAATTTTTTTCTTAATACCGTTTTCTATTTCTTCAGAACCATTTCCTACGATAAGAAGTTTGCATGGTAGTTTGGCCTTTGCAAAAGCTTCTATCAGTCTGTCTTGACGCTTTACTTCATGAAAACGACCAATATGTAGCAGATAGTTTAAGTTCTGATAAGGATTGGGTTGTAAGGACTTTTTTTCTATTTCATTGAAGTCAAATGGATTATAAATGGTGTTTATTTGTGCTGGCTGAACTCCTATGTTCTCTAACAAATCTTTACAGATTGCATGAGAGACACAGATGATTTTTTTATTCTTATAAACTTTTTTTATCTTTTCTTTTTTTGTCCAAGAAGAAAAGGTATTTTTATTGCTCAAGTATGACTTTGAAAAAACACCATGAATACAATGCCATACATTGCAATCATGCAATAGTTTTGATTTAACTACGATACGATCAGTTTTATGTAGGTTAGAAAGAACAAGAACTGGTTTACCTTTTTGCTGAAAAAGTTCCAGTAACACCTTATCCATAGCTTTAGCACGGCGATTAAGTTCATTTACCTTTCTTAACGGCCCCTTATAATGATCAAGGCTGACAATATAGTGAATACCTTCTGGTATCGTGTAAGCCAATTGGGTGTTAAGTGAAAGTAATGAGACTTGGTAACCTGATTGATGTAAACCAGTAGCCAGTCGGAGAGTCACATTTTCAGCTCCTCCCCCCGGTAATCCATCAATAACAAAAAGAATATGTTCTTTCACTATGCTAAAACTCGTTGATAAAGCTGAATCAATTGTTGTGATAAATTTTCAGGAGTTGAATTTATCACCTTCTCTCTTGCTGCCATAGACATATCTGTACCTAAAATATAGTCAGGTATACACCGGACTGCTTCCTCCAATTTGGGGAGATCCAAGGCATCACAGACAAAGCCATTTTTACCTTCGGTAATAAATTCTGCTCCACCACAGGTTGTGCTGGTGATCACCGGCAAACCACATGACATGGCTTCAAGGATGACATTCGGAAATGGATCATACAGTGTTGGCAATAATAACGTATCAGACATTTGATAAAAATGGAGGGTGTTTTTTTGTAGTCCCATAAATCGAATACGAGGATAACATCCTAACTCTTTAGCAAGTTTCTGGTACTTTTTTTGTTCTTTGTCTTTGCCTATAACCAGTAGGTAGTCACCTGTTTTTGCCACTGTTTTTATTGCAGCGGCTAAGCCTTTACGCTCAAATCCTGAACCAACGTAGACCAGACATTTTGCAGTAACAGGTATCTCGTATTGTTTACGTAATTGCTGACGGATTTGTTCATCAGCAGGAAAGAATTTCTTATTATCAATAGCATTGTATATCACGGAAATCTTGTCTTCAGATATACCAAATTCCTCAATAATTTCATTTTTAATCATCTCAGCATTGCAAATGACTTGCTTCAGTGAGTTATCTGAATACATTTCCTTTTCGGCGTTCATTATATAGCGGTGATAGCGGCTATTTAACAACCATTTTGCCTTCCATTTAGGTAAAATGCGCGATCGTTGATGTAGCCAAGATTTATGTACTCCATCACCAGCTCTATAGATATCGCAACCAGCAATTCTTTCGTGACTTTGAACTAAATCGAATTGTTCTTTTTGCCATAATTTTCGGGCAGCCTGGGCAAAACCTCGCTCGCGACTGATTCTGCCAAGCTTAACAGGGTTACATAGGTGAATATTCCAGTTGGGATTACTCTCTCCCTGCCAGGAGCGCGTAATGACATTGAGCTCAATGTTTTGATGATTTAACGCTTCTAATGCTCGAGAGACAAAACGTTCAGCCCCTCCATCCGGGCGGTATTTTTGACGGACAATAGCTAAACGAAGAGGTTTCATGAAATATATTTCCTTGCGGCTGAAATGACTGTCTCTGCTGATATCAGGTCGAGATAGCGTTCATTTGTATGAGTTTTGATATCATCAGGGTGTGGAATATTGCCATAATCACCAGCCCAAATCACTTCACCAATTGATTCCCAAGGCTTCCAGAATGTGAGTTTTGATGGTCCAAATAACGCAATACAGGGCGTTTTCAGTGCAGCAGCCATGTGCATAGGGACAGAATCTACCCCTATAAATAAATTAGCATGATCGATTAGTGCTGCAAGTTTAGGTAAGGTTAACAAACCTGCGAGAGACAGGATTTTCTCCTTCTCAGGGCAGTGGGATAAGATAGTATTGACCATCTCTAGCTCTCGATTATCTGGCCCTGAAGTAATAATAATTTTTTGTCCATCCTTCTGTAAGGCAGTTATTACTTGTGCCATTTTCTTCTCATTCCAGCATTTAAAGAACCAGCGAGAAGTAGGCTGAATTACTATATATCGCCCAGAAAATTGATGATTCAAAAGAGATGATTTTACCCACTGTAAATCTTGTTCACTATAGCTCATTGTCACCTTGGTGATGAGGGGTTTAACATTCAGTGGATTAAGAACAGAAAGATTTTGTTCTACTGTATGTAGAGATTCGTGATCATCTGTGGATATGACTTCAGTATGGCATAAACGCCATTTCCAATTTTGGCGTTTGGGGTAATCAAGTGCCAAGCGGATAGGAGCACCAGTAAAACGGGTGATAAATGCGCTTCGCCACTGATCTGCAAGGTTTATAACCAAGTCATAGCGTTGTTGCCTTAATGTTTTCAGCAATTGCCACTCATATGATAATTTTTTCCTTGTTCCTAGCTGCTTCCATTTCCTATCTATTGAAAAAATTTGCGAGATTTCTTTTAAGTTTTCCAGCATAGGCAGTGTTTCTTGATAAAGAAGGACATCAATTTTTGCCTTAGGGTAATGATGAGCCAATGTATTGATAACTGGAGTGGTCAGCAACATATCACCATGATGTTGTAGTTTTATCACCAGAATTCTTTTGATTTTATTATTTTTTCTTTCCATATATTGAGTTCTTTAGATATAAATAAAAACAGCCTTGCTGGAGTGATTTTACACTCAAGTTAGTCGCTAAGATTCTCTAATTGCGCTATGTAATTACTATGAGTACCATTAGGGCAACTATTATTATCACATTTTGGTGCATGTTGATGTCATTACCCGCTTTTATTATCACGATCGATACTGAAGGTGATGATCTATGGCAAAATCGAGATCATATCTCAACGAAAAATACTCATTACCTACCCAGATTTCAGGACTTATGTGAGCGTTTTGAATTTAAACCTGTTTGGTTAACTAATTACGAAATGGCAATGGATGATAGCTATATCGAATTTGCTAAAGATGTCATTGCCAGAAATGCAGGAGAGGTCGGTATGCATCTGCATGCCTGGAACAATCCTCCGATTATACCCCTGACTGATGATGATATGCATTATAAGCCGTACCTGATTGAGTATCCGAAAGATCAGATCAAGGCGAAAATCGAATTGATGACAAATCTGCTTGAAGAAAAACTTCAGACTAAAATGGTGAGTCATCGTGCGGGGCGCTGGGCATTTAACGAATATTATGCGCAATTGTTGGTTGAATATGGCTATCAGATAGATTGCTCTGTTACACCTAAAGTTAACTGGCGTTTTACTAAAGGTGCTCCTAATGGAAAGGGTGGAACAGATTATAGCCACTTTCCGTCTCATGCTTATTTTATGGATTTGCAGGATATTTCCAAAGAAGGGAACTCTGCTTTGTTGCAGGTACCAATGAGTGTCCAGTATAAGCACTCTCCGTTTATGACTTTTATTAAGCAGAAATACGACTCTCTCAGAGGGAAGCAACGTTCTCCATCGGTTAACTGGCTGCGCCCAAAAGGTGGTAACCTGGAACAAATGAAAACTGTTGTCCAGCAAACATTGGCATCTGGTAGTGATTATGTTGAATTTATGTTGCATTCATCGGAATTTATGCCCGGTGGCAGTCCGACATTTAAGGATGAAGAACAGATAGAACAACTTTATCAGGATTTAGAGGGATTATTTGAGTTTTTGAAGCCGTTGGCTCAGGGGATGACGTTGGGGGAGTATTATCGGTTGAAATTTTTAAAAAAATAAAATAAGGAAGTTAACATTTTATGATATCTGAGGTTCATTTATTCCTTATGTTTTAAATTTTTATTAAAAGCTATCTAAATAGAATAGAGATTTTTATGATGTCAGGTTATTTTAATAAATATATTTCATGTGTTTTTATGAAAATTAAAAAATCAAATAAAGGAAAAGTCATTCCAATTGTATTAATATTTATATTTAGTTTTTTGGTGAATTTATCTCTAGGATATTCCTTTAGACCTTTTTATTCAATTTTGTTAGCTTTTCTCCTTGTATTATTAAGTGAATTTAAATTAATTTATACGCTTGCGGTTATATTTCTAATTTCATTATCGGCTGTTTATTTTCCCATTGGTTTAATTTATGGCCCTCCCTCTTTAAATTCAATGATATCATTGTATTATACAAATAAAAATGAAAGCTTTGAATTTATTAGTGCAATACCTATTTATTATTTTACATTTAGTTTATTTGTTGTTTTTTCGGGGTGGCTATGTTTAATTTCATCATTAAAAATAGAAAATAAAATAATTTTCTATTTTTTATGTTTTTTTGTTTTTTTTGGTATATTCTTCAATCCGATTAAAACTCTTATTACAGAGAAGAGGCTTGATTTATTATCAATACGCTTTACTCCCATAAGATTTTTTTGTGAAATATATACATCTAATGTTGAAGTGAAAAAACAATATGAAGAACAAAATAGATTATTAAGTTTGGCTGATGATTGGCAACCAACAATGCAGGAAAATAAATATAATACCTATATTGTTGTTATTGGTGAGAGTGCTAGGAAAGACATGATGAATAGTTATGGTTTTTCTTTAGGAAATACACCTTTTATGAGCCATGCTAATGGAGTATTATTCAATAATTATATTTCTGCTGCATCTTCAACTGTTCAATCATTAACAAACTCTTTTTCATTAAGAGAACATGGTGAGTTAAAAATTAATAATAATATAGTATCGTTAGCGAATAAAAGTGGATACTATACTTATTGGTTATCAAACCAAGGTATGTTAGGTGAGCATGATTCAGGTGTAGGTGCGATTGGTCAAAAAGCGGACTCTTATTTTTTCTCTAATAAAGGAGAATATGGTTATGTAAAATTATCAGATGATTCATTATTACCTAAAATTGTCGATGCATTAAATGACAATAAAAATAGAAAGATAATTTTTGTTCACCTAATGGGATCTCATACTAATTTTTGTGAAAGAACAAATGGAAAATATGATAACTTTTATTTGAATAAAGATATATCATGCTATATCCAGAGTATTAAAAATACAGATAAACTGTTATCAAAGATTGTTGATGAAGCTAATAAAACTAAGAAAAAATGGTCTATGATGTATTTTTCTGATCATGGAGTTTCTTTTTATAACGGAAAATTAAAAGATCAAAAGTTAACACATGGCGATAAATATAAGCAAAATTACCAAGTTCCTTTTTTTATTACTTCTTATGATAGTAAGAGTCGAATTTATATTGATGCACTGAGAAGTGGTTTTGATTTCCTATCTATTTATTCTGAATGGATAGGTATACATGAATCTAGGATTAAAAGTGATTGTAAATATATATCTAATGATATTTGCAATAATGAAGTGAAAGTTTTTGAGTTTAATTATAAAGTAATAGATTATAATTCATTATCAGATAATAAGTTAGGTGATTAAAGTGCATTTTTTCCTGAAAAATTTACTGTGTTATATTTTTCAGGAAATTTTAAATAAATCAATATTCCTTTTGAATCTATATTTCAAAGTAAGTTATTAATCATACGTAATAGTTTTATGTATTATTGTTTTTTATGATATAATGAATTGATTTTTTTATGAAAGTTTATGAGTCAGTGTAAAATGAATAAGCGTTTAAAATATAGATTGGTGGATCTATTTCTAAAGGTATATACTAAGAAAAAAGACTTCGAATACTCTAGAGCTCAATTCAAAAAATTGGAAGAAAAAGAATTTAAAAATATAATAATTTATTCTACTACTGCGTTAGGGGATTTTTTAATGAATACTCCAGCGATTCATGCCATTAGAAAGAGGTTTAAAAATTCTTCTATTACGTTGATTTGCCATCATAATTTCAAGTCGTTTCTTGAGAATGGTACGGACTGGGATAAAGTTATAACATGGAATAATAAAGTAAATCATATTCCTAATCTCTTAAAAGATATAAAAGAAACAGGTACTCCTGATCTTGCAATAATCTTACATTCACATAGTCCATATGATTATTTGAGTGCCATAATGTCTGGTGCTAAATTTGTATTTAGGGATAATTATAATAGTGATGAATTGATTAATAAATGGTTAACTAATTATGTCGAAGATTTTAATGGGCATATTATACAAAGAAAATTAGAGTTAATAAAACCATTGGGATGTGATCTCTCATTGAAATCTAGTGTTGAAATGCATGTTCCATGTAGTATTAATTCAGTTAGAGAATATTATAAATATATAGGTTTTCAAATGGGGGCATCGTCTTATGAGCGTTGTTGGCCAGTAAAAAATTTTGTTCAGGTAGCATTGTATATTTTAAAAATTGATCATAATGCAAAAATATTATTAATAGGATCACCTAAAGATATTCATTTGCAAGAAAAATTCATGGAGTTATTGCCAAATGAGTATCATAGTAGAATTGATAATCTTATTGGGAAAACATCATTAACTGAGTTAACACAAAAAATAAGCGAACTAGACTTGCTTATTACTGGTGATACTGGGCCTATGCACATAGCTATTGCTTTAAAAATACCGACAATTAGTTTGTTTGTTACAGCTGTTCCACATGCAACAGGGCCGTATCAAGATCTAGATCTTCATAAAATTATACTTGGTTCGACGATGCCACTAAATGATAATGGCCATATCATGAGCTCTATATCTTCAGACGTAGTTATATCTGAAATTAATTATTCAGATAATAATAGATTATTAAATATTGAATAAATTTCTTCTGTATGTGATGGGAACTCTTTTATAGCATCAATTTACTGATATATATCGTCTATTATGTAGATTTATAATATATTATGCCTGATCCATAAAGTCAGGCTTTATATTATATTTATATGATAATTTTGGCTAATAAATATTCTACTTTGTTAATTTATTAAATATATATAAAATAAACCACCTAGCACTAGATATATATTTTTTCTTTCGCCATAATTTTTTCGCATAAACTCTCATTTGCCTATATTGAGTTGGTAATTCGAAAGGAATATCCTTCCATGGTGATATTGAGTAGTATTCTATATATATATCAGATTGTTCATGCCAAGATTTCCATGGTTTAGGGGTTCCTGTAAAATGTAAAAAAACTGTATCATCACCTGATAAATTTCTATCTTCATTAAATCTATTATATGCGCTTGGTAATGGAATAATTTTATCTTCCAATATAATATTTAACACGTCTTGATCTGGATATAAATACTCTCTAAGATTTATAGTTTTCATAAACTCACTTAGGATATTTCTAGATATCCATTGAGGTATGTTTATTAATAATACGCCAGAATTAAAATAGAAATTTTTATCCTTCAAATTCAGTGAGTAAATATTTTTTTTATCTATATTTTTTTGATTTACAACACCAGCTACGTTATCTCTAAAATCTATTTCTTTTAGGTTTGATATACTACTCAAGCATATTATATCTGCATCTAAATATAATACTCTATCGGTAAATTTTTGTAACAAATTAGGAATTATTAATCTATAATACATGGAGATAGGTAGGTTTTCTTTCTCTTGTAATGATTGGAATATACTGGCATCAAACCAATAAATAGTTATTAATGATTTTTCTTTATCAATGTTTTTTATTTTTTTTAAATCGTTATCTGTTATTTCAGTTGTTAATAAATGAAAATGAAAATAAATATCAGGATTGTTTTTTATAATCGATGTTATAGTTACTCCTGCGGGTCTGATAAAATTTTTATCAACACCGAATGCGATGTGGAACGGGTTTTTTATATCTTCTTTTTTCCCAATTTGTTTTTTGAGTTTTATGATTTTTTCTATTTCAATCATGAGAAGGATCCCGGAAATGTAATTTATTTATTGAAAAATTATATCATACATACTATTTTAATGAAAAAATAAATGGTAAATTATCTTGTGTAATAGCATATAAACTGTTCATGCTATTTTTTATTTGATTTATTTTTTAAGGCTAAGCTAACTATGAAAGTATCACATATTATAAATTTACAAGGGTTTGGAGGAGCTGAACGTCTTTTTATTGAGTATTTGAAAAATAGCTCTTTTGAGAACTATGTGATATGCACAAGTAATGATGTTAATAAGAATATTTTATCTGAACTTTCTAGTTCGAAAATTATTTATTCGAATAGAATTATCAATAAATTGAAGTTTAAATACCCTGCTTTTATTAGAAAATTTATACTACAAATAAAAATTGAAAGAGCAAAACCAGATTTAGTTATTGTATGGGACTTTGTTCCTAAATTATTAAAAAAGACATCGTGCCCTATTATCTACTATGATCATGGATGTTCATGGCGTTACTCTCAACATGGGAAGACTCTAGAGTTTTTTTCTATGCTTAATGGAGCGATTGCAGCCTCTCATGCGGCTTGTCGTGTAATGGAGATAAGGTTTAAACCTGTTTTTCCTATCGAAACTATAACAAATCGATTATCTATCGCAATTGAAAAAAAAACAAAGGATTTCATTAAAAATAGTGTTGTGATTGGTACTGCATCCAGGCTAGTGAGCTTAAAAGGTATTAGTGTTTCTATATTAGTAGTAAACGAATTAATAAGGAAAAATATCAATACACAATTACTTATTGCTGGTGATGGAGAAATAAAAAATGATTTAGAGGAGTTAGTACATAAATTAGGAATAGAAAAGCATGTTAAATTTATTGGATATCAGGCTGATATGAGTAAATTTTATAAAAAAATTGATATATATATGAGTTCTCCTATTACAGAACCATTTGGTCTATCATGCATTGAAGCATTAAGTAATGCTGTACCAGTGATTTTCCCGTTAGTAGACGGTCAACCAGAAGCGGTTAAAGACGGATATTGTGGCATAGGTCTAAAACCTACCATTTCTATCGAAGAACATAAAAAACTCACTGGCATTGATATAAATTTTCCTCACCAAGTGTATGATCCTATTAATGATCAATTAACAGAGCCTAAATTGCTTTCACATATTGACTGTGCCAATGCAATTGAACGTTTACTCAAAGATCCATCGTTATATGAATCAATGAGCAGAAACGCTGTTGAGTGGTCTAAAGAAAGCATGAATTATGAAAAGTTCTTACATGAATTTGAAGATGCTTTAAGTTCTTTTGCGAAACCAGCTTTACCCCGAAAGTAGCACACCCTGCAAGAACAGCATAATCTCTGATGGTTTAATACTCTTCATCGTATTATCTTTTGACTTCAGAGAATGCTGTTCTTTCCCATAGCCGCCAATCAAACCCGGGTCTGTTGGTCCGAACAGTGTAATATTCGGACGATCAAGTGCTGCGGTAAGATGACTCAATCCGGTATCAACAGAAACAACAACTTTCGCGCCGGCAATAACTCGTGCAACTTCTGCTAATGTTAGTTTTGGCAATACTTCAACATGGGAAAAACCTTCTGCCAGACGTAATGCTCGCTGGTGTTCATGCTCTGCTCCCCAAGGAAGTTTGATTTTCAGACCAGCAGGCTGAATTTCTGCAATAAGCTGCCGCCAGTGCTCTTCCGGCCAGTGTTTTTCATCACGAGTAGTTGCATGTAGGAATACAAGATAACTATTTTTACTTTCCGTTTGCTGATTCAGAAAATGGCGGGCAATAGCGTAGTCGCCAGAATCTACCGGTTTTTGATAACCCAAACTATCTGCAAACAATTCACGAATGCGTTCTACGGCATGTTGCTGCTTGCTCACTGAGTGACGCTGATCGTAGAAAAAACTGGCAAGTGGTTCACGAATGCTTTTTCTGTCATAGCCATGTTTTATGCCTTGCGACAATCGTGTCACGAAAAAAGCACTTTTTAATAGGCCCTGAGCATCAATAACTGCATCATATTGTTGTTGCTGTAACTGCTCCCTGAAACGTGCCCGTTCTTCACGGATATCTTTTCTAAACCAGTTTTTTCTCCAACGACGAATCGCAACCGGAATAACAGTTTCAACGGCACTGTGCCATGTGGGAATTTGAGCAAAGCCTTCTTCAACGACCCAGTCAAATTTAATATTCGGTATGTGCTTTTTGGCATCAGTTAATGCGGGCAAGGAATGTAACACATCACCCATTGAAGAGGTTTTTACCAGTAAAACACGCATTAACGCAGGTTCTCCGCCTGTAAGAGTTTTTCCAATGAGGACAAAACCCGCTCTGGCTGAATATCGATAAGGCTCTGATGGTAGCCACCATCACTGTCACCTTTTCTGATTTTATGGTAGCCGGTAATCAGGCGGATCACTTCCGCTTTATCTGACAGCGGAGGAGTGAAATTAGGGCTGCTTGGACCATATAGTGCCACCAGCGGACGGTTCAGGGCTGCCGCGACATGCATTAAACCAGAGTCATTGGTAACAATAGCATCACAGGCTGCGATAATATTCACCGCTTGTTCAAGGGAAGTCTTGCCTGCAAGGTTGAGGCACTGTTTGCGGGCGTCTTCACTCAAAAGTGCGCGGATATCTTCACCGGCTTCATTGTCTTTAGCGGAGCCAAATAGCAGTATCTGATAGCCCTTTTGGGTGATCAGCTGTTCGGCAAGTGTGGCGTAATGATAATGCGGCCAGCGTTTCGCTGGGCCAAATTCTGCACCGGGACAAAAACCGATAACGGGGCGATGATCGTCGATATTAAACGCGGCGGTTGATTCTGCAATATCTTGCTCACTGACAGTCAGTTGAGGCCATAACAGAGGGTGAGAAAGATTTTCCGCGCTATGTACAGTTTTCCCGTCATATGCAAGAGCGACATAGCGCTGAACCATAAGCGGAAAAGCACTTTTATTCAGAGTGCGGATATCATTCAGCAAACCATAGCGCATTTCACCACGCCAGCCTGTACGCAAAGGGATATTGGCGAAGAAAGGCACCAAAGCAGATTTAAACGAATTAGGGAGGATGTATGCGTGATCATATTTACGTTCACGCAGTGCTACCCCAAGACGGCGGCGTTCACCGATGGCAAGTGCTCCGTGCCCCAGAGGCATTGCCAGAGCTTGATTAACCTCCGGCATTTTTGCCAGTAATGGACGACACCATTCTGGCGCCATCACATCAATTTCTGCATTTGGGTATAAAGCCTTCAAGGTACGGTAGAGGCTTTGTGACATCATCATATCACCCACCCATGATGGGCCGATCACCAATATCTTCATAAAGGTCGATTAATTATCCTGATTAAGCCATTGCATATATTCGGTAACACCTTCAGCAACGGTTTTGAATGACTTGTCATAACCCGCAGCCCGAAGTTTTGTCAGATCAGCTTGAGTGAAGCTCTGATAACGGCCTTTTAATTTTTCCGGAAATTCAATGTATTCCACGGCTGGAGACTTTTCTTTATGGAACCCGGTAACAGCGTCAGCAATAGCTTGGAAAGATTCGGCACGTCCAGTTCCGCAGTTAAAAATGCCAGAAACGCTGTTTTTCCAGAACCACAGGTTCACCGCCGCAACATCACCCACATAAATAAAATCCCGGCGGAAATGCTCGCTGCCTGCAAATAATTTCGGATTCTGTCCTTGATTAATCTGGGTATTTAAATGGAAAGCGACACTGGCCATGCTGCCTTTATGCCCTTCACGCGGTCCGTAAACATTGAAATAGCGGAAACCACAAATTTGAGAGTCTGCATGTGGCAGAATATCGCGGACATACTGATCAAACAGGAATTTTGAGTAGCCATACACATTAAGAGGTTTTTCGTATTGGCGCTCTTCAATAAAATTGTCACTACGACCACCATAAGTGGCGGCAGAAGAGGCATACAGGAATGGAATCTGTCGCTCAAGACAGTAATGCAGTACATCTTTAGAGTACTGATAATTATTGTCCATCATATATTTGCCATCCCACTCTGTTGTGGAAGAGCAGGCACCTTCATGGAAAATAGCATCAATATCGCCTAGATCATCACCTGCAACGATGCTGGCAATGAAATCTTCTTTATCCATATAATCTGCGATATCCAGATCAACCAGATTGGCGAATTTTGTGCCATCTTTCAGATTATCAACAACCAGAATATCTCTGTAGCCTTCGTCATTCAGTGCCTTGACAATATTGCTGCCAATAAACCCTGCGCCGCCAGTGACAATAATCATTTGGCCCACCTCTAAATAGTCAGTTCGCTTTACTTTGGTGCGTATCATATCACTTAACCCTACTGACGACAGCTGCTGATATAGGGGAATATCCTGAAATCCTGTAACATCTCAGTTTTCAGGCCGTGATCCGCTTTACAAACTTGATATTATCTCTTTCCTCTCTGTCGTCACTGGCGATATCTATAAGTAGAATACATTGTGCATTATTACTTCATTTATTCAGGTAAGCAGGAGAGAAAGATGTCAGCTTCGTTTTATCAGAAAATTAATGAGCAGTTGGAACAAACCCGCGCGGAAGGGTTGTTCAAAAATGAACGTATTATTACCTCTGCACAAGATGCAGATATTGCTGTTGCCGATGGTAACAATGTCATTAATTTCTGTGCCAATAACTACTTAGGGTTGGCGAATCACCCTGACCTGATAGCGGCTGCAAAAGCAGGAATGGATAGCCATGGTTTTGGCATGGCATCTGTCCGTTTCATTTGTGGTACGCAGGATTCCCACAAAGAATTAGAAAATAAAATCGCTGAATTTTTAGGCTTTGAAGATGCCATTCTGTACTCTTCATGTTTTGATGCAAATGGTGGTTTGTTCGAAACGTTATTCGGGCCAGAAGATGCGATTATCTCTGATGCACTGAACCATGCTTCCATCATTGATGGTATCCGTTTGTGTAAAGCAAAACGTTATCGTTATGCCAATAATAATATGCAGGAACTCAGGGCTCAGCTGGAGAAAGCAAAAGCTGAAGGCGCGCAGAATATCCTGATTGCAACTGACGGTGTGTTCTCAATGGATGGCGTGATTGCCGATCTGAAATCTATCTGTGATTTGGCGGATGAATTTGGCGCACTGGTCATGGTTGATGATTCTCACGCAGTCGGGTTTGTTGGCAAGCATGGCCGCGGTACTCATGAATACTGTGACGTCATGGGACGTGTTGATATCATCACCGGTACACTTGGTAAAGCCTTGGGTGGTGCATCCGGTGGTTATACCGCCGCCCGCAAAGAGGTTGTGGAGTGGTTGCGTCAGCGTTCACGCCCTTATTTGTTCTCCAATTCCCTTGCTCCTTCCATTGTTGCCGCATCTATCAAAGTTCTGGATATGCTGAAAGACGGAGACGAACTACGCGAGCGCCTCTGGAGAAACGCCAACTTGTTCCGTGAAAAAATGACAGCGGCTGGTTTTACACTGGCTGGAGCTGATCATGCCATCATTCCTGTCATGTTAGGGGATGCAAAACTGGCGCAGGAATTTGCCGCCGAGCTGTTGAAAGAAGGTATCTATGTGATTGGCTTCTTCTACCCGGTCGTTCCGAAAGGTCAGGCGCGCATTCGTACTCAGATCTCAGCCGCCCATACCAAAGAACAAATTGAACATGTAGTGGATGCATTTACACGTATCGGTAAGCAATTGAATATTATTGCATAAGGTATCACTATGAAAGCGTTGTCAAAATTAAAGGCAGAAGAAGGGATTTGGATGACGGAAGTGCCCACACCGGAATTGGGCCACAATGATGTGATGATTAAAATCCGTAAAACCGCGATCTGCGGGACGGATGTGCATATCTATAACTGGGATGAGTGGTCTCAGAAAACTATTCCGGTGCCAATGGTTGTCGGGCACGAATATGTGGGAAAGGTGGTCGCAATTGGTCAGGAAGTCAAAGGCTTCAAGATTGGTGACCGCGTATCCGGAGAAGGCCATATTACTTGTGGTTATTGCCGTAATTGCCGCGGAGGGCGTACTCACTTATGCCGCAATACAACGGGAGTCGGGGTAAACCGTCCCGGTTCATTTGCGGAATATCTGGTTATTCCGGCATTCAATGCCTTCAAAATTCCCGACAATATCTCTGACGAACTGGCTGCAATTTTTGACCCCTTTGGCAACGCTGTTCATACTGCTCTTTCTTTTGATTTAGTCGGAGAAGATGTACTGGTATCAGGTGCTGGGCCTATTGGCATCATGGCAGCGGCTGTGTGCAAACATGTTGGCGCACGTCATGTTGTTATCACAGATGTGAATGAGTATCGCCTTGAACTGGCCAGACAAATGGGTGTCACTCGTGCCGTGAATGTCAGTAAGGAAAATCTGACGGATGTTATGTCAGAACTGGGTATGACAGAAGGATTTGATATCGGCTTGGAAATGTCAGGAGCACCACCGGCTTTCCGTACCTTGCTAAATGCTATGAATCATGGTGGGCGTATCGCTTTATTGGGGATCCCACCTTCTGACATGGCGATTGACTGGAATCAGGTTATTTTCAAAGGGCTGTTTATTAAAGGTATCTACGGACGGGAAATGTTCGAAACATGGTACAAAATGGCGGCATTGATTCAGTCTGGTCTGGATCTGACTCCAATTATCACTCATCAGTTCTCAATAGATGATTACCAGAAAGGCTTTGATATCATGCGTTCAGGGCAATCTGGCAAAGTTATTCTACATTGGGATTAACTGAGAATCTCATATACAGCTTAGTAAAATAAGTTGTTAAGAACCAGAACAGGTGCTGACTGCTTTATGAGCACCTGTTTTATTCTGTGTGCTCTTCTCTTTTATTCCTGCCTTCTTTTGCGTAGTTTTATCCTTCATCGCGTCTCCCTGTTGTGACTTTATTTGGTCAGTACTATGTAGCTTTTCAAAGTGCTGTTGCAGGATATGAATGATTGCACTGGGAACTAATGTTTCTCCAACCATTTTGAGATATTGCACTCTGGATTCTGATGTTATTCCGGATTTAGTGTTGGATTTCTGAGAATTAATACACTCTTGTTCAGTCTGTTTATCTGGTTGAGCGTGGTTGAGCAATTTGCTGGGAGCTACCAGCTCAATATCATCTGGTAATGTTGCTAATCCTTGACGTAATGCACGAATCGTTGTTGGGTAAGGGTGACCAATTGCGATAGCGGACCCTTGTTTACGAGCCAGAGCAATAGCGCGATTGAGTTGATGCAGAGTTTCTGCTTCTGTCTGAACATTATCCAAAAAGACATTCCGGCGGAGTATCTGTACAGGCGTGCCTATTGATGCCTTAGCAACCTGAGTGCTACCAATGGTTACACTATCCAGAAAATAGAGATGATATTGAGACAGGGCACCCATGACTTTTTTCATACCGCTAAGATTAGAAGTCATTGCGCTGCCCATATGGTTATTCATACCAGTCGCATAGGGCACTTTCTGTATGGCGTTGCGAACAATGGCTTCAATTTCCTCTTTATTCATCGAAGGGTGCAGGGTATTTTTTTCCAACGGTTGTTTGCTAAGAGGTAACATTGGCAGGTGAATTAAAATTTCTCGCCCTTGTTTGTGGGCTTTTTGTGCCATTTCCCTGCCATGTGGAGAGTCAGGCAATATTGCTATTGAGACTGCAGATGGCATTTGTAATATTTTGTTCTCATTGTGAAGGCGGTAGCCAAAATCATCAATGACAATAGCCAAACGAGCAGGATGAGCATTCAGAGTAAATGAAAGAACAAAAAGCGGTAATATTTTCCAGAGCCGAATATACCGAAAGCGCAGCATCCCAAATAATAGAGTGAATGAATGTAGGCATTGTATTAATAGATGCTGCACGATGGTTTCCCTCTATTATTTTCCTAACCACGGTAACGGATTAACGGCACGTCCCTGACGGCGAATTTCAAAGTACAGTGAAGGCTGTTGTTGCCCACCACTACTTCCTACCAGAGCAATCGGCTGACCGGCACGGACTTGTTGACCAACGCTGACCAGAGCACTTTGGTTATATCCGTAAATACTCATATCTCCCTTGCCATGTTCAACCACGACAACCAGACCATAGCCTTGTAACCAGTCGGCCAGTAATACTCGCCCATCTGAAATTGCTTTGACTTCCGTCCCTTCCGCTGCCGAGATAACAATACCTTTCCAGCGTAATTCGCCCTGTATTGTTTCCCCGAAACTGTGAATAACTCGGCCCCGAACAGGCCAGATCGCCTGTCCGGCAGGACGGCCAAGTCCACCCGTTCGTGCCATCAACGCACGTTCATCTTCTGTTGGTTTATAGCTGGAGCCTTTTTGTTGGGCTTGTTTTTGCTTAGCCGCAACTTGTGCACGAACACGTGCAGCTTCACGCGCTTCCCGTTCCGCGCGAGCCTTCGCTTCCCGTTCTGCTTTTGCAATTTTATTACGTAGGCGAGTTTCGTTTTGCCGAAGTTCAGCCAGACTCTGTTGATCTTTTTTCAATGCGGATTCAAGAGTTGTCAGCGTGTTTTGCCGGGCTGTGCGGGCAACTTCCATTTTTTGTTTTTGTTGTTTTTGGCTGTTTAGCAGCGTTTGTTGCTCATTTTGTTTGCCCTGTTGCAGTTTTTTTTGCTGATTCAGTTTATCCGTTGTTTCTTGTAGCTTAGTGATAGTCTCTTCACGAGCCTGATTCAGATAACTGTAATAAGCCAGTATACGTTCTTTACGCTGGGCTTCTGGGCCATTTAGCAGTAACTCTAACCCTTGATGATTTCCTTGTCGGAATGCTGCATCCAACTGGCTGGCAAGCCGTTTGCGCTGTTCTTTTTGTTGCATTTGCAGACGCTGAATATTTTTCGTCAGGGAGGTGATTTCATTCCCCAGTTTATTCAGGTGAAGCTGCGTGCTATGCAGTGAACGACCGACTTCTGAAATGGTACTCTCTTGCTCCTTGAGCTGGCTGAGGAGTTCAGTGCGTTGTTTTTGCTGTTGTTTGACACTTTTCTCTTTTTCGGCAATGTCCTGCTGAATATCTTTGAGCTGGTTTTTATTTTCTGAAATTTGATTGGCAAAGGTTCCCGAACAGAAAAAAGCAAACAGTAGGGCACAGAACAGTAAAACGCTGCTACTAAATTGCCACTGTTTTTGCTTCTTCCGAAGGTTACAACTTTTGAAACCCTTATTATCAGCCATTTGATTCAGTACCTTTCCCCGCTCTACACTAACTATTTATAGTACTTGTCTATTATATGTCTGTTGTGCCCGATTATTTCATGTGAAATTGCCTCTGACCAGAGAATGGACAGCTTTTTTGTCTTCCCGAATCATAATCTAAATTTTAGTGAATTTAGCTCATTTATTATCGAAAATCCTGTATCTGACCAGTTTGGCATGAAATATTTTAGCGGAATATGGCAATCAAGTATTTCATGAGGATTTTTTATTTTTTCTCGAAACTCTCCGCAAAAACTGCATTAGGTTGATGCTAACTGGCTGTAATTGACACAACACACAGGTATACTCTGTTACCTTAAGATTTTTGTTATTAACTAATGGGAGTTGTTGCCCTCCATGCCGCAAGAAATCATGCAATTTATTAGCCGGAACACGATCCTGAGCCTCGTCTGGATTGCCCTGTTAGTGGCTGTTATCGTCCTGACACTAAAAAGTGTGTTCTCCAAGAGTAAAGATATCACTCGCGCACAGGTCATCCATTTCATCAATAAAGAAGATGGTATCGTCGTGGATTTACGCTCCCGTGACGATTTCCGCAGAGGGCATATCATTGGTTCTGTTAACCTGACTCCATCCGAGATTAAAGATAACAATCTGGGTGAGTTGGAAAAACACAAAAAGCAGCCTGTTATTGTTGTTTCTGCGAATGGTCTGGAATCGAAAACACCGGCAGAGAATCTGGTGAAAGCAGGCTTTGAACAAGTTTATACCCTGAAAGAGGGAATTGCCGGGTGGACAGGTGAAAACTTACCATTAGCCCGTGGCAAAAAGTAACGAATGTGAATGTAAGCAGTATACTTAGTACTTACATAATCTAGGTTTAATAAGGATATACAAAAGGTAAAAATTATTATGTCAGAACAAAACAACACAGAAATGGCTTTCCAGATCCAACGCGTATACACGAAAGACATTTCTTTCGAAGCCCCTAAAGCACCTCAGATCTTCCAAGAAGAATGGCAGCCGGAAGTTAAGCTGGATCTGGATACTGCTTCTAGTGAATTGGTTCAGGGAGTTTATGAAGTTGTTCTGCGTGTCACTGTTACGGCGACATTGGGAGAAGAAACTGCGTTCTTGTGTGAAGTTCAACAGGCTGGTATTTTCTCTGTTGATGGCATCGAAGGAACTCAACTGGCGCACTGCTTAGGTGCATATTGCCCGAACATTCTGTTCCCGTATGCCCGTGAATGCATCACCAGCCTGGTAGGCCGTGGTACTTTCCCACAATTGAACCTGGCACCAGTTAACTTTGATGCTCTGTTCATGAATTACTTGCAGCAACAGTCTGATTCCCAGTCTGATGAGGCAACACAGGAAGCCTAATGAATACTGCTTCTATGACAGTTATCGGTGCCGGCTCATACGGCACCGCTTTAGCCATTACACTGGCCCGTAACGGGCATGATGTTGTGCTCTGGGGTCATAACCCTGAGCATGTCCGAGCTTTGCAGCAAGCCAGATGTAATCAGGCATTTTTACCGGATGTTTCTTTCCCTGATAGTTTACAGCTTGAAGCTGAACTGAAGAACGCTATTTCAGCCAGCCGGAATATCCTGATCGTGGTTCCCAGCCATGTCTTCGGCGATGTTTTACAGCAAATAAAGCCGCACTTACAACCAAATTCCCGCATTGTTTGGGCCACTAAAGGCCTTGAAGCAGAAACGGGGCGTTTATTACAGGATGTGGCACGTGAGATATTAGGCAATGAAATCCCGTTAGCGGTGGTGTCCGGCCCGACATTTGCGAAAGAACTGGCGGCAGGTTTACCGACAGCGATTGCGGTATCTGCGACAACATCTGAATTTGGTGAAGAACTCCAGCAGCTTTTTCACTGCGGTAAAAGCTTCCGAGTATACAAAAACCCTGATTTTATCGGAGTACAGCTTGGTGGTGCAGTCAAAAACGTGATTGCTATTGGTGCCGGGATTTCCGATGGTATGGGGTTCGGCGCCAATGCCCGTACTGCACTGATAACTCGTGGTCTGGCTGAAATGAGCCGACTTGGTGTTGCTCTGGGGGCGGATCCTTCCACATTTATGGGCATGGCAGGGTTGGGCGACTTAGTACTGACTTGTACGGATAACCAATCCCGTAACCGTCGTTTCGGTATGATGCTGGGGCAGGGAGTTAATGTTGACGCTGCTCAGAGTGAAATAGGGCAGGTTGTTGAAGGTTATCGTAATACCAAAGAAGTTCGGGCACTCGCCAGACGAGTTGGGGTTGAAATGCCGATAACAGAGCAAATCTACCAGATACTATATCGTCACAAAAATGTACTCGAAGCAGCTCAGGCATTATTGGGAAGAGCGACAAGGGATGAAGGAGAAGATTCCCACGGTTAAGTTACCCAAAATATCCATACATAATATACCCTATGGATTTTAAGCTGCATCGCGGCGGCAGGGGAATGAGTGAGCTCAGCCAACAAAGAGGCCACTTGAAAGACTACGGGTATAAAAACAATCACATGAGAATGATTGATATGTCTCGAGAAGAACTAAGAGAAGTTTGGGAAAATATAAAACATGAGGCGAGAGAGCTAGCCGATTGTGAGCCTATGTTAGCCAGCTTTTTTCATGCAACATTACTTAAACATGAAAATCTTGGCAGTGCTTTAAGCTATATGCTGGCAAATAAACTAGCGACACCGATTATGCCTGCTATTGCGGTCAGAGAAGTTGTTGAAGATGCTTATGGCAGTGAGCCACAGATGATCGAATCGGCAGCCTATGATATCAAAGCTGTCAGGTTGCGTGACCCCGCCGTAGATAAATACTCCACTCCCCTGCTTTACCTGAAAGGTTTTCATGCTCTACAGGGATATCGAATTGCACACTGGCTATGGAAGCAAGAGCGCAAGGCATTGGCTGTTTACATGCAAAACCAGATTTCTGTTTCTTTTGGTGTGGATATTCATCCGGCTGCAAGAATTGGCTGCGGCATTATGCTTGACCACGCAACAGGCATTGTTATCGGTGAGACCGCGATTGTTGAGAATGATGTTTCTATCCTGCAATCAGTGACGCTTGGCGGAACGGGCAAAGCATGCGGAGATCGACACCCGAAAGTGCGTGAAGGCGTGATGATTGGTGCCGGAGCTAAGATCCTCGGCAATATCGAAATCGGTCGCGGTGCGAAAATTGGGGCAGGTTCAGTAGTGTTAAGACCTGTTCCACCACATACCACAGTTGCCGGTGTTCCAGCGAGGATTGTTGGTAAACCGGAAAGCGAAAAACCATCTCTGGATATGGACCAGCATTTTAATGGAATGAATCATGGTTTTGAGAATGGAGATGGGATTTAAGGTTCTATCTCTTTTTAGAACAAATAATTAAAAGCACTCAGCACTGTTAGGTGCTGAGTGCTGTGTTTTAATCCCGCAATAAAGCACCTTGGTAGCCAAGTTGCCGCCATGCTTCAAACACCACCACTGCCACAGTATTAGAAAGATTCATACTGCGGCTATCAGGCAGCATTGGAATCCTTATTTTCTGTTCGGGCGGCATATTATCCAGCACATAAGGCGGCAGGCCGCGAGTTTCCGGACCAAACATCAGATAATCACCATCACAATAACTCACATTACTGTGTGTTGGAGTACCTTTTGTTGTTAAGGCAAACAGGCGAGCTCCGGAAGGAGATTGTGAATTTACTGCGCTTAATCCTTCACTTTCCAGAAATGCTTGGTAATCGTGATGTTGTTTGATATTGGCGAACTCGTGATAATCCAGCCCTGCACGGCGCAATCGTTTGTCATCCCATGTGAAACCTAAAGGCTGGATTAAATGGAGCTGACAGCCTGTGTTAGCACATAGACGGATAATATTGCCTGTATTAGGCGGGATTTCTGGTTCGAATAGGACGATGTTTAGCATGGCTTAATGCCTTCATTACAATATTACTTACTGAAGGAAGAAAATTTACATAACTGGATTGAAAAGATAAAACTTTTTATAAGTAATAAAGTGTCTTAGGTATAGCGGTAAGCTAATAAGCACCGTCTCGTTTAAGCACTACATTAACTGTCTTAAACAAAATAGCAATATCATTCCAAAGTGCCCAATTTTTTACATACCAGCTATCAAGGTATACGCGAGTTGCATAATCTACGTCATTGCGTCCACTTACTTGCCAGAGGCCTGTCATTCCCGGTTTTGCCATAAGGTAATATGATTGATCATCTCCATAACGTTCAAGTTCTTCTTGAACTATAGGTCTTGGACCAACAAGACTCATCTCACCTTTGAATACATTTATCAACTGTGGTAGTTCGTCAAGACTAGTTTTACGTAAAAAATGACCGATAGAAGTAATTCTTGGATCATTTTTGAGTTTGAAATCTTTCTGCCATTCAGCTAATGCCGCAGGATCTGTTTTGAGTAAATTTTCCAGAACTTCAGCAGAATTACTAATCATGGAGCGAAATTTCAGGCATTTGAATCGACGTCCCCCTTGCCCTACACGCTCATGCCCATAAAAAGGAGATGCTCCATCACGGGAGACTTTCCAACCGATAAAGAAAAATAGTGGGGAAAGCAGTATCAATAATAAAGAAGATACGACAATATCAAATACACGTTTAAGAACAATGGATGAACGTTTGGCTAGATTATTTTTAACCCTGAGCATTAAAAGCTCATGACTAAAGAAGTGAGACATATTTGTGCTATAGAGAGGTACGCCACGTAATGTTGGAATTACCGATATATTACGGGCTCCATGAGCTGAAAGATAGCGTAGCCACTCATCTTGTAATTCATGTTGTTCATATTCAAGAGCAATGAAAATCTTATGTTGATGATGTTTTTCCAATAATTGTTTTGGAGATAGATGGAGCAGTGGAAAAGAGTTTATTGGGCTATTGGCACAATTATTGTCTGGAGCAACAAATCCTATGACCCCAAAACCAAGTAATTTTTCACTACAAATAGCTAAATAAGCATCACGAGCATTGTTTCCGCTGCCGATGATAATAGTTGGCATACTCCAGTATTTAAACTTAATTAAGAGCATTTTGGTTAACCATCGGCACAATGGCAGAGCAAATATGGTTATCAGCCAAAAAATTGCCCACTGATGGCGAGAAAAACTCCATTTGGAGATAGCAACGATTGCTAAATCAGCTATAGCCAACCCAATTAACATCAGAAGCGTTTCTTTTAGCTCATTCCAGAATGGCTTACGATAAGTGTAATGCCGTAAGTGCCACCAAGACCAGAGACATGTGACCAATATAATGATCAAAAAACTCCAGGCCCTGGCGATATCTGAACCACTTTTGAAAACGAGAGAGAATGGAATATCTGTACGAATACTTTCAATCCACCACGAAAAAATGAAAGCACAGGTCATAGCCAATAAATCGCTTGTCATAAGAGAGAATCGATTTACAGACGCTGAATAGTGTTTATATTCGAGATGTTCTTCTTTTGAATGCCGGAACATTTCTGTTAATGCCATAATATTTACCTAAATTCAAATAGTGTTCGGTAGAGTATTAATCGTTTTCTTACCGAGATTGTCATTATTTTTCAGTTAAAAGCGCATCTAAGCAAGTTCTGACAATTTCTTGTGCTTTATTTATATTGTCGGCTTCGGCATAACAGCGTAATTCAGGTGCATTACCAGATGGTCGTAGATGAACAATAATATTGTTACTGAGACTCATTCTCAAGCCATCAGTAAGGTCAATGTGATGAATTTGGTGACTATCTAATCCTAATAAACTTAGCAGGTATTTTGGATTATTAATTCCCTTATTTAAAATTGTGTTACTCAATGAAGTTGGAAATTCTTTAAGTCTGTCTGAGTGGGTGTAACGTGAAGGTAGAGAATTTACTAGTGATGAAATCCCTTGGTTTTTACTTGCGCTTAATACAATAATTGCAGGCAGAAGCGCGTCACGAGTAGGTAGGGCAGCCAATTTATTGCTCCCTATCTGAATATCACTACCGAGTAAGAAACCACCATTAGCCTCAAAGCCAGCAATACGTGTAAATTGCTCTGAAAGGGATGTGAATTCAGCGATAACATATGGGGAGCCGATTTTAGTCAGGGTAACATGAGAAAAACGCTCACATTCCTTTATTGAACTGTTACAACTTACAGGAACGGCCAGAGCTTCAATACCTAGCGCATCAGCACACAATAGCCCTAGTATATCACCTCTTAGCCATTCTCCATTTTCATCAGCTAGTAATGGGCGATCTCCATCACCATCGGTAGAGAAAATAGCATCTAGATTGAATGACCTTGACCAATTTTGGGCTTTTAATCTGTCCTCCACTGTCACAGCTTCTGTATCAATAGGAACAAACTCATCAGTGCGTTCAAGTGAAATAACTTCTGCACCTAGTGATTTGAAAAGAGGAGAATAAAGGTCACGTCCTGCACTGGAATGTTCATAAATGCCAATGCGTTTTCCTGTTAGCAGATTAGAGGAAAACAGAGAACAATAGCGATTTATATAGGCTTCTGCAGCATCAGGTAAGACGGTCAAAGTTGTTAGTTTAGTCAATGATTCAAAGATGACTTTAGCCGACAGGATCGCTTCTTCATCGCCTTTGGAAATTTCTCCATCAGGTCGATAAAATTTAAGACCATTGCGGTTAAAAGGAATATGACTACCTGTAACCATAATACATGGAATGCCATCTTGCATAGCCTTATAGGCAAGTGCTGGTGTTGGTATTACCCCATAATAAATTGGTTCAATACCAGCTTGTCGGAGAGCTGTTGCACAAGCTACCGCTATATCAGGGCTACTTGGACGATTATCAATAGCTAGCGCAACTTGGCGAGTATCGTACTGCTTTTGCATTACAGATATGAAAGCGTGAGTAAAAGCCGCACATACATCCGGAGTGAAATCAACAACCAAGCCACGAGCTCCACTAGTACCAAAAGCGATGCCACTACTAGCAATAATTTCTTGGCTATTTAGTTTCTTATTATTCATTTTCTTCTATTTCCACTCTGCCATAACGATCACTAAGGCGAACAATATCATCATCTCCAAGATAAGGGCCGGATTGGATCTCTATTACCTCCAGCGGAACTTTACCTGGATTTTCCAGAGTATGTACAACGCCTACGGGTATATAGGTCGATTCATTCTCAGTAACTAAATAGGAGTCATTTCCTTGAGTCACTCGTGCTGTCCCAGCAACGACAATCCAATGTTCAGCGCGGTGATGATGCATTTGTGTAGATAAGCTTTCACCAGGTCTTACAGTAATTCGCTTAACTTGATAACGTTTCCCTTTATCTATGGAATCGTATTTACCCCAAGGACGATAGATTTCTCGATGTACACGATGCTCTGAACGCCCGGAACGCCTCAAATTTTCGACAATCTTTTTAACATCTTGAACCTGAGTTTGATCTACAACCAATACAGCATCTTTAGTTTGAACGACAACCAAATTTTTTACACCAACGAGACTGACTAGGCTATTTTCAGAATAAACGTAATTGTCGTTGCTGTTATGTTGCAGAACATCCCCTTTAAATACATTACCATCGTTGTCTTTTTCTGAGATATCCCATAAAGAAGACCATGAACCGACATCAGACCAGCCGGCAGAAAGTGGAACAACAACTGCGTCATCGGTTTTTTCCATCACTGCATAGTCAATTGATTCACTTGGACAAGCAAGAAATGCTGATTTATTTATCCGTACAAAATCGAGGTCGGGATTGATAGTTCCTACTGCTGTTACACAGGCTGAATAAATATCAGGACAGAATGTTTTCAGTTCTTCTAGAAAGCGAGCAGCCCGAAATAGAAACATACCACTGTTCCAGTAATATTCACCACTTTCTAAATATTGTTCTGCAGTAATGGCATCTGGTTTTTCAACAAACTGTGCTACAGCAAAGGCATCTTGCTGTTCAGCCCCACGCTGAATATATCCATAGCCCGTCTCTGCATGAGTAGGGACTATGCCGAAAGTGACAAGTTTACCTGCAGTTGCATGGGGCATTGCCTTTTGAACTACCTCAGTAAAGGTTTTTTCATCCCGAATAACATGATCAGCTGCTAGAACTAATAGCAAGGGGTCTTCATCTTTGTTTGTAGTTTGAAGAGCTGTTAGGGCTGCTAAAGCGATAGCTGGAGCTGTATTACGTCCCGCTGGTTCAAGGATGATATTGTGAGCTAGTTTGCCTAAATGTCGCAATTGTTCGGCGACCAGAAAACGATGATCTTCATTACAAATAACTAAAGGGGATTCTGTAGATAGAGAACTTAAGCGCTGCACTGTTGTTTGCAGCATGGTGAGCTCACCATCAAGTTTAAGAAATTGTTTTGGGTATAATTCACGGGAAAGAGGCCATAACCGACTGCCGGAACCACCAGCCATGATGACGGGAACAACGGAACTCATATAATATCTCAATTAATTAATAATGAATTTGTTTTTTTGATTGAAACTCTTGCCATTTATCTTCAACAAAGGAAGAAAACTCTTGAGCAAATCTAGCTTCTGAAAAACGTTCGGCATTTTTACGGCAAAATTGAGGTTGGAACTGACTAATGCTGCTTTCAAAGAGTTTTACTGTTGAGCAAAGAGATTCCACATCTTGTTTATCGAAAAATAATCCCGTTGGTTCACCATGGCCTAATGGACGAACTGTTTCGAGAGCACCTCCTTTACCAAAAGCAATCACAGGTGTTCCACAAGCTTGTGCTTCAACAGGAGTAATACCGAAGTCTTCTTCAGCAGCGAAGACAAATGCTTTGGCTCGTTGCATATGAGATTTGAGTTCTTCAAATGGCTGATAGCCGAGTAAAGTAATATTAGTGTGTCCATCAGCTAGAGCAGCAATTCGTTTATACTCACTACCATCACCTATCACGATAAGTTTTTTGTCTGGCATTTTAGTAAAGGCTTCAACGATTAAATCCATCTTTTTATAAGGTACCATTCGTGAAGCAGTAAAGTAGAAATCTTCTTTTTGTTCAACACAAGGAAAATCTTCTACAGCAACTGGAGGATAGATAACAGTTGCATCACGACCATAAACTTTTTTGATTCTTCTGGCAATAAAATGAGAGTTAGCAACGAAATGGTCAACACCATTGGCTGTACGGTAATCCCACTGTCGTAATTTATGTAATAGCCACTTGGTGATCCAACCCTTGAGCCCTTTATTTAGTCCTGATTCTCTTAGATATTGATGTTGTAGATCCCATGCATAACGCATCGGGGAATGGACATAGCTGATATGTAATTGATCGGGGCCAGTTAGCACACCTTTAGCAACCGCATGAGAACTTGATATCACTATGTCGGCATGGGAAACATCAAGTTGTTCGATTGCCAAAGGCATTAAAGGTAAATATTTTTGATAATGTTTATTCGCTTTTGGTAATTTTTGGATAAATGATGTAATAGCTCGTTTGTTTCCTAAACTTTCTCTTTGTTTATCAGTTAAGAAATCAACTAGAGAGAATAATTTTGCTCTAGGATATAAACGTAATATATTTGCTGATACCTGTTCTGAGCCTGCATAACTAACTAGCCATTCATGTATTATTGATATTTTCATATGATGTTCAGACATTAATCAGTAAATTGTAAGTTTCTTTTGCAGTTTTATTCCATGAAAATTTTGTCGCCTGGATAACAGACATCTGCGAAAGGGTTTTTGAATGTTGGTTATTTTGAATTATTTCAATCATTGCATTTGCAATATCGTTTGTATTGAAAGGATTTACAAGCATAGCTGCATTACCAACAACCTCCGGTAAGGACGAAACATTACTTGTTATAACAGGTAGCCCACATGCCATTGCTTCTAACGGAGGTAAACCAAATCCTTCATAAAGGGGAACATAGATAAATGCAGTTGCACAGTTATATAAATTAACAATATCTATATCATCTATATATCCTGTGAAATGAACTCTATCAGGAATATTTAATATTCCTGCATCTTTGAAAATTCTATCATTTCTTGCTCCTGCAATAATAAGATGGGTGTCATTTAAGCTAGATGATATTTTCTCCCATGCAGATAGTAATCGAGAAATATTCTTTCTTGGCTCTATTGAGCTAATTGTTAGAATTAATTTCCCTGATGGTAATGAATATTTTTGATATAGGTAGGAAAGATTCGATTTATCTTCTATTACCGAGAATTTTTCATCAATACCATTATGAATAACATGTATTTTACTACTTGGTAGTTTATAAAGATCAAGTAATCTATTTTTAGTATATTCAGAAACGGCAATGATTGAATCACAGTTTTTAACTATCTGTGGAGTAATGATTCTATATAAAGTAGAGAATGAACGGGTTGTCCATTCAGGATATTCAATAGATGCTAAATCGTGAATTGTAACTATATGACGGCATGGTGTGTATAGGGGGCCAGTATTAGATGGTGACCATAGTACATCATTTTTTGTTTTTAATTTAGACAAATTAAACGGTAGGTATAGCTGCTCCCATAAATGACCTTTAACTCCAGCCATTGGAGCATGTGGGCGGATACATGTGAAATTTTCTTTTCCGATCTGTCCTAATATAGAGGATAGATATCGCTGAACTCCAGTTACTGTACCATTCAGTATTCTAGTATTTATAAAGACATTCACCGTATACCTCTATTTGATTTTTTTTTAATTCTTAGTTTCCAATTAGCAAAATAATAAAAAATAAAAACAAAGAATAGATTTGGGATGGAGTAGATTGACATATTGTAAAAATTAACTAAAAAAAGAAGAATGGTAGTGGCATAAATATAATTAAGAGTGAAAAGTGGAGTGGCTAGTGAGCTGCTTCTTTTCAAAAATAAGATCATGTGAGTGGTTAAATAACCAGAAAGGAAAGAAACACCTATAACTCCGGCCCAAGAAAAACTTACATAGCCCCACATGTATACTGGTAATCTTAAACCGCCTGAGACAATTTCAGATATATCATCTATACCATTTAATACTTTTAACGTATATACTGATGGATTCCATTCATAGCCAAATGGGATTAGCCCACCAACAAATGTTCGGCCATAGGTAAATGAGTTGTCCAAAGCAAATCTTGATAGAAAACTTAATTGGTCTGGAACATCCGGAGAGCCTGCCATTGCTCCTTCTAAGAAGCTATCAACATTATTATAAGCAAAGCCTAATAGCCACCATAAAGCTGCTCCAAATACATAGATAAAAATATATATGAAAAATACTAACAGAAATATAAATCGACTTTTATAGGAAGAGTAAATCAGAATTGGGATTAAGAGAGAGAAACCAATCAGGCCTCGTTGTAGGCTTAAGGCAATGCATATGAATCCACATAGGATAACGAAAAATAGCCTATAACTAAATTTTTCTTTAAACAGTAAAATAGCCAATGGTAAAAAGACAGGAATTATCGACATTCCAGTTCTGAAAAAAACAGCAACTCGCTGATATTTTTCTTGATAGTCTCCACGGAAGAATTTTGCTGTAAGTGGATCGCTTGAAAACATGGGAGTGAATCCCATTGCAATATAGCTAAATATTACTAAAATACACGAAAATAATAATATATAAAATGTTCTTTTTTTTATATTTTTTCTCACATCTAAATAGCTAATGTAATCACTGTAAAATGGAGAAAAAGGTAAATTGATAGTGGGAGTTTTCTTTGCAAGTAATGTGCCGATAAGAAAAGATATTGCTCCTATTAAATTAATATTAGTATATAAAGAATAAACTACATATCTTGAATATTCATCATTGTAAAAAATTAAAGGTCCAGCGTATGCAATAAGTAGCGAAGGAATTCCAATGTGAGCATATATGTTCTTTTTGTTAAACCAGATGATATATAATGACAAAGTAGGAACGCTGAGTGAAATAATATTCAATAAAGTTGATATATTAACATGTGACATGATTATCTTATATAAGGTGAGTGGTCATGGTTTAAGTCGCTAGCGATGTTTAATTAAATTTTTATATTGTTTTTTATTAAATATGGAGTGGCTTGCACCCATATAATCCGACACCCCGTATTACCATAATTTATTGCTTTAATTATTGATTAACAAATGTAAGGAATTAATGAAGAATTAAATATCATGGTGTTGCAGATATGGATGAGGAGTGTTGGATTAACTACAAAACTGTTATGAGTGCAGTGATTTAGTATTCATTTGAATATCTCATAAGATTAATTTTAAAATTTAATTTATATTAAGCTCTCATTTTAATAAGTTTTAATAGATGTGATGAACATTTATTACTTAGGAAACAACATTAATTTAAGTTTTTTTAAACTCACTGTGTTACATAATAATCTAATGTGCTCTTACTACTATAATAAATAAGCACTCATGTCCTTTATTTAATGTTTGTTCTATCCGAAATAGAATTTGAATTTATTTTTAAATATTTTCAAAAGTGAATCACCAAAAACTCCATCTGGTTCAAGAATGTTTCCTTCAGCCCATTCGTTCCAAGATTTTATAATAATAAGGCTAGTGTCATTTTCTATGGTGTGAGATAATACATGATCTACATGTTTTTCAAAATTACTTTCGTTGAAATTTTTGAGTATAGTACCACGTATTCCATGGCGAGGAGTTGTATCCCAGCCAGTAAAGATGACAGGATTTTCACTAGTTTCAAATTTATCTTTACGTGTTACCATTTTTTCGTAGTCATAAACCAAAGGTCCGATAAAGTCAAGTCCTAATTTTCTTATTAATTGTTCTTTTATAAACTCAATTGGGTGTATCTTTCTTCTTTCTGAAAAATATGTTGAGCTATTTACTATGGTATCAAAACTTGTCGAAAAAATATTAGAAACAGAGGTATTTTCAGCTACCCAATATATTCCATCAAATCCATGAGCTATAGCTGTATCATTAAAAATATCTATAAATATATCCAGATCGGGTATATCTTTAGGCATAAAAATACCAAAAATAGGACGATTATCTATTTTTATATAGGTATCCTTTTCAAAATGAGTCATACAGTCTAGACAATATCTCTTGTAATCTTGGCTTCCAAGGTATTCCTGCTGAATTAATAATTTATTAATTGCTTTATTATACCAGCTATGATTTGCCCATATTAATGCATATGGAAATGATAGATTTTGATCTCTAATATATTCCTTAGGTTTATTCAGTAAAGTTTTACCTTTGCCAAACCAATAATCCCATATGAAAAAGCCATCGATATTATGGGACGAAGCTAATTTAGCCTGCCATTCCATAACTTCTTTATTTGGTAATTCATATTGAAAAAATGGCGCTGTAGGTTTTCTAATATTTTGTGTATGGATATAAATTTCTGCATTATTTAATGCTGTCCATTCTGTAAATCCATCTCCCCACCATTGATTATTCTCTTTAATAACATGAAATTGAGGAAGGTAATATGCGAGAACTTTAGGTTTATTCATATTAAAAAATTCAGTTTGATGATTGAATAACTTTTGCTGGGATACCTACAGCAATAGAATAGGGTGGAATATCTTTTGTTACTACAGAATTAGATCCAATAATGGATCCTCTGCCTATTTTCACATTTGGTAGAATAGCAACTCCATCTCCAATCCATACATTTTCATCAATAAAAACAGGGCCCTTTGAATAGGGTTGCCTATCATTAGGTGGTAGGGAGTGTATAGATATATCCGTTGTCTTACCATGAAAATGGTCAGTAATAAATACTTTACTTCCCATCAGGCATCCAGAGGAAATTGTTACTTTATTTAAAGCTGCAATATGAACCCAGTCAGCTATAACTACATTGTCCCCAATTATCAATTCAGAACTATTATTAACAGCTTCTAACCAACAGCTCCTTCCCGCCTGAAAATTATCTCCAATTTTCATACAGCAATAGTTTATTATTTTTATATCAGACCAGTAAAATGAAATATTTTTTTTGTATACATACTTATAAAATGAATTAAATATTTTGTTTACAACTCTCGAACGTATTTTGTATATAAAAAAAACCAACCCATCACTTTTAAAGTGATATTTTATTTTATTAAAGATGCTCATGCTTCACCAATAAAATTAAATGCTATAATTTTAAATTACTCAGCACAATTGGAATAGAATAATAAATATTATATTTTCATGTGGTAATTTGGAGTAAAAGCTATAGAAATAGTATTTATGGGATTAATTTTCGTATCTAGTCAGATAGTCTTTCAGATTTCTTTTTCTTAGTTCATGACTCTTGTTAACCTCACTCATTATTATGAAATCGCTGGCTCGTAACATAGTTAAGGTTTGATTTCTATCATACATACTGTTTCCAACTAAATTATACTCTTCTGAGTTATACTTCAGCCAAAAAAGGTCAATAGTTTCTTTATCTACTAAATAGAAAAAGTTAGAGATGAAGTTATAATAGCTATCATAGTCTATACTATAGGATACACCAATATTTTTGGCTAGATTTCTATGAACGAATATTTCAGCTACATTTTCCTCAACGATGTCTCGAACTTTATACTTAGTTTGAGAAAATTCATATGCAGTTCGAGTTCTTTTATCATCGGGGAATGACCACATTTTAATTAAATCATCAGTCAATCCAAATTGAAACATATCACACATTGACCAAGGGCGAAATTTACATACTGACATTGTAAGTTCAATTATTCTGTTTTCTATAAAATTATTCGGATAAGGAGGATTATCCGCGAGAGTTTTTTTAAATAAAGGTATAGTTGTCCAAGAGTAAAATCTTTGATCAGTTCGAGTTTTAAGAGCATATTTACACTTTAATTCTCGGGCTTTTATCAGACCCTCAAGGGTTGTTTTTTTTTGTAAGTTTATATTATGCGAACCACTCACTTGAGGTTTCTGATTTAAGATAACATAGGCTTCATTCTGTAATTTTCGAATCAAATCTGTATTAGAATCATCCCAAGTTGAAATAATGATCTTTATATTTTTATAAAATCTTTTATAAAGTAATACAGTTTGATACGTGAAGTCTCTCTCAGAGGATATTGGGCCTTGAATTATAATAGCGATATTAGAAAAATCAGTATTATCAGTGTCCCATATATATTCCATAGGAACATCTTTAGCTTTAACAGGTCTCTTATGATGTGTGAAAAAAAACTTAGATCTTGAGTTTTTATTCACAGAGTAAATAATAAAATCCTGAAGTTTATCTAGGAGGAAAATAATTAGCGGGGAAAAAAAGAAAATAACTTTCTCTAAGGTTTTTTTGATTTGTTGTTTTGTTGTATGCTTAATTTTCATTATGCCTTTTACCTAATGAATATAAACCTGAAAGATAAGAAATGATTATATATATAAGAGTTAATAGGCAGAGTATTAGTGTCTTATAGAAAATAATTTCAGCGGTAATAAATTCATACTTACTACTATCTATAGTAGAAAATGAAAATGCTGAAATAAAAATAATTGTTCCTCCGAAGAGAAGGAATTTGAAGATAGACCACTTATTGAAATTAAAAAACGATAGTGCTCTTTTTATATTGAATATTTCACAACTTATTGATTGGGATAGAAGAACTCCCCCTATAGCACCTTCTAGTCCATATAGACTAGCACCTATAAAACTAAATAATACTGAGCATATACCAGCAATAATTGTAATTTTAATATAATTTGTTTCTCGGCAGCTAAAACAAGCTGAAGTCAAGGTTGCTTGTATAGACTCAATATAAACAAGAAATGAAAATAATAGGAAGCTCATAAATTGAATAGAGCTGATATTAGGTTTTATAAAATGTATAATTTTATTCCCAAATGCATTCAAAAACAAACACCCCATTAGGGATATAACGGAAACTTCAAAGATGACATTCATTATTTCTTTATTAAAGGAGCCAGCACCATTTTTTGAAAAACTTTGAGACCATTTTGGTGAACTCAATTGTATAGGTATGTTGCATACAGCAAGAACGCCAAAAAATAGTTGATAAATTATAGAGTATTTTACAACATCCTCTGCAGTTAGAGTAAATGATATAATATAGATTGTAGAGCTAAATACAAAAAGTGACGGTATGTAAGTTAATGTCCAATCTCTCAAATTTGGGAATACTTTTTTTATGATTTCTTTGTCATAATTTTTCTTCCATGCTTGATGAAGCTCTTTTCTATTGATAAGAAAGCTTAAAAATATAATGAATATAGATTGAAATAGAATTGAGATGTGCAGTGAATACAGGTTACACTGTAAATATAAGAAGACATATGCACTGGATATAAATATTAGTGAGGATAATAATCTAATGGTTTTTTCCACTAAGACACTTATGTTTACAAAAATGAGTGCTAGAAGCGTGTTAGAGAATATCCTTAAAAGGGAAAAGAATATAAATAAACATATTGAAGTTATTATTTTAGAGGGGGTTATTGCACCTATAATTAATGTAGGAATTGAAAGTAAAAAAATGACTGAGCCTGAAAATGTAAGTAGTGTTTTAATTAGTGCATATTGTTCAGTTCCTGCATTTTTTTTTGAAATTGAAACTTCACGGATGATAGCTTGAGATATGCCAAAATCAAATATAGATATATAAGGTATTAATGCTGCAAGCAAGACCCAATTTTTCATTTCTGAAATATTTAGAAACTGAGCAGCTATTTTTATTATTAATATTCCTTGTAGTGCTTGAATAGCAATACATAGAAGAGATACCATACGCGTTAACAATTTCTTCTACCTTACTGATGATGCAAAAAATCGGAGTATTCATCAGGGGTACCACAGAAAATAACATTTTTTCGCTCAATTATATTGAATTTTATTTTTTTCCCTTTTTCTATTAAATGATTATACATGGGGGCAATGTAAAGCTCATTGTTTGTCCATTCGTTAGGGTTTTTATTTGCTATAAATTCAAATGCAGCAATATAATCAGTAGCCTTAGAAAAATGATATAACCCTGTTGAACATAGATTGGATACAGGGACTTTTTCTGTTGTTAGTTCAACAAATTCGGATCTATCATTAGGTTTTACGTATGACCAGTTTTTACCACTACCCATAAAGACCTCCAGATAACCATCTGCATCAAGCTTATTTTTAGGATAAATGAAATTAGGTCTAAATGTATCTATGTTAAAAACAGTAATTGAATCATTTAGACATTGATCCCCTAAATTTTTAATCGCTAGTGCTACTGTTTCTGCTTGTCCCCTTGTTTCGGACTCTAAAATATGAATATAATAATTTTTAATACCTAGCTGTTTGATTTTATGAGTTATAAATGAAGGGGTTTCATATATATCACGGATAACAAAAATAAATTTTTTTGACTGAAAATAATTAGAAAAACTTAGAACAGAATGCTCAAAAAGAGTTTTTCCATGGGCAGTTAACATGTATTTTGGTTTATCGAAGCCGGCTGAAAAAAAGCGTGAGCTAAAACCAGCCATAGGTATTATTATCATGTCTATGCCTCATTGAATTCTTTGAATAATCTAAATGCATTTGCTAAAAGTGCATATTGCCTTCTTTGATCATCATTATGTAGTGGTAACATAGATATAAAAAGATGGACTTGCATAGCACAAAGAGCTTTATAAGAAATATTATATTTTTCGCTTATTAATAAAACGAAATTACTCTGTATTTGGTTAATGTCTTTATTTGGATTTATTGTAAAGTTAATTTTTCCTGATGTGGTATCGACATTCAAATCATAGAACCCTGAAATAATCCAGTCGTATAATCCAATAATTGAATGTGCTAATTTTGTTATGTCGTAATATATGCTTCCATATATTGTTAAATTCCCTTTTGCATCTATTCCTCTTGGATCAATAACTTTTATTCTATCAGTTCTAAAGTCATATAGAATATTGCTGAAGCAGAAATCTCCATGAATGATAGTTTCATTTTTAATTTGAATATCATTAATGAAATTTTCTGTTTTATTTATCATTGTTTTTAAAGATATTGGATTGTCTGAGTTTAAACTCCATTCTTTATCAATAGAGAATTGTTGTTCTTCTAGAAATATGCTTATTCGTGAACGAGTTTTATCGGAAAAGAGATTTTTTAAACAGTTGTGATTTGAAATTTTTTTCTCAAATTTATGGCAGTCATCTATAAATGTGAGGCATTTTCTTATGATTTTGTCCCAGATTGTTGGTTCGATTTCTGAAAAAATATATAGTTCATTTAATGGAGTGTTATATAAATACTCTAATTGATATGAATAATTACCATGTTCATCAATGTTATCACCCAAATATTGAGGTATATATATTCTCAATTTAAGAGGGATAGAGGAAAACCAATTAGCTTCTGCTTTAATCTTTAGATTGTTACTACTTTTTTTTTCAATCCAATTTTTATTTATTTTTAGATCATTAAAGGCTCTTTGGGTGGTGAATTCTGCTTTTGATTGATAGTATTTATTTATATGTCCAAAATCATACCAATTTAAATCTTTCCTCACCTCCAATGCTTTGTTTTTATTGTATGTTTTTATTCCCTCAATAAAATCCCATCTTGCTTTTATTATAGATCTTATAAGTAACCCTGGATCAGATATAGCAAAGTATCCTGCTATTATACTTTCATTTTCTTTAAAGGTTCCCCATGTGTAACCATCACTTTTCTCTGATGTAACGATAACATCTTCACCTAGAGGTGTAGGTTTTATTAAAGTATCTCCAAATAGTATTTTGAGAGTTTGGGAATCTTTAAGTATTATGCTATTAATAGCAGTTACTAAAGACTCGCCTAAAGTTATACCATCAGGTAAATAAATAACCTCTATGTTATTTTTAATGAACCACATTTTATCATTATGTGGCAATTTATAGCTTTCAGGAAGAGATATATAAATATCTTCTTTATTTTGTGCTAGCTCAACTTGGTATTTATAGAGCCTTTTATTACCTAGAGGTAATAGGCAAGGAGGAATACCACCAAACTCAGCTTTTAAATCTTGCCCAACATAGGCGGCTGACATTATTAATAACATTTTAAAGGGTAATTAACTTAGATATTTCATTTTCAGAAAGATTAACAAATTCATCTGGTCTTATTGCTTTGTCGTCCACATAAAAACCATCAGTCCCACACCACGGTTTGCCTACTATAATTTCATCATACGGAACACTATATTTATCTAACCACTCGGTAATTATAGGTATTGTGTGAATATTTATTTTTCCTAAGTTACCGTCAAAAGAGTTCATATTCCTCGCTGTATTAATAACTATATAATATCCAATTTTCCTAAAGTTTATGAGTTTTTCAATTACATCTAATCTGGGCGATACATTCTGATAATCCTTTGTATCAGCGTTTGTCAATGTACCGTCTAGATCAATTATAATTTTCTTCATATTGCTATGAGACATAATGTCCTCAAATTTGTGATAATTAGGTGAGATTTATTGAATTAAAATAAGTCAGCTAAGTTAAATGAAGAAGCTTTTTCATCTTTTGGAGAAAGTTTTAATTCAGTTTTTTCTGGCCACTTGATGGATAATAGATGATCATTCCACATGATGCTTCGCTCATGACTGGGAGTGTAATAATTCGTTGTTTTATAAATAAACTCAGCCGTGTCGCTGAGAGTTAAGAAACCATGAGCAAATCCTTCAGGGATCCAAAATTGACGTTTATTATCAGCACTTAAATTAACGCCAACCCATTGCCCGAATGTGAGGGAGTTTTTACGGATATCAACAGCTACATCAAAAACCTCACCTGCTATACAACGCACTAACTTCCCTTGAGCGTAAGGTTCTAATTGATAATGAAGTCCACGCAATACACCTTTACTAGATTTAGAGTGGTTATCTTGAACAAATGTTACGGAACGCCCAATAGTCTCTTCGAATATTTTACGATTGAAGCTTTCGAAGAAAAAACCGCGTTCATCTCCAAATACTTTAGGTTCAAATATTAATACATCAGGAATTGCTGTTTTAATGACATTCATCGAATAAATCTCTGGATGCAGTGATTAGACAAAGTTGTTTTTATTGATAATTTATTGTGGATCTCTTTCCACCATTTTTAGCAAATATTGCCCATAGTCATTCTTAGCCAGTGGAGTAGCCAATGTTTTGAGTTGAGACGCATTAATAAACTTTTTGCGATAAGCAATTTCTTCAGGGCAGGCAACTTTTAGCCCCTGACGGATTTCGATAGTTTGGATAAAGTTACTTGCTTCTATCAAGCTTTGATGAGTCCCTGTGTCTAGCCAAGCATAACCTCGTCCCATGATAGCTACCGATAATTCATTTTGTTCAAGGTAGAGACGGTTAATATCGGTAATTTCAAGTTCACCACGCTCGGAAGGAGTGAGTTTTTTTGCCATTTCCACTACGCGATTGTCGTAGAAATAAAGCCCAGTAACTGCATAATTACTTTTAGGCTTCAGCGGTTTTTCTTCCAGAGAGATGGCTTTTCCTTCGGTATTAAACTCTACTACACCATAACGCTCAGGATCATGTACATGGTATGCAAAAACTGTTGCGCCATTAGTTTTTTCAGAGGCCTGTTCTAGTTGTTTTTGTAGATCATGGCCATAGAAGATATTATCTCCTAATACAAGAGCACAATTATCTTCGCCAATAAAATCTTCAGCAAGGATAAAAGCTTGCGCTAAGCCATCAGGTGTTGGCTGTACTTTGTATTGAAGATTGAGTCCCCACTGATTGCCATTTCCCAAAAGTTGTTCAAACCGTGGTGTATCCTGAGGTGTACTGATAATGAGAATATCTCTGATCCCAGCCAACATTAATGTACTTAATGGATAATAAATCATTGGCTTGTCATAAATAGGCAGTAATTGCTTGCTTACTGACATGGTGACAGGATAAAGGCGAGTGCCAGATCCTCCTGCCAGAATAATACCTTTGCGTGTTGTCATATTGTTTATTAATTATTGTAAAATGAAAATACAGTCAGTTTTCTGATTTATTGTTCCAAAATCTCTGTGAGCATGCGATCTACTCCGGCCTTCCAATCAGGTAGTTCGAGCTCAAAAGATTTCTGGAATTTGTTGGTATTGAGCCGGGAATTGTGTGGACGTTTTGCTGGGGTAGGGAATGCGGAAGTTGGCACGGGTTTAATTTCTTGGATAGCTAGTTTAGACCCAGCTTGCTTCACCCGTTCAAATACGTATTGAGCATATTCGAACCAAGTAGTTTCACCAGAAGCAATTAAATGATAGAGCCCTGCCAATTTAAGGTTCTGTTGTGTTACTCGGATCGCATGAGCCGTACAATCAGCCAGCAACTCAGCCCCAGTTGGTGCACCGAATTGGTCATTGATGATAGAGAGTGTTTCTCGTTCTTTGCCTAGTTTTAGCATTGTCTTAGCAAAGTTAGCTCCACGAGCCGCATAAACCCAACTGGTTCGGAAGATAAGATGTTTTTCACAATGAGTTTGTATTGCTATTTCACCTGCTAATTTAGTTTCGCCATAAACATTGAGAGGAGATGGAGTATTACTTTCATTCCAAGGTGTTTCTCCGCTACCATCAAATACGTAATCAGTGGAGTAATGTACCAACCAAGCTCCTAATTTTTGGGCCTCTCTGGCTATAGACTCTACACTGTGAGCATTTAACAATTCTGCGAACTCTCGTTCTGATTCGGCTTTATCTACTGCTGTATATGCAGCTGCATTTACGATTACATCAGGTTTGAGTAATTGGACAGTTCTTGCAATACCTTCTGGATTAGTGAAATCACCACAGTAATCTTTGGACGTGAAATCGAGAGCTGTTACTTTCCCTAAAGGCGCTAAAGCTCGTTGCAACTCCCAACCTACTTGACCATTTTTGCCAAACAGTAGTATATGCATTATTTTTTTTCTCCATAATGCTTATTAATCCAAGATTGGTAGGTGCCATTTTTGACATTTTTAACCCAAACTTGGTTGTCCAAATACCATTGGATGGTCTTAAGAATTCCACTTTCGAAAGTTTCTTGGGGCTGCCAATTTAATTCATGGCTAATTTTACTAGCGTCAATAGCATAACGACGGTCATGACCAAGTCTATCAGTTACATATGTAATCTGTTCTTGATAGGAGCCTTGAAGTTTTGGTTTTAGTTCATCAAGGATTTTGCAAATGGTACGAACTACATCAATATTTTTCTTTTCGTTATGACCGCCAATATTGTAAGTTCCACCGATTTTCCCTGTAGTAATTACTGTGTGGAGTGCTCTGGCATGGTCTTCAACATACAACCAATCTCGAATCTGGTCTCCTTTGCCATAAATAGGCAATGGCTTTCCTTCTAATGCGTTCAGGATAACAAGGGGGATCAATTTTTCTGGAAAATGGTAAGGTCCATAATTGTTAGAGCAATTGGTTACAATTGTTGGTAATCCATAGGTCCTGTGCCAAGCCCTCACTAAATGATCACTAGATGCCTTTGAGGCTGAATATGGACTACTTGGAGCATAGGCCGTTTTTTCAGTAAACAAAGGAAGGACGGAATGTTCTGGAAACGCATCTGGATGAGGCAAATCACCATATACTTCATCAGTTGAAATATGGTGAAAAAGGAATGTATTCTTTTTGTTTTCGGGCAATTGTTGCCAATAATTTCTGGTAGCCTCTAGAAGAGTATAAGTACCAATAATATTAGTTTCAATAAAATCACTAGGACCACTAATTGAACGATCTACATGGCTTTCTGCAGCCAGATGCATCACTGCATCAGGTTGGTGTTTTTCTAATATGTTATCAAGCACATTACGATCACAAATATCGGCTTTTTCGAAAGAATAACGTGGGCTATGGTCAATGTCTTTGAGAGATTCTAAATTGCCTGCATAAGTGAGTTTATCAACATTAATAACGCTATCATTAGTATGATTTATAATATGCCGAACCAATGCAGAGCCGATGAAACCAGCTCCACCAGTAACTAGAATTTTCATTTTTAATTTTTTCAGCTGATTTTAGGATTGATGCAGAATTTGGAAAGGAGTGTTTATAAAAGATATGTTTTATTAAAGCTACCGCCCTGGGTTATGGCTCCCAGAGTGCCTATTATTTAGGAATCGGTAAAGGCTATCTTGTTAATATAAAACAATTTTATCTCTTAACAAAAATAATCATACTAACAATTTGTGTTAAGCTGCGACGAGATTAGTCCCTCAACGCTTCAAGGTCAAGTATAATAACCTTTTTTCTTTAATTATTACATGCTGTTATTAGCTATATTTTAGTCAGGTCACTATCTATCTCCCATGCAACGGCAACCAAATCACTAACCTCAATCCACCTAAAGGGCTATCCTCTGCCTTCACCCAGCCCCTATGTTGCTCTACCGCTGTCTCTACTATCGCCAGCCCTAAACCAGTTCCCCCTGACTCCCGATCCCTTGCTTCATCCGTACGATAAAACGGTCGGAAGATATGTTCACGGTCTTCAGGGCTGACTCCAGGACCATCGTCATCAACGGTAATCGTCACTCCGTGATTATCGGCTTTAAATGCAACAGCAATATGGCTTCTGGAGTAGCGGACGGCATTGCGGACGATGTTTTCTAGTGCACTACCGAGTACTGCCGGGTTACAGTAGATAACCCAAGGGCCGGGAGGTGAAACGATATCCAGCGTTTTGTGCATCTGTTCGACTTCAAATTTGGCATTTTCCAGTATGTCATTCCATATTTTGTTAGCCTTGATGTTTTCGCGCAGTAGTTCGTTTTTATGCTGGTTACGGGAAAGTACCAATAGGTCGTTAATCATGCTATCCAGTAACTGCGCTTCTGTTTCAATACGTTCCAGCTCTTTGCTTTCTCCGTGACGGCGGCGCAATAATGCTGTGGCGAGCTGTAAACGGGTAAGGGGAGTACGCAGTTCATGGGAAATGTCGGAGATGAGACGTTGCTGAGCAGTTACCATCCTTTCTAGTGCACTAATCATCTGGTTAAAGCTGCTGCCGGCTGCCAGAAATTCCTGTGGGCCTGATTCCAGTTCTGGGTGTTGTTTTAAATTACCTTTTGCTACCTGATCTGCTGCATTTTTTAGTTTACGTGCGGGTCTCGCCAAACTCCACGCCAGCCATAAGAGTAATGGCGCACTGATGAGCATAGTTGCTGCTGGTAACAGAAGAGGACGATCAAACATCAGATTGATAAAGTCTGATTGTGGGCTGTTTGTCGGGCGAAGCAGGTAAAGGTGATAGTAATCTTCACCATCTCGTATTGAAAATGGTCCCATTATTTCGACACGACCATATTTTTTCTTTTTAGGGTGGTCGGAGTTATCTGATTGCCCCATAAAATTGCGTACGAGTTGCGTATCGCGCTTCTCAGTACTGATAACGCGTCCTTCTCCGGTTGCGAGAAATAAGCGTTGATCCGGTGGCACCCATTTGACTATGGCGCGATCCAGCCTTAGCCACCAGAACAGATCACTGGGGGGATGGCGGGTCAATTCTGCTTCAATATGTCTAGCTAACTGATTTCCCTGATGGTACTCACTATCTAATAGCGGAGTTAATTGCCGGGAATCCAGCTTGGGCACCATCAGTGCCACCATCAGGACAAGTGCCAGTGTTAGCCAGAAGATTGCAAATATGCGCGCTGTTAAGCTATTAATCATTTCTCTGAAACCATTAAGTATCCGCGCCCACGTAGTGTTTTGAACCAGGGTAATTCATCAGTCCGGTTAGGTAATTTACGTCGAAGGTTAGAAATATGCATATCTATGGCTCTGTCAAAAGGTGTTAGCCGTTTTCCTAATACTTCCTGACTCAAATGTTCACGAGAAACAACTTGCCCAAGATGTTGAGCTAACAAATAGAGAAGTGTGAATTCTGTACCGGTTAAATCCAGAATATAGCCGTCAAAACTGGCTTCCTGACGTCCGGGATTGAGTTGTAGCTTATCGATTTCCAGTACAGGTGTGCTGTTGTCAGCTTGTTGTTCACTCCAGTTGGAACGACGTAAAATCGCGCGTATACGGGCTACCAGTTCGCGATCGTTAAATGGCTTGGGTAAGTAATCATCTGCGCCCAGTTCCAGCCCCAGAACGCGATCTAGGTCGCTTCCTCTCGCTGTTAACATAATAACGGGAGTCTGATGATATTGACGCAGCTCTTTCAGGGTCTCAATGCCATTTTTGCGCGGCATCATAATATCCAGTAGAAGAAGGTCAATTGAAGAGTCTATAAATTGTAATGCCTGTTCACCATCATGGGCGATAACCACATTGAACCCTTCCATCTCAAGTAGTTCTTTCAATAAAGCTGTCAGTTCGCGGTCATCATCAACTAATAATATCTTATGCATTCATTCTTCCTCCGAGAGCAAAATACGATAACAAATTTTGCTATTCCATGACTTTACGTTCTTTTACATGCTCTGACGCTAGTTTGCAGCCGTGGGGCTATATTACCCGCACTGAATCGAATAGTGCTATTCGATAAAGTGAGGAATCACCAAAAATGCGTAAAATAGTAATGTTAGCTTTAGCGTCAATACCCGTTCTTGGAACGATGATGGCTCTAGCCGAAACTGTTGGGTACGTGTAACGACTCTGAGGTTGATTCATCGCTTTGTCTGCCATATGACAACAGTGATTCTGGCAACTTTCTGCGTAACTATAACTATAGTTGTGTCTTTGGGGGAATCACATTAACTGAAAAGCAGCGGTAAGTGATGTGGGTTCTGGTGAAAAAACGGTATCTGTATGAGTAAGTAATAACGGATATGCAGATAGAAGATCAGAAGATATACGGCCTTTTGGTAGCAAAGAATTTTGATTAAGTTGCGATTAGAGCGCAGCTTGAAAAAACAGCAAGATATGATGTTGATATCGGTGCAGATGTTTGCGCGTATTCGCAATCAGATGTATCAAGTGATGACGCCTGAGCAAGAAAAACAGTTCCAGAGTGTTATCAGGCACGAACTACCCGGTATTTTGTACTGATGTTGTTATAAACATCCGTAAAGCGGCATCAACAACGATTTTCCTTGCCATAGACACCATCCCTGTCTTTCAGCCCCGTTTCGGGGCTTTTTTTTATCTGCCCTTTAACATTAATTAACCCCAATTCCGCTTAAGCTATTGCTGAAATATCTTCTTCTGAGTAGAAAATTTTCAGTGATGGCTTTTTCTCTTTAAGGCAGTAAGCAATCAATCCCGTTAAAATCGTTAACAAAAAACCGGTTATACTTCGGTGACGAGAATGTTCTAATTGAGAGCCGTTTTTTAATTGTCCATTAATCGTTTCAATGATAAAACGCTTTTTAAGCATAACCTGATCCCACTCAGCCAGTGCAAGCGCTTTCATGTTGCGGCGCTTTTTCGTGATAAAGGTGATATCCGTTTTAGCTAAATCATCCGCCAATTCCTGACTCAGATATCCTTTGTCGCCGTAAAGAG
>NZ_NJAJ01000100.1 GCF_002632825.1 Xenorhabdus stockiae
CCGACACCCCGCGAGACTATTTTTTCTGACGAGATTGAAAGGGAAATACACCGGAAGGAATGAATCTTAGATGTCCGTCAGGACATGAAAGGCGGCTCATCCAATGTTACTGGGATAGCCGTTTTTTTTCCGCCGATACAAGGGGGGATTTCATCAGGGAACGCGAATCCCCTCCTCCCTGCTAAGCCATCTTTTAGCGATCTGTCTGTGACGTGAAAGTCAGACGGTCGAAGACAAAAGACCCTTTCAACGGGCACGATAAATCCCCCTCTCGGTATATACACGAAGTTACGAGCCGCCCCCCTTAAGATACCTGAAATCGAACGAAGTAATTACTGCCTCCTAATAATTGAATTTTTAATGGTGGTAGTAATGAAGTATCTGAAAACATTGGGTTTTATTATCCAGCTTTTATACACTTTTGGCATACTTGATTTTCAAGATTTGATTATTTATATCTTTGGATGATTGAGATGTAACGCCTGAAAAACTTACGAGCTGTCTAGTTACCTTGTTCTTTTTCACGAGCAGGAAGGGCAAAATCGGGGTTCTGCGCTATGAATGCAATCCGTGGCGCAGAATGCTGATTTTGCCTCTGGCATTACGTCAAAATTTTCACGTAACCGGGTATCTCGTTTTGTTCGGTTTTTGGGTGGCTTTTTCGGGGTGAAAATCGGGTGATTTCCTTGTATTTATACTTAAGGGATAAATCTGGGATTGAAATTATTCGCCACCCCTTGGTACACAAGGCGTTGAGCTGTATTTGATCCGAAATAACTTTGCGTAAGAATTTAGAATTCTAAGAACTTAGAACTTTAAGAATTTAGAATGTGCAGTGTTAGTAATACTGCACATTTGTCTCATATTTAAGACTTACTTATGCTTTACCGCCCTGAATAACACTGAGGCCGTTTTTGAGGGCTTTTCTGTGATTACTCACAGTTCCCTTCCAACCGAATTGCGGATTTAGCCTATAGGTCTTGCTGCGCCCAATTTTGGGGCCTTCAAGGATGATTCCAAACCCTATCAGATTCTTAACGGCTCTACTAACATGGGTTTTTTGCATTTTTAATGCGTTTGCCACGTCTATTTGAGCTATTTGGATGTAGTTTTCGTAATCCAGATCAGCAAGCAAAGCCATTAGCACTCTTGTCTGTTCGTGATTTAATTCATTTGCAATTAAGAGTAGGGCTGCTTGGTTCATGGTGAAATGCCTCTCGAATGATGATTTTTGCTTAGGACGAACTACAGCAACAAAGCCGCCTAAATCCTCTCCGGTTTCGAGATCTATTTGTGTGACTTTTCGCATCTAAATTCATCCTAATAGTTACCATGTGAGGTAACTAAGTTACCATGTGAGGTAACTATCGTCAAAAACTTTCCGCTTGTACCAAGGGCTGCGAGAGATCCCCTTCTGTATCTTATTAGTCCTTAGACCTCGATTTTCGTTAGAAAGTGCAAGTTAAAACCGGTTCTTCAGTGAGGATCGGAGTGACCGAGTTCCTATGCCCGATCAGACGAAATTACGCTTCCTCGATTGGACAGACTCGCGGCGATGCCGCTCCCTAATCCAACCTTGCGGCGAGCGTTGCGGGTAATCTGACAGGTGATTTTTTTAATTATCTTTGTGTCCTGGGCTGCAACATGGTTTGTGAGGGCGGGAAGGGGTCTGGAATCGCCGTAGAGCAAATAACCCCTTGTCATGAAGATCTACGGGTGATCTAATAGCAAAACGCCCCAGAGTGCAATCTGAGGCGCTTCTATCACATAAACCTGTATGCGAGGTCTACATGAATACCTGCGACTCTAGCACGTATCCACCGATTGCCCATCATGAAAATATCGTCAAAGCGTTTTGCGAATACGCCGCCGTTCTCCCTGAAAGCCATGAACAAAAATGGCTTATGCTCTTGTTGGCGGACAGTCTGAAAGGCAGTTTTACTGCGATGAGAGATTACCTGCTTAGCGATGAAGATCTCTGAGGGATGTCATGAATAATCTTTCAGAGCTAATTAAACGCCATGAGAACACCGTGGAGTTGTTTTGTGAGTTTGCCGACATCCAATGGGAGGGCGATTCGGCTGAACGTCTTGTGAAGCTAATGACGGCGAATTTGACGGCATCTACTGAAGAACTGAAAGCCCATCTTTTGAATTTTGATCGTCAATAAGTTGAGAAAATTATGAAAGCAGATTTGTTTCAACAGTTGCTGAGTGGTGTAAAAGAAATGGTGGCAATTGAGAACGGCGAATTGCAACCAAACTCTTCTCGTGTTCGTCGCCATGTTGTTCCTGATGCTGATTTTGAATTGACGAAAAACCGTTTCAAGGTTGCGAAAAATTTGAAAAAAAAGTGATCGTGAAATTTGCGAAAAAGCCGGGTCAAATAGCGGACAAGATGTGATTTGTAGCACCGCCTGCACGCAGTCGTTGTTACAAATCGTCTTGGTCAGGGCGACGCCCCGACACCCCGCGAGACTATTTTTTCTGACGAGATTGAAAGGGAAATACACCGGAAGGAATGAATCTTAGATGTCCGTCAGGACATGAAAGGCGGCTCA
>NZ_NJAJ01000101.1 GCF_002632825.1 Xenorhabdus stockiae
CTGTACGCCGGGCGGAATAAGGGAAATGGGGCGTTCATCAATGCGAATGCCGGTATCAATGTGGGCGTATTTATCCGGGTTATGCTCAATGGCGGTAATTTCAAACGAAACACCGTCATCCCCTTCTTTAATACCGGTGACACGGAATAACTGAATGGCTAAATCGGTGGCATCAATGGCCCAAACGGATTCGGCAATCGGCGTTTCAGAGTAAGCGGTCGTGACGGTGATCACGGTGCCGTTGACCGCCTGAATGGTGCGGCCTTCTGCCTTGCCCGAAGGGAGGTTCAGAATCAGCCGTTCCCCCACTTTCGCCGACGATACTCTATCTAAGGTGATATTGCGTCCGTCTGCCTTGTGAAGGCGACCACCCAAGACACGGCCTGCCAACATCTCATCCGCCACCCCGATAACATAACCGGGCAAGGGAATTTTGCCATCCAGCCCCACAGTAAAGCTGACCATCCGGTCGTACTCGTTGGTGTGCAATATCCACTTACCGCGTCGAATGGCTTCACTCTGACGGGTACAACCAATCGCGGTCACATCGGCCTGCCTGACCTGAAAACGACGTATCAATCGGTGGTCGAAGACCGGCTCTACGGCATCCTGATAACCGTTCTGCGGATCTGACCAGCTCACCATCGCGGTAGAGTAATGGGTCTTCTCACTGGCACTGCTGTAGACAAACTTGCCATCACGCACGTTGGCGCGGGTGTAGAGATAATCCACATCCCGTGGCATATCCGCCAGTACGTTCATGTTATTGTTGGCCCAGTAGGTCATCCCCCGGAAGATACCGGCGATATCCCGTAACACTGTCCATGCCTCTTCCTGTGACTGGATATACACATTACAGGTATGACGCGGCTCGGTGCCCCCTTTGCCGTCCGGCACTGACTGATCACAATACTGCGCAATCCGGTATAAATCCCATTTCGCCAGACTTAAGTTTTCCGTCTTCACCCGTGAGCCAATACTGAATCGGTCGTTAATCATCAGGTCATACAGCACCCATGCCGGGTTATCCGTCCATGCCCATTTGAATTGTCCTGACCACACGCCGGAGTAACTACGGGCTTCAGGGTTATAATTATCCGGCACACGGATCACCCGCATCTTCGGCTCACAGGAAACCTGCGGGATATTGCGAAACTGTTTGGCATCAAACTGAACGAACAATAAAGCCGTTTCGGGGTAACTCAGCTTAGCGTCAATCACCTCAGTAATGGCTTCAACCATCATCGCATCGGCAATCCGGTTACTGTTCTGCTTAGGCGTTAACCGACGCACACGTACCTGCCAGCCAGAGTGCGCTTTGGGTAAATCGATGCGGTGTGAACGTTCATATTTGGTGGTCGTCTTGCCGTCAGCCGCTGTTTTCAATATCTCCTGATAAGCACCGCCATCTGTCGCGACTTCAATCACATAATTAATGCGATAACCGACCGTATCCCCGTTTTCTTTCTGCGTCTGCAACTGAGGCCACGACAAGCGGATGCGCACCGCCGATAACTGGGTATTGGTGACCGATCTCACCCATGATTCAGCTAACTCCGTGCCCACTGTTAACTCATTTTCAACCGCTGGCACCCCTTTGATATAGTCCTGATGCGGAGTCCCGTGACGAAACTCCCACTTTACCCCTTCAAAGTTGGGCTTACCGTCCGGCCCGATAATGGGCGTGTTATCCAGAAAGATATTGGTCCCATCCAGTCCCCCGGCGAATTCCCCTTCCCCCAGTGCCAGTAAGATTTTGGCATACGAGGTTGACTGTAACGAATCCGGCGATTCGACTGGGGTGCGGGGGCTGTCACTGCCGCCTTTGCTGCCCTGAATCTGATGCTGTGCCATATTTCACCCGTAAAAAAAGCCGCCTGAGCGACCTGACTGAACATTGTGAAGCGTTATTGCTGATCTTCGGCGTAAATCCCCGCAGAGATAATGGCCCCCCCGATGCGGCGATTGCCGTACCCTATCGGCACCGGATTACCCTGCGCGATGGAGTTGACCGGGCCACCAAACGCATACGAGGGTTTATTGTCGGGATCTTCCCGTCTTGCCAGTCCGCCCGGCATCGGAGAGAGCATCTGCACCACGCCGCCCAGCATCATCCCCACACCGGACATCACCATCGGCGCACCAAACGGTGTCGCCCATAAGAACACACCGGCCACCACCATGACTGCCCCGAGGATGGTTTGCAGCACTCCGGCTTTTTTACTGCCAATAATCACCGGGACAATCCGAATATCCCCTTCACCGGAAAAGGCCAGTTCATCCTGACTGATATTGCGCTTGCCGATAAACACGGCAAAGGTTAATCCGCGCTCTCTGGCGGTTAACAGGTATTTTTCAAAACCCTCAATCAGGACAGACAATGCCCGGATTGCTTCCTGCGGTGAAGAGACGGCCAGTTGATATTCCCGTCCGAACTGCGTCCCGAGTGGGCCGTATAAGCGTATTGTGCGTATCGTTTCCATCATTCCCCCTGATATCTGACGATTTTCA
>NZ_NJAJ01000102.1 GCF_002632825.1 Xenorhabdus stockiae
TCATTGTGACGGCTTAACAGCACACTGCCCGGCCCGTCCGTGCCCAGTAAATGCACGCCGTCAGCCGTGACACTCGCCGCGGGCGTACTGCCCGCTTGCACCAGCCGCGTAACCGCGCCGCTTTCCCGCTGAATTTCTGCCACCCGGCTTGCTCCCTGATAGTACAGCTCCCGGGTGTCCGCCTTGTCCCGCCGCTGCAACGCCAGCCGGCCACTGGCGTCATAACCGTAAGTCTGTGTGTGCCCCGCCTGCGTCACCGACGCCAGCCGACCCAGCCCGTCATAGGCCAGCATTCGATGCGACTCATCCTCAATCAGCCGCCCGGCTTTATCGTAAGTGAGTACAATCGTGGCCGGATAGGCCGGGTGATTATGGGTGATTTTCGTCAGCTGGCAGGGGTCGGCCGGATTCGCGTAACTGAAGTGAGCCGTGTCCTGACTGCCGTCCGCCAGGGTGGTGAGACAGGTCAGCAGGTTGCCCAGCCGGTCATAGGTAAACTGCTGGCGGTTCAGGGTCTGCCCGTACGCATCCCGCGGGCATTCCGTGCCCGAACAGCGGTAATCTGTCAGCCAGCGGCGGTGGGCATCGTAGGTATAAGACTCGTCCCGCAATGGCACCGCGGGCTGGGGGCCGTTTGCCGGCCCGACCGCGGTGGTCCGGCTCGCCAGTTGCCCGGTCAGGGTATAAGTCTGGCTCAGGGTCAGTCTGTCCGGCCCGCTTTCAATCCGCCGCTCAATTTCCCGGCTAAAATCATCAAACGTCAGGGTTGTCACCAACTGCTGCCGGCCGGCATTGTCCTGCACCGTCCAGCGGTCTGTCCGCCCGGCCGCATCATACCGGAGGGTCACCGTCACCGCCTCATCCACCGCCTTCACCGGCCGGCCCAGCCCATCAAACTGCAGCCGGTGCGCGACCCCCGTCATATCCTGACAGGCCGTCAGCTGACCGGTCGGGGTGTAGTGATACACGGCACTGCGCGCCGGCCCGGCGCCCGCATCGTCAAACTTCACCGTTTCCTCTTTGAGCTGCCCCGCCGGCGTATAAGAGCGTTGCAACGTGGCCTGTCCGACCGCCTCCGACCGGGTCAGCGCCCCATTTTTCCCCTGATAGGTAAACTGCTGGGTGAGGCCCGGGGCGTCCACACGGACAGGGACATTGCCCAGCCGCGGCTCATATTGCATCGTCACCGTCTGCCCCACAGCATCTGTCACGGTGTCCGGCAGCGGGCTGACGCCCTGATAGGTGTTCTTTTCCGTCCGGCCACCGACCGTGCTCGATTTGACCCGCCCCAGACTGTCAAACTCACGCTCCCCGAGCACTTGCCCGTCCACGTCCATTCTGACCACTAAATGAGCGGAACTGAACGGCGCATAAGTTTTCCGTACCACCGTGCCGTCACTGTAGCGGACGCTCGCGACCCGGTTAAAGGCATCGTAGGTGTATTCCGTTTTCTGCCCCAGCGTATCCAGAGTGGCCCGTAACCGGCCCAGCCCATCATACCAGTGGCTTTGCCGGGATACCGGTTTATGCTGACGGTCGAACAGGGTGACCGTCAGCGGCTGGTGCCGCACGTTATAGTGGGTTTGCGTGGTGCCAAATGGCAGGTCCCCCGCCTGAGTGGTTTGCTGCGCTATCCGGGTCACCGGATCATAATGCTGTACATGGCGTGTCCCCGTCGCGTCCGTTATCACACAGGGCTGTCCCCAGTCGTCATAGCCTGTCTGCTGGCTGACCGCGATACAGGCGGTTTCCGCCGGGTTGTTCCCGGTCGGTAACCGGTCATACCGGGTCTGGTTCACCACCCGGCCCCAGCTGTCCCGCTGCGTCTCCGCCACCTTTTGCCAGCCCGTATTCTCCTGCCCTTTCAGCAACATAGCCTGCTTACATCGCCGCCCCTGTCCGTCAAACCAGGTCCGGTGCTGATTGCCCAGCACATCGCTCTGGGTGGTCGCCACCACGCCGGCCTGTTCAATGGTGTAGGCATATTCAATGTCACGGGCGTATGCCGTCCCGGCATTATTCAGCTGTTTAGACAGGCGGCCGAACGCATCATACTCATACAGCGCCGTACAGCCCTGGTGGTCCTGCTCAAACCCCACTTTACGGCTGAAACAGGAGTGGATTTGCACGCTGGAAGCCGTCAGACCGTCATACTCACTCGTCCAGTGCGTGGTTTGTTTCAGGTGCTGTTTATCCAGCTGATAGTGAAAGACCTGTCGCTGGGTATATCCCTGGGCGTTCTGCCCGTCATACACCGTCTGAGCAAGGCTATCTACCCGCCCGTAGTGGTGGGAGTGTTGCCGGCTGACATAGCCGGTCTGATGCGTATGCAACAACTGGCGCTGTCCGGTGTGCCGGTCCACCCGGAACAGACATTGCTGCGTCCGCACCACCGCCG
>NZ_NJAJ01000103.1 GCF_002632825.1 Xenorhabdus stockiae
GAAATAATGAACGCCGCAATAAAACCGATAACATAAATCATTGGGCCCAGAATGATAACCATCGCTCAGCACCTCAAATGCCTGTGTGAATACGCCGTAAGTGAGAGTGAATCTCATAACAAAAACATCTGGCGCTCAGATGCCCTACGCTTAGTCAGACCGTTCATCACCTTACCTGCTGCCTTATTCCATCTCTGGAACTCATCGGCGGCACCTTGGTAATCACCCACATTGAGTTTCTTTAGCAAGGTAGAACGAGCAAAATTACCGGCACCACAATTGAAGATGAACGAGCACAGGGCATCAAACTGTCCCTGAGTCAGGGATACCTTCACAGCGGATTCAAGGGTGATGTAAATAGGTTTAAGGTCATCATGCAGGAATGCTTCGGCCTGCTGTTCGATGATAACTTGCCCCGGCTTAACGTCTTTTGTATGACCATAGCCAATCGTCCACGGAATGCCTCCAGTCGCCGGATCGGGATAGGCTTTCAGTTTCAGGCCTTCATATTGTTTGATGAAGCTCAACCCGTTCTCACTGATTTTCATCAGATATTACCCCGCTGTTGTTCGCATTCTGCCAGTAGCCTAAGAAACCGATAACGTTTGTAGAAATTGAAGTGATCCCATACCCATTTTCGTTGACGCATGACTTTCAGAAAACGCATATCAGCTCGCCACCAGTTCTGCAATTTACGCAGCACCCACCAACGGCGAACCTGATAAAACATTACAACCAGCGGAAATATCTTCACACCGTATATTTCCTTAATCATCTGTGAGCACCTGTCAGTCGGTTCCAAAAATACGTGAGGGCAATACTGCCCATTGCTCCGCACATGCCTGCACTGGCGAATGTCATGTATAAGCTCAGTCCTGCCTCTAAACTGATAAATCCGCCTATCAGTCCGGTAAATCCTGAAACAATGACTTGGGCAAATGCCCCAAGCCAACTCCAGCGGGCGTTGCTGGTTTTTATATCAATGATATAGCGGACTATCCCGCCCCATGCAGAAAGCAGCAAAAGTATCAGCCATTGATGTAACTCAAAGCTGCTTGGGTCTTTATTTGGCATACGCATATTTCCACCCCATCAGAACAATGGGCGTCCGTGGGGTGAGTCTGTGGTCGCCCCTGTGAGTTGTAGTGAGTAGGTTGCCAGCCGCAATAGGAGATACTGAGGTTATAGGAGTGATTGCGGTGGCATAAATAGAAAAGGCCGCCATTGCGACCTATATAATATTTTAATCAAGCCTTGAGTCTGTAAAGCTAATCATTATTAGCTGCTTTATTGCAGAACACGCCTCAATGAAAGCGTCTTCTTCAGACGGGGAGGAGATGATAAGTTCTTTTTGTCCATTACCCACGTCAACGTGAAGATTTCCACCTGTTTTCCACATCGAGATACTGATGGCATGAAGATCACCACCGGTTAGCGGGGTGTCATCGACCGTAGTGGCTATTTTAAATTTCAATACATAATCATCACTTAATATAAATGATGCTAAAGATTTTTTATGAAATTCGCCTTTTTCATTCACATCTCCAACTGAGACATAGCTATACTCATCCCCTGCACTATCTCGCCAAGTATCACTTGGTAACGATAATGAATTTCGATATTCATTGATGAGTTTATAACCGTGTTTTTGAAGTTCAGCTTTACGGAGGTCGTATTTCTTACCCAGATTAATTCTTTGCCTTTTTATATCTTCAAATGTAATCGACATGCCTTTCTCCATAAATTTATTATTTCGAATAAGCATGATTACCACCTTTTGAAAAATTTTACCGTGAGCAGATACGAAAAAGGCCGCATTAAGCAGCCTTGAATTCAGTACGTGGATTTATTTCCAGTTAAAGCAAAAATGAATTGGAGTTGTATTGCCTACATTTTGTTTCAGGAAGTCGCCTAGTTGCTTAGCACCATTAGAAATATAAAGAAAATAAGTTTCAAGATAAGGTACATGAGGACTAACAACACCAAGATTATAAGTTGAACCATTCGCCATTATTTCAAGTTTTTTACTTCCTAAGTATGGTTGGTTTTGTGTGTCAACTTCTAACTGTAATCCCCAGAAAGTACCGATGGGGACCTCAATTAGTTGGAATGCTAATATGTTTCCAACTCCCATTGTGCTTTGAAGATTTGTCAGGGTGCCAATAGATGAAGCTGAATACCCCCACTCTTGAACTTTATCATAATCTGGATTACCACCATTATAAAATTGGATGGTTCCTATATTAAGATCAAAAGACAACATAGCACCTTCTGGACACGCTGGCTTATTAACATCAGACATAAACACCTCACTTTATTATTCGTTAAAGGTCATTTCATCCTACTGCTAACTAGCCAGTTAATATTACTGAGGTCAGGTTC
>NZ_NJAJ01000104.1 GCF_002632825.1 Xenorhabdus stockiae
GCACGGAATTATGCCAGTATGGTGGCACTGGCCTTTATCATCGTCTGGCTACCCATGTGGTCAGAATAAATGATGAACACAAAACGTCAACAGACCCTATTAACTTTAATACTAAACTTATGGTTAGCCAAACCAAATTAATTCATTATAAAACAATAAATTAACTTTAAATTCATTTAGAAAATGACATGAACTGTTAAATTTCAGCTACAATAAATGCTAATAATTGCCCTTTCATTATCTTCCCTGTCTTCATAAATCTTTTCATTCATCAGTATCAGTTTTTCTCATTGTATCTATTTAATAGAAACGGCTATAGTCCGCACAACTCAAGACTCTTGAGCAAAATATCACTGCTTGAATCACTACGACATATCCCTGTCCTTGGTATATGTCGTTATTGCCATTCGGCAAGATCCTGATGAGAAGCAGCGCATACCTGACTGATTTTTTTTATGTGGAGACGACAGTAGTGAAACTGCTGCGCAAGAATGACAGTGCATTTGTACCTGTTGCGGGCTTGACTGTGTTTGCGATTGCTTCTGGTTACCTGATGAGCTTAATTCCGTTATCAATGGCGGGGTTCAGCATCGATACAGGCTACGCAAGCTGGTTAGCCAGTTCTTATTACGTTGGTTTATTAATAGGCTCACTCATGATTGAACCTGTTATTGCCAAAATAGGGCACCGTTTTTCATTTGTAAGTTTTTTGCTGCTTTTAGCAGCAACAGTTATGGTATTGCCTTTTTTTCCCAATAAGGAAATGTGGTTACTTATTCGCTGCATAGCCGGAGTAGCTGTTGCCGGTGTTTTTGTGGTGGTTGAATCCTGGTTATTGATTGGAGACAGCCCTAAAGAACGAGCAAAACGTCTGGGTCTTTACATGACGTCGCTATATGGTGGTACAACACTCGGTCAGCTGGGCATTGGCTTTATCGGCACTCAGGGCCTGATTCCTTTTGTCGTTATTTTAGCGTTATTACTGATTGCCACTCTGCCGCCATTATTTTTACGTCAGGGCCAGCCTCCGACATTACAGCATCAGCGTCTGTCACTGAAAAAAATCACTCGCTTCAGTAAACCAGCAATTGTCGGCTGTCTGACTTCAGGGATTGTGATGGGGACTATCTACGGCCTGATGCCTTTATCATTGAGTCAAAGTAAATTCAATACCGAACAGGTCGGTGTATTAATGGCTGCAATTATTCTGGGTGGAATGGCCATTCAACCTATCATCAGCAAGCTGTCCATTATAGTCAGTAAAACCCTGTTGCTGGCAATGGCTTCACTGTTAGGTGTATTTGCTGTCGGTATGACCTATCTTTCTGAAAGTTATATCGTCATGATCGTGGCGCTGGCGCTGTTAGGCATGTCATCTTTTGCCCTCTATCCACTCGCCATCACACTAGCCTGTGACAAACTGGATTCATCCTATATTGTCGCCGCAACTCAGGTTATGCTGCTAAGTTATAGTATCGGTTCTGCTATGGGGCCATTAGGAGCTGGGAACTTCATGTTTCAACATCATGCGGTTCAGCATACCGGTGCGATACAGAATAATGGATTAATGGACTTCTTCTTCTTGGTCTTACTGACGACTGCGGTTTATATGCTACTAGCTGCTATTTGTCGCAAAGATCGTGTACTGGCAAATTAAAAATACGGAGGTATTTTGATGCAGATACAGCAAGCTACCGAGCATGATTTCCCGACACTGCTCCAAATTTGGGAAGCCTCAGTGCGCGCCACTCATGATTTTTTACCTCTGGGGATGATCGATGAGTTGCGTCCATTGGTAAATGAGTACTTACCCAATCTGAACGTTTATAAGATAGTGAACAACCAGAATAACGTTGCAGGTTTTTTGAGTGTCGAGAAAAATCGGGTGGAAATGCTATTTGTATCACCAGAGATGCGTGGCAAAGGCGTTGGCAAAATGTTGTTAGAGTTTGCAATCAGTGAATTAGAAATTAATGAGCTGGATGTGAATGAGCAGAATCAACAAGGTGTCGGTTTCTACCAGCATATGGGGTTTAAAACTTTTTCCCGTTCAGAAACTGACGGACAAGGGAATCCATTCCCGTTACTTCATATGAAGCTTGCATAATATTTTCTTACCTGAAAAAAATATATTTATCACCCGGAATAATAATTAACCCCAATTCCGCTTAAGCTATTGCTGAAATATCTTCTTCTGAGTAGAAAATTTTCAGTGATGGCTTTTTCTCTTTAAGGCAGTAAGCAATCA
>NZ_NJAJ01000105.1 GCF_002632825.1 Xenorhabdus stockiae
CCCTCTTTTCGGGCTTGAGTGAACGGTATTAACGGATCACGCTCTTTTGCCCGGTGTTCGTCCAGATTAATGACGACTGATTTTGGTACTGACATATTCACTTCCACCTGATACAACCCTTCACTGAATGCCTGTTTTGCTGCCTCGATGCCGTGCTGCTGGCGATAATCGTCCCAGTCAGCCTTGTATTTTGTTGGCGGTAACACTACCCATCCATCAATAGCCTTAGCGGTTTTCTCGGCGGCAATCTTACCGACGTTCTTCTTGGGCTTGCCTTTATCGTCCAGTTCTTCCGGGGCGTACCAGTCATTGTCGGCGGCAAGGATGATTTTCACATCAGGCCACCGTTCCCTGACCTGTTTAGCCACCGTCGGTAAATTGCCTTCATCAATCGCAGCCAGTACCCAGCCCTCACACAATTGACTCACCGTTAAGGCGGTTGCATAGCCCTCCGTAATGATGATTGTGTCTGGTATTCCGATTACAGGTGATAAGGGGATAAAACTCCCCTTTTTTTGAGTACCAGCGACAAGACGTTTTTCACCCTTCGGATTAATGATTTGCGCACCGGTGATTGTGCCGTCCAGCGTCTGAGTGACCAGCAACAACGAACCGTTATTCAGTAGCCTATGATTGGGGCATGGCAGCCCCTTTTTGGTCAGATAATCAGATTGTCCGATAGTGGACTGAGCCACCAGCTTATTAACTTTCTCAGTTATCAGAGGAGCCTCTGATTTTGGCGCCTCCTTTCTGGCAGGCTGGGGTTCAGGCAAGGGAAGTAATAAAGCCTCAGAAACCACCTTAACCGCTTCAATTACCGTGATACCTTTAGCTTTCGAGAGTAAATCAAAACCGTCTCCGTGGTTCGGGTGTTCACACTGGCGACAATGCCAATTACCGTCCCCGTGGTCGTCTATAAAGTGAAAGCGATCATTCCCGCCACAGATAGGGCAAGCACCATGCTTACCCTTTGCAGGAACGTCCACACCACAGGCAGACAGTAAACCTTGCCACTGATTTTGCGCTACCGCTTTCACCGAACGAATATCAATATGACTTACCATTTCGGGAATCCCTCGCGGTGATGGAGTTCAAACTGAGCATTTTGTTCTGTGTCGTTCAGCGCTTCGGCGACGCTCTGCACCTAAATCCCTTAACGCATCGCGTGACTCATGGTAGTTCGGCAGATATTCACGGCGAATAGGTTCAACCGCTCGCTTCTTAGCAAAGGCTTTTGTTACGTCCAGCTTAAAGTGAACCATCAGCTCATGATCACGCCCTCGCACAAGGCGGCACATAAAATCGAACTGGTTTTCGTTGAGTAAATAATAGCGATTGTACTTAATTCCTCGCGCCCCAACCTCTTTCACTGCTGCGATTTCAAATGACGGCAGTGAACCAAACTCCCTTAGCTGCTTAATGTTGGCTTTGATTAGCTTATATAAGCTACGGTGTTGTAATCCGACACGCTTTGCAAACAAGCGGCTATCTATTCTCGATTCAGTTCTGTGCTGAACTAAAATAGGCTCCTGGCTGTTTTCAGCGTAAACAAGTCCCTGACCATTTAAGGCCGCATTTTTTGATGTCATAATTTTACCCTGTCTTAATTAATTTGATTTTCGGCTATAGGGGTTATTTACGTTTTCTACTGTTGGCGGATTACGTACCCAATGAAGCAGATCACTGAGCAACCAAGCACAGGAATTGCGGCCTAACGGCTTACGGGCTGGGAAGCGCCCTTCGTTTTCCAGTTTCCATGCTGATGTTCTGGAAATAGAAGTGATGTGCTGGCGTTCCTTTTCACGCACAAGACGATCATAAGGTTCGCCATACTCGGAAAGGATAGAGCGACGTTCTTCTGGCGTAGGAGTTGTATATTGAATGGTCATGTTACCCTCACTGTTTCGTTGTTTTTGTGAGGGTATTTTCTACGCTTAAAGTAAGCCTATCATCAGAAAGGAAAAATTAATTTAATCTTATAAATTTATCATTCAATTATTTATATGCAATTAACTTGAAGATGCAGGAATTAAAGTTTGGAAATTATCGGTCAGCCGGGTAGCTAATTCCTGTCCTTTTTCGGGTAAGGTGACATGAAAAAAATGATGAAGGGTTTTACGGAACGTTTTGGCATCCGGGAAATAGACATTGTTTCGTACC
>NZ_NJAJ01000106.1 GCF_002632825.1 Xenorhabdus stockiae
CAGTAATCCAAATTTGTAGCCTTCTTTTCGATCTGCTATCGGAGGACACATAATAATAGTTTCAGCTAATTCTTTTACAACATCTTCCTCCATATAACAGCGGATAAACTCCCAATAACCTGATAGTTCACGTCTGCTACCGTAATAACCTAAGCTAAAAGTTTGTAATACAGTTTTTTTATCCTCTGCCAATATATGCCCATCAATACCCCACTATGGAAACGCCCCCTTTCCTTTAGCATAAGTAAAAAACACTTTATTCTAAGAGATAGATAATACATTACCGCTAACTTGGTAGACATATATCATCTTATTTTTTCTATTAAAACGAATAGGATAGTGCGTCTTTTTGAACCATTCTTTTAATGTTAATTTCAGACAAAAATACAAAATAGGAAAAAATAGCAAGAGGAAAAGCATATCAAATGTTGATGGCAATTCTTTTCCGCAATAAAAATAATGTTCAAAAAAGACTAAATTCCCATATACAAGTCCTCCAAATAAAAATGCGAATATAATAGAGGTAACTAATCTTGCATTGCCTTTATCAGCATAATACCTATCAACTGTTTCCAGATAGGTTGGATTCATTTTAATGACAGTATCTCCATCTCTGATAAATTTGCTCTCACAATGTGGTTTACCTTGATGAAACTGATCTATTTTTTCTTGTTGAGTTAACGGCCGGTTAACTGAATAAGGAGTATATAATCCTGTTAAATGTGACATGATGATTTTACTAAAAAATTCATTGGCATTATTATGTAACCGATTAGACATGAATTTAATACAGAAAACGGATTAAATTCATGCCCAATTATATGATTAATAATTTTCTTTATAACGTATTGCTAATTTTTTTCTTATACGCTCTACAGCATCCATTTTTTGTTTATAATCTGCCTCAGTCATACATGCAAAGGTATATCTCCATAAGTTAGAATTACGAGTTTTATAACTTACATCAATCGGATCATCAGGGCTAATTTCACACAAATTTTCAATTTCCTCTGGCCATTGTGGAATTTTACTGGTTAGCATAGAAATATAACGGGAAAAATTCTCCATTAACGTGAATGGGAGCCCCAATAATCTAATATATTCTATCTTAGATGAATAACGAAATTGATATTGAAGACCAAAGATATAACCTTCCTTTCTATTCGCAACCGGAGGACACATATAAATAGTTTTAGCAAGATCTTCCAATACATCTTCTTCCATATAACAACGGATAAAATCCCAATAACTTGAAAGATCTTCCCAATGGCTATAATAAGGTAAACTGAATGTTTTCAATACTGTAATATTATCTTCCGCCAGAATATGGCCATCAATTCCCCATCCTCTCATATCACTTGTTTTACTGACACCATCATAACATGTAAAAAAGATCTTGCTCCATGGTACGGATAAAATAGTGCCATCAATCTGATAAACATGGACCATTTTTGTTTTTCGATTAAATCGAATAGGGTAATGGGTTTTTCTGAACCATTCTTTTAGGGTAATACTTAAACAAAACCATATACCAAAAATAAATATAGCCGAAAATATCCCTCCCCATAAAATATCATTGAAATTCCAATGATATGTATCAGATAAGATAGAACGATTAAAAGCGATAGCACAAATTAAAATAAACCCACCAATTAGAACCATAGCAGGAACCCCCATCATTAAGCTAGGAAATCCTTTAGGTCCATAGTATCTGTCAACAACTTCCATATACGTTGAATTCATTTTAATCACCGTATTATTATCATTAACAAGAGGAAATTCAGGGTGAGGACTCCATTGATGAAGTTGGTGGGCCATTTCCTGTTCAGTTAACGACCGATTAAGGGCGTAGGGGGTAAATAACCCTTTATATACTGACATGCTAATTCAATCCATTTATAATTTTTTTATTTAATTAATTACGGATATATATTTTAGGTTCAACAAATACATATGTAATTCTATCAAAAATTATATCTTTTTCCAGTAAAAAATATCTCATATAAAATTGGATATGCATTAAATAATTAAGATATTATCAAATGCATACCTATATACAACTATGTATTTTGTATTTTATGTCGCTTGGTTACTCGTCTTTTTATGCGG
>NZ_NJAJ01000107.1 GCF_002632825.1 Xenorhabdus stockiae
AAGCAGCTCGCTAGTGTGTTTGGTACGGGACTCAATGAATGGAAGAAGGTCAGACCTGAACATGAAAGCAAGATAAGAGGCTTAATCGGACAGGCTACCGACTTAGTTCTTGATCTTGTTCTGGCTGAAACAGGTAAGGGCAAAACAACACGAACCCAATAAGGCGGGTGAAATGAAACTCAACAGCCAGTACTTCACCCTCAGTGCTCTGGTGATTGTCTCTGGCTTGTTCTGGTTCTACTACAGTGAGTATCAGGACAAGGCCGAAGAATACCGTAGGTTAAAGCGACAGTATGACAGTCAGATTATCGCGATAAATAAGCAGCAAGAGCGCATTGAACATCTTGCAGAACTGGACAAGGTTCACACTCAGGAACTCGCCAATGCCAAGACTGAAATTGACAGGCTGCATGCTATCTCTCTTGCTCATCCTGAGCGGGTGTACATCAAGGCCAAGTGTCCAGTGCCTGAAACCACTACCACCTCCGGCATGGATGATGCAACCACCGCCAGACCTACAGACTCCGCTATCAGAAATTATTGGTTACTCAGAGAACGAATCGCAATCTCTGAGCAAATGATCTTGGGATTGCAGGATTATGTTAATACTGAATGCGGGAGAAAAGGCTAATGAGCAATGAACTTAAGCCGTGTCCATTTTGTGGTAGTGATAATTTAGGCTCTAACCATTATTTTGATTCTGATGATAAGAATTATATAGGATGGGTTGATTGTTATAGCTGTGATGCCCGTGGGCCTGAGATTGGGTGGTTTGATGATTTCGGCGAAGCTGAGACGGAAGCAATCAAGTTATGGAACCAAAGAGCTAAGAACACATCACCCCAGTACAAATGATTCTGGGGTGGCAGGAGTATATCAAAACACAGTGTCAGTAAATCCATTATCGATGAGTTGCCAATGTCAAAAAGAAATAATTGGCTTAAAAACAATCTTATTCATATTAAAAATCTTCTGAATCATACTGGTTTGGATATTTTCAATTATTTGTTTTATTTAGTAAATATCTTGACTCTACGCATATAATTAGTTCTTTTTTTAATCAATTATTAAGTTAAGATGATACTTCTGATGTAAAGGCGCCAAAGCAACAGTTTTATAAACTGAGTGATATGGCTATGTGTTTGAAACTATCAATATTAAAAAGGAAAAATAATGAAAATATCTATTGATGCGATCACATTTTTTACCGCCTCTAGTTCTACCAGTGGTAATCCTGATCAGGTAATTGTGAACTTTACTGCTTTTTCTGATAATTTTGATTCATTATTTTCGACTAGTGTTACTCTGCCATACAGTAAGAATTTATCTGTTAGTGATATTGAAGAGAAAGCAGCAGTAAAGGCAAAAGAACACGGCAGAAAAATATGTAATCAAATATAAAATTAGCTTACTACACGATCCCCAAGCCATCACATCCCGTGATGGCTTTTTTGGCTGAGCAATGGAATGCAACTAAGAGCAAATGGTTCGGGGGTTGCAGGAGTATGTTAGGACGCAGTGTGTGTGAGAGGACGGTGGGAGTACCGTCCTACGATTTTATTATAAACAGAGTGGGGGTGGTTGTATTGGGTTTACTAAGCACTGTTTTACACAGTCCTTCCATTCTTGGCTATTTGGAGGATACTTAGAGCAGACCACAGCATAAGTCTGCATTGAAGCGAAAAGAGTCGTGCCTGCCACTAGGCAAAGAAGAAGATACTTTTTCATAGTTATTCTCCGCATCGTTTACAACGTTGTCATCACAAAAACTGGTAAATCTAATAAACCCATCACACCGTAACAACAAGCGAATAATTCTTAACAATTGATTAACACCTGAAACTAAACCCAATATTTCTTTACCCATTCCCTGAGTGGTTAAAGGAATACAGATAACTCATGCTGCCACTTCGTTCTCACCGCGTACCCTACGCATACGAACTGGCGGCATTTTTATTTTCACCGCGCACCGAAAGCGCATCTCAATTGCACCGAACCTAACCCTATCGAAATGAGCCTTCGAGGTCACCAGTTATGGCTGGCGAGCCTTCGGTGGGCTGGTTTCCTATTTCGGCGA
>NZ_NJAJ01000108.1 GCF_002632825.1 Xenorhabdus stockiae
ATTTTGTATTTTGGTAATTACTCTAAACTTATCCCGTTGTAACTCTCTGGTAGGGTCAGTGTTCCATACTCATCTTGAACGCCGATATCAGTCAACATGTCGCAATATTGATGAACGAGCGCATTCATATATTTAAGCCCTCTCTTACTCAATTGTGGTATTTTGCCACCACGAATTACAGCACCTTTAATCGGGGTTGCCTCAGTCTCCTTTAATAGCTTTGAGTAGAATCGAGCACGATAACCATCACTCATTCTCTCTTTGGGATACCCATCTAACAAACCCCAAAGAAAGTACCTACATACCTCAATATCGCCTGTTTCGTATCGATAAATAGGGCGACGCCATGTCGCCACTAAATGAAGTAAGTAGGCTTCTGCCACCAAACTACAAGAGTAATCACAAGCTGATATTTCATTTTTCATGAGCGATAGCCTCCTTGCCGCCACCCACTAACTCGATAGCTATCTGACCAAGGTCACTGATTAACTTTCCGACCTTATTCAGAGTGGCCAGATCATCCTGTCGCTTTCTTAATCTACGTCCCGCATCAGACGAGTCTTCGTCAGAAGCCTTCCTTGCCAGAACAAGCATGTCTTGCAGTTGTTGGATGGTAAATCCGAAGCCAGATTTAGCTTCCAGTTCCGTCATGTGATCAAATACCTGAGCCTGTAACTCATAGTTGTAGCTCATCGCCATTAAGCAGGATTCGCGTTTAGGGAATCGGTAGCATGGAAGCTCACGTCCTGTGCCATCTTTGTACTGAGCGAAAAATTTCGCTGAGTGCTCCTCCCCTAATACTTTTGGGACTTTCTTAAGAAAATCCTTATGTTGTAACTTTCGATATTTCTTACAGGGGAATGAAAAACCTTCCGCTTCAGCTTTAGCCTTACGGTCAGCATTGATGTAATCCACCATTTCCAGACTGGTCATGGTAGGTGCTTCTGTTACAGGCAAGTTTGTTTTCTTGGTTGTTATTAATTGCATAGGGTTTAGTTCCTTATAGAAAGCCGAACCTGCTCACACAGAAAAACCGCCCGCAGAAAAACCCTATTAATAACGGTTTTCTCAGGCTCGACTTTCTGTAAGGTTCTGCGTTTTTATTGATGTGCGCTGTGAGTGCGCTGTGAAATTCAGATATAAAAAAACCACCACGGGATGTGATGGCTTGGGGTTCCTGTTGTGACAGGTCGTTATTACATTTGACCGGATGCCTTTTTAAATTTCCCTTTTGCGATTTCTACAGCCTGCTCTTTAATCTCACCAAGAGACAAAGTTTCGCTATATGGGAGTTCAACCCAAGCTGTAAAATCATTCCTATCATTTTCATCAGTGTAAATATCAACTTCTACTTCAATCACATTGAGAGGTAGAATATTTTTGATATTTTTAATTTCAAATTTCATGGTCATTCCTTATTAACTAACATGTTATTTATTGGAAGAACCATTTTAATTTCGCTATGGGTTTAATACAGTCGTTACAATTGTCTCAAATCTCACACAAAGAGACTCACCCACACTGTGTCCTGACATACTCCTGCAACCCCAGAATTATTTGTTCTGTGGTGATGGTGTATTATTCGCCCGAATAACCTTCGCTCTTTCTTGCATTTCATCCATCACCTTCTCTAACTGCAACGCCAGACAGTACATCCGAAACAACGACTTTGAGAATGATGATGGATTGGCTTGTATTCGGTATTCAATAACTGTTGTGGGTAATTGGCTTTCAATCATTTCTATCTCCTGCACTCAGCCCTAACATACTCCTGCAAATATCTCAGTTTTGCCCGGTCGTTGATGATGCCTTCTCGGATATCGAGAACAGCTTGTCCAGTTTCTCTAGGGAGTTCGACGGTGGTATCATTGACCACGCTGCCGGAGGAAGTGGCTTCAGACACAGGACAGGTGGCCTTGATGCGCAGCTTGCGACGACCAGCGGCAACATCAGCCCGAAGAGTGTCAATTTCAGTCTTGGCATTGGCGAGTTCCTGAGT
>NZ_NJAJ01000109.1 GCF_002632825.1 Xenorhabdus stockiae
GACAAAACTGCGCCCACTGGGGGATGAAAAGACGACAAAAGTCGTCGACATCGCAGAAAATTTCAACTAACTTGTCCATGGCCTGTTCCTCCCCGGAGTCGTTTTAGGCTTTCACCAAAACTTTGCTCCTGGAACAGGCCTCTCGTCAATTTCTTATCCAGAATTCAGGTTAAATAGGCTTCAGGTCATCATGCAGGAATGCTTCGGCCTGCTGTTCGGTGATAACTTGCCCCGGCTTGACGTCTTTTGTATGACCGTAACCAATTGTCCACGGGATGCCACCCGTCGCCGGATCGGGATAGGCTTTCAGTTTCAAGCCTTCATACTGTTTGATGAAGCTCAATCCGCTCTCGCTGATTTTCATCTGTGTACCCCGAACTTGTTTTTGAAGAAGGTAAAGACCGCATCAAGAATTGACCCAATCTTCTTCGTCCCCAAAAATCCAATCAGGACACCGAAGAACTGAGCCAGACTCAGCGGTAGTTGTGCATACTCCAGCGCGTTAATAATCCCGACACTGATTGCCGCACAGATAAAGGCTTCGACTAATGAGGCTTTCCAGCCTGAGCCATCCCTTTTCTCCCGGGCGAATGCTGTCGATGCCGCCAAAAACATGCCACCCAAAAAAGGAGCATTGATAATTAACCAGTCCCAGACATGCGCCCAGAACTCCGTGTCTTTTTCAGTCATACGCATATTTCCACCCCATCAGAACAATGGGCGTCCGTGGGGTGAGTCTGTGGTCGCCCCTGTGAGTTGTAGTGAATAGGTTGCCAGCCGCAATAGGAGATACTGAAGTTATGGGAGTGATTGCGGTGGCATAAATAGAAAAGGCCGCTTTCAGCAGCCTTGAATTCAGGATGTAGATTTATTTCCAGTTGAGGCAAAAAGATAAGGTCTTACCTACGTTTTGTTTTAGTAGGTCGCCTAGTTGTTTTGCACCATCAGAGTAATACAAAAAATCAGTTGTAAGAGAATTTTTGGAGGCAACCAGATTATAAGTTGAGCCATTAACCACTACTTCAAGAGCTTTATTCTCTAGGCCTGACTGGTTTTGAGTGTCAACTTGTAATTGTATAAAATCAAAAGTACCAATGGGAGATTCAGACAATATAAATTCTAAGATGCTTCCAATACCTATAGTGTTGTGAAGATTCGTTAGAGTGCCAAAAGGATATTCACCTGCACCAAGGCTCCCACCTTTAAGCAAATATCCCCAATCCTGAACGTCGCCGTTATCATATTGGCTAGTCCCTACCTCAAGCTCAAAAGACAGCATGCATTCAACTGGCTTTGGTTTTATCTTCACTAACTCCCAATCACAGGCTAGCATATCTTTCGGTTCAGGTACCCAAGTTGAAGGATTTCCATCTGCATCTGATTGCTGAATATAGGTAAGATTGCCGGAGTTATCGTATTCAGGGATAAGGTATAGATTTGAATTCCAGCTACTGCGTCTTACTAACTTCTTCAAATACACTTGAATAATTGCCCATGGAAAAGAACCAGCAGGTGCTACATCATCCACTTCAATATCAATCTTCTTCTTATATTGGTCAGGATCAAACGAACATGGTGTGCTATCCAGCTTATTAACATCAGACATAAACACCTCACTTTATTATTCGTTAAAGGTCATTTCATCCTACTGCTAACTAGCTCGTTAATATTACTGAGGTCGGGTTCTTATCTCAATTGAATAGCCTGTAACAGAATCAATACGCCTTAAAATAGGGTGGCGCATTATAAAGTTTATCTGTTAGTCGAGTGCGTGATTCAGTGAGGTGTATATTTGAAGTTTGGTGCTGATGCATGCCGTGCCAGCCATTATTCAGATAGTAACTAACCCCAATTCCACTTAAGCTATTGCTGAAATATCTTCTTCTGAGTAGAAAATTTTCAGTGATGGCTTTTTCTCTTTAAGGCAGTAAGCAATCAATCCCGTTAAAATCGTTA
>NZ_NJAJ01000011.1 GCF_002632825.1 Xenorhabdus stockiae
GACCCATGTTGGCGATGGCAATACCGTGGGTTTTGCCAAAGGTACGCTGAACCTGATGACCAAAATGGGAGACGGTCTGGCGGTCAATGCCGCCTGGGGCGATGCCAATATCATGACTCATATGGGAGCCGGGGATCACTATAACTTTGCTAAAGGGAAAGCCAATCTGGTGACCAAGATCGGTGATGGTCAGGTTGTCAGTGTCATGCAGGGAATGGCTAATATCATTACTCATGTAGGTCGTGGTGATGATTACACCGGCGCATGGGGTAAAGCGAATGTGATCACCAAAGTGGGGAATGGCCGTCAGGTTACACTGGCTAAAGGCGATGCAAATATTGTCACGCATGTGGGGCAGGGTGACAGCTTTAATGCCCTGTGGAGCCAAAGCAATGTTGTCACCAAAGTGGGTGATGGTATGCAGGTTACTGCCGCGAAGGGTAAAAGTAATATCACAACCAGCGTGGGGAATGGCCTGAGCGTGGTTGCTGCCCACGGTGATTTGAACGTAAATACCAAAGTGGGGGATGGTATCTCGGTCAATGTGGCATGGGGTAAGCTCAATGTCAGCACCAAAGTGGGTGATGGACTGAATGTCTCGGTAATGAAAGGCACCGGCAATGCCAACATCCATGTTGGTGACGGGATGAATATTCACGCTTCCTATGCCCGTAATAATGTCGCCATTCAAATCGGTAACGGGGATTTTTACAATCTGGCGCTGGCCTCCAGCAATACGGAAAGCCATAAACTGGCAACACTGTTCGGTAATATCAAACAGACGTTACTGGGTGTCATGGGCAGTCAGGGAATTAGCTTTCTGGTTCATGGTGATGAAGCCAATACATCCGGCAGTAACCGTGGACGGGGTGCTATCAATTTGCCGGAGGTAGATGGTCTGAAAGGCTTTAAGCTGACGGAAATCAGTGAGGTCAGCTCCACGCTTTCTGCTGATCTGCATGCCTCGGTGAGCCAGCTGGAAACACCGGATGTCAGCAGGCTGGAAACCATCATGAATGAAGAGGGACAATCTGGGAAAAATCAGAAGCCTAACCTGATTATCAACGGGGATTTTGAGGACGGTACTCTGGGCTGGCAAGCGACCAACGGGATTGAAGCCCAGCATCCGGCGGCATCTTATGGGCTGGATAACGCAGGCCACGGTAGCTATGTGTCTGAACTGGATGCACAGGTTAACACCACTATTTATCAGGATTTGAGCCAGCTTAAAGCGGGAGAAGTCATTACCCTTGATTTTGATTTTGCCCGACGAGCAGCCAGCACCGATGATAACGGAATGGAAGTGCTCTGGAATGGTCAGGTTGTCTTCTCATCTGCGGACGATAGGATCGTCTGGCAGCATAAACAACTGGTACTGGTTGCTCAGGCGGGCAGTAACCGACTGGCGTTTAAAGGTATCGGTAAAGACGATGGCAGGGGTTATATACTGGATAACATCGTGGCAACGTCGGATCGCTCAGATAACAGTCATGATGGTGATCTTCCGTCAAAAGATGTCGTGGCTGAAAGTGTATTAGCCGATAAAAGTAGCGCTGAAGCTGATCATGAACGTCTGGCGCAGGAAAAAGAGCAACAACTGGCAGCGATTGCAGGCACTCAGAATCAGCTGGAATCCACGGATTTTGATGCCCTGAATGCGAATGGACTGACACAGCGTGATGTTATCCGGGAAGAACAGCAGGCTGTGACAGATGAACTGCTGGCGAAAGCCAAGGCGCTGGAACTTTTGGATGAACAGATCCACGCACACCATCAGGGGGAATCCGGAACACACTGGCGTCATGACTTTGCCGGTGAATTATTGGATAAGCTTCAGACACAGGTGGACACGTCAAAAGCAGCAGCCGGACAGCAACTGGATAACGCACTGTCTACAGCGCTACAGCAACAGCAGAAGATCGAAAATTCACTGGATAAATCAGAAATCAATGTTGCCAAATCTAAACAAGATCAGCTAAATGTCGGGAAAGATGTTGCGGATGCCCGGATGAAAGCCGAATACCGGAAAGAAGAAGCGGAAGCACAGCAAAAGCAGGCGCAGCAGGCCAAACTTAGTGCCAGCAAGACGCTTCAGGATATTGAGGCTGAAGCCAGTGAAGTTGCAAAAAATAATGGCTATACACCGCGTTTTAGTAATGTTGGTAGTAATCGATCAGGTAAAGCCTATGAAGCAGAAAGGATTGGTGATACAACCAGCCACATTAATTCCACGACTTTGATACAGGAAGTCGGGGCTTTCAGTAAAAAGCTACAAGAATCCGAGAGCGATTTATCTGCCCTTGCCGATGCTAAACAGGCTGTGGAGCGTTTACAGATCAATGCGGGCCTTCGTGCTACACAGGCAAACTCTACTCATATACCGCGCTCATTGCGCGCGCAGCAATTACCGCATAGCAATATTTCACCTGAAACAGTGCCGAATATCTCTGGGTCGGAGAACAGAAAATCCCTGTTTGTTTCTGGTCTGGATCTGAGTGGCCTGAAACCTCTGGGAAGGTCAGACTCCCGCGGTAGCTCCGTGCGGAGTAATTTGTCGCAAAAGAGCAGCTCAACCTATCCTTTCATCGGAGAAAGAGCAGAGAAAGTCGCGGAAATATACCGTTGGCTGGATAGAGGACGCGATCAGTTAAATGATCATTCAAAGAGTAACTATATTCCTGTACCGGGTAGTGTGCGCCCTAATGTTGAGATTAATGACAACATCAGAGATAGACTGACTGATTTCATTGAGAATTTCTTCAGCATCATCCGGCATACCATTCCTAAAGATCAAATTGCGCCGCTGGCGAAGTTGTTTGTTGATTCAACCCTTGATTTTGACTGGGATAAGCGGGTTCAGTTTATTACTAAACTAGAGCGTTTTGGTTATAGCTTTGAACCTAATCATGGTGAAAAAAGTATCGTTTCATTCTGGTCAGGTCAGGAGTTCAGCATCTATCGCTCTGTACTGGATGCTGTGCAGCCAGATGATAAAAAAGTGGTTTACGATATTGATGTGAAAGGAAACGTGCTTGCCCTTGAACTCAATAAGAAGCTGATGGATTGGTGCAATACATCCCTTGATCCTGATGATTTCCAACAGGAAAGGTTGCACACCGCCATCAGCGAAGCGACACGGAGTAATATTGGTTTCTGGTGTTCTGTTTATGCGACGGGTGCGCGTGATGATGTTTATGTCATCGCACCGAGCGGGGTACGTTTAGGCAATTTCTTCTGGAATGTTGAGCTGCCGGTATTGCGCCAATTACAGCGTGAAGGTCTGGTTAATGAAATTCGCCTGCTGGATAAACACGCTTATCATTACCGTGGAAAGCCGCTGGAGTCTATGGGGCACAGACTGACCGATCCGGGTGTCAGAGTGAAAATGCGCTTTGATTCACTGAGTCCGGCGGAGCAGATGAGATATCTTGAACAGGATCCTGATGGTTACCACGCAAATACACTGATTGATCTGGATATTAAAGTCAGTGCTATTGATGGCATGTTAAACCAAGCTATCCCATTCTATCGCCTGCGCACTGACCGCAATATTCTGATACGTGAAGGCTTAAATAATAGCTTTGAAGTTATGTCCTGGCCGGGGCTTCGTTCTTCCGGATCAAAGGTGATTAAAGTCGAAAACCCGCAGGATAAGGCGCAGATTAATACCATCGAGCGGTTTATATTTGCCAATTATCAGAATTATGAACAGATCCCGGATGAATTACGTCTGGTGGGAAGTCACATTATTTCCCTTGAAGATGGTCATACCCGCATTCTTGCCGAAAAAGTCAGTGGTTCTTGGTATTACTCGCCGAATACTGAACTGATGTCCGGTGATGAATTACAGAAAATGGCTTATATCAAAGGCAAGCCACTGGGTGAAAGCTATCGTAATGTCATTGAATCACTGCGTGCTTATGAACAGCTCTTACGGGAAAAACCGGATTATTCACTGGATGCCATTGAACAATTAACTCACCTGCAACAACAGGTAGCGGGATATTTGCTTGGGCATTCTGAATCAGGGCGGGCACCTGCAATGAATCGGCTACTTTCTCAGATTGATATCCGTCTGAAAGAGTCACTGGTTCTGGCAGATCCGACCTTGAAAAGCTCAGGGAAAGGGACGTTCAGCGAACTATACAATAGGCTCGATAACGCTAACCTCAAAGAGAGTAAACATCTCTATTTAGATCCTCAGGGCGATTTTGTTACTCACGGTCAGTTCAGTTTGCATATTGGTAAAAATACCGCAGATGCCGGGCTGAAACAGGTAATGGCCGCTGTAACCAAAGAGTATGGTCAGGATGTCACGAATGCTGTTTTCGCCGGTCTGGCTGCCCATGATCTCGCGAAAGATGGCAAAGGTATTGATATTGCAGGTCTGAAAAAAGTTCATCTGGCAATTGAACAACACTTGTCTCCTGTCAGTGCCACACTGTATGTCTGGCGGCCGAGTGAAAACAGTACGCTGGGCCATGTTGCAATGCAGATTGGTCAGGGCCGTGTTCTGGTTAATGCAGAAGATGCGACTCATCTCAATCAAATCAACTATGTGAGCTGGTGGCCGGCAGGGAATAAATCGACGGATATACGAGAACTTCTGAATATCGCCACACCGGATCAGCCCGATCTGCGACTTCGCTGGCGTGATCTGAGCCAACCTGCTTTTCAGGCACCGACTCTGACATTTGATGTTGAGGCTGAAGAAGATGATGGCTTTGGTCTGGCAGATGGTTCAGCTGAGCTGAAAGAATTCCTTGAAAAACTGAAAATCGCCAAAGGTGTGGATGTTAAATTCAGCGATGTCAGCGAAGGATTTGCGATGGCGGCGCTTGCTAATCCGGAGCTGCTCAAATCCGCTGAAATACCGCAATACATTTATCGCCCGTACCTTGCTCAATGGGCTGATCCCGGCATGGATATGCATGAAGTCGGCCGTAATTTTGCGGAAGCTTTACGTCTGGCAGCGAGACTACAAAATTCCAGACGCATGGAGAAAGCCATTGCCAGTGTTATGAGCCAGTTTGCTGAAAGAGAGCTGGCAGAGATTGCCAATTTCAAAAATAGCACAGTTGACCCTGATCGAGTCTATCGCATCAATCTGGAAGGCCTTGATGTAGCGGCAATGCAGGCCGAATGGGGCAAAATCAGCAGTGATCCGGATGCCCGCTATCAGCTTATGACGCAAAACTGTTCAAGTGTTGTTGCCCGTATCCTCAAAGCTGGCGGAGCAGAGAAACTGCTTGGCAAAGCATGGCGGCCTGGTTTTGGTGTCTGGACACCAAGCGAGCTGTTTGATTTCGGTCAGTCATTGCAGGAAGCAACTCAGAGCAAGCGGGTTAAGCAAAAACATCACCGTCTTGATACTGTGTTAAATCATGGCGGAACCGGACAGCAACCGGAAAGATCAGAGAAATTAGCTATTCCTAATGATGGCTCAGCACCGCATGAGCGATCGCCGAAGAATCCTGTAACCCGCTTCATGAACAGTGAACTGTACGGCACAAAAGAAGAGCGTCGCCAAATCAGTCGGGAGATGCAGAACAGAATTAATTTAGCAATCAATCTCGGTACTACCCAAAAAGTGACCCTAAAGGGGGAAGCCGGACGTTTGGCAGGCTATTACCATCAGGGGCAAAACGCATCACAGAGGGATACTTCGGATAAAAAAGTCGTCTTGTTTATCCACGGCTCCGGTTCATCGGCGGAAGATCAGGCGGGTAAAATTCAGCCGCATTACCGACAACAGGGTATTGATGTGTTGTCGGTGAATATGCGCGGTTATGGCACCAGCGACGGGTATCCGAATGAACAGGGAATGTATCAGGATGTACGTACCATGTTCCATTATCTGGTTAATGAACGTGATATCAGCCCGGAAAATATCATTATCCACGGTTATTCAATGGGAGCACCGATTGCGGCTGATCTGGCCCGTTATGCGGAGAGTAAAGGAATGACGGTTTCCGGCTTACTGTTGGACAGACCGATGCCAAGTATGACCAAAGCGATCACGGCTCATGGAATATCGAATCCGTCCGGTCTTACCGGAATACTGGCAAAAGCCGTCAATGGTAAATTCTCTGTGGAGCACAATCTGCGCGGGGTCTCGAAACAGATGCCGATTATGTTGCTGACAGATAATGAAGGTCTGGGCAATGAAGGCGAAAAACTCCGAACCAGATTGGTGGCCTCTGATTATAACGTTTCTGGTGAACACACGTACTATAGCCATGCATCCAGTTATCAGATAATGGTGAAATATGCCGGACAAATTGTTGCCAATTTATCTGAAGCTGCTTCTCAGGTGCACGAGCAGGAAAACAGCAATATTCTCAAAGGCATCAAAAATGATTTGATGCGCTACACGCAGGTGCTGAAACCTCAGATAGATAATCAGGGTCGGGAGCAGGATTTGCGCGCGACAAAAGCCTTCCTGTCAGGTTACCGGCATAATCACGCTAACCAAATTGTGGATGGTTTCCATTCGGATATGGATATCCGGCAGCTGGTGGATATGCTGGTTAAAGGAAACTGGACGGCGGAACAGAAAGGTGCACTGGCGTGGGAAATTGAGCACCGGGCACTGAAAATGACTCTGCGACCAAAAGTAGAGAAATATAGCCGCCTTTTCCGTGATGTCGCTTCTATGGGGGCGGTAGATGCAAAAGCCAGCGAACATCTGGCGCCACAACTGCTGTTACTCAACTTGTCTAATGATGGTTTTGGTGGGCGTTGTGTACCACTGTCAAAACTGGTTCTGCTGGCAAAACAGCTGGAAAATGACGGTCAGGAAAACGTAGGACGTAGCCTGCTGAATAAAATGTACTCTGCGGCTTCAGTGCTCAACAATCCTGAATTGTATTCTGAAGGTGAACAGGTTAACGCCAGTAAGTTACTGGGAACACTATCTGCGCTCTATGCCAGAGATCCGATGCTGGATAGCACCACGAAAATATGGAAAGAGAAACTGAGCGGTGAACAAGCGCTGAGTGTACAAGGTGTGATTGAAAAAATCACGGCTGCCAATGCAGGGCAAAAACCGATTCTGCTGGAGCTGAATACTCTGGGACACGCGATGGCGGCGTGGTCAAAAGGTAGCGGTGAGAACCGGACATACGGCTTCTATGATCCTAATGTCGGGATTGTCGAATTCTCCTCGGCAGAGAAATTCAGCGATTACGTCACACGTTTCTTCGGTCAATCCGGTCTGAACATGGCAAAAAGCTACAACATGGCTAAAAACAGCCAGCGGGAAAGAATGTTCGGGCGTGTCGTTGTTCTGGATGGAAAGGCACTGGCAGCTTATCGTCCGGTATTCGGTGACAGAACAACCATGAAAGATATTCTGGCCATGGAAATCTTTGATGGCTCACCGATGAGAAATGCGCTGAACAGGCTTCATCCATTGAATAACCACGATCTGAGTGAATGGGAAGAGATTGAGGTGTTGCCGAGATTGGAACGCAAAAAAATGCGTTTTGATGGTCAGGTTATTATTCAGCTCGAAGATGATCCCCATGTGGCTGATTCTGTCTCTTATCTGGCGGGTAAGCATCCGAAAGAGAGTGTGCTTGTCCAGCTTGATCGCAATGGTCAGTATAAAGTGGTATATGGCGATCCGAGTCAGTTGAGCGGCACAATACGCTGGCAGGTTGTTGGTCACGGTGGTGATGAGATTGATGGCTACAACAGCACGACAATGAGTGATTACACGGCATCTGAACTGGCAATGCGGTTAAAGCAGTTCCAGAATAGTTTCCAGTATGGCGGAAAGCTGGATTATATCAGTCTGGTCGGCTGTTCTCTGCTCAGTGATGACAAGCGCGATGGTTTTGCCTATCGCCTGATTTCTGCTCTTGATGAAAATGGGCTCCGCACTACAGTATCTGCCCGTCGAACCGAAGTAGTGATCGGTAAATCAGGTCGTAAATATACGCGTTCTGAGCACAATAGAGCGGAAAATAAGATCACGGAAAATAAAATCGTTCTGAGCTGGAACGATAAAGGAGAAGTTGAAGGCAATGCCGAACGTATACGCAATAATGTTTCTGAAAACAACGTTTCACTTGTCCGTGTAGGTAGCCTGCGTAGTAGCACCAATAGCCGGAAGCATCGCCCGCATGAGGTGATGACAGAGAAGAATGCGATTGCAGACAATACCGAAACTTTCCATGCGCCGAAAAAACATCAGCATCAGGATTATCCGGTCGGGACGTCTTCCGATAACCGACTGAGCTATTCCGGCAATGTACAGGTACAGGCGGGTGATGGCGAATTTACCTCTATTAACTGGGGAACCACCAACGTGGGTATTAAAGTTGGCACGGGAGGATTCAAGTCACTGGCGTTTGGCGATAATAATGTCATGGTTCATCTGGGAGACGGTGACAGCAAACACAGTGTCAACATTGCCGGTTATCAGGCACTGGAAGGAGCACAGCTGTTCATCGGTAACCGGAATATCAGCTTTAATCAGGGACGCAGCAATGATTTGCTGGTTATGATGGATAAATCCATCCCGACACCACCGATGCTTAACCCGTTTGATAATGTTTCCCGCGTCTCGGGCATTCTGCAAAACATTGCTGGTTCGTACTTCACTTCTGACTGGTTGTCTGAACAGGAAGCACAGTGGACAACCGAAAGCGTGAAGAAATATCTACAGGATATGTCAGGGCTGGATATGACCAGCAGCGTGGATTACACATCGCTGACGGATCTCGGCTCTCAGTATAAACGCAGCGGCCGCGGCCTGAAGAGCGATATTGAAAGCACACTGAACAAGAAATATAACCAGTGGTTGAGTGGAGCCGGGAATAAGCCGGAAATGGCTAACTTCAGCAGAGCCAATAAACTCCGCCAGATGAATGAAAAACTGGCCTTCAATTTTGCCGTTGGTGGTCAGGGTGCTGATATTCAGGTAACAACCGGTAACTGGAACCTGATGTTCGGCGACAATATTCATTCGATTCTGGATATTAACCTCGGTTCATTGTTTGGCCTGATGACTCAGCAATACACCTCAACAGGGATAGCAAAAACCACATTCACATTTAATCCGGCGGATCTGCCTCGTCAGCTTAAAAATAAGCTGTTGAGAAACCTTGCCAGCGTGAATGCTGATACCACACTGGGTGATATCTTTGGCGTGGATTACACCGCAGATGGAGCTATTATTTCCCGTTCAAATAAAGCGGTAGATGGTGTTGCCATTGTGCGGGAAATGTTGGAGGTGATCAGCGAATTCAGTGGTAACCAGTTGTCGGCATTTGTTGATCCGGAAACACTGCGTAATGGTCTGAAAACCCATCTGGCAGCCGGTGCAGACGGGGTGAATTCGTTCCTTGAAAGTCATGGCATCAAAGAAAAAGCCCCGACAGAACAGATTACATCGGCTGAAAATACCGATGAGGAAAATACTCAATCAGAGCGCACTTTCGGCTTTAATTCCCTCAATTTGCCAAACTTGTTTGCAACCTTGCTGAAGCAGAATAAGCAGGAAGAGATGAAAGATCTGGTTTCTGATCTGAAACAGAACCTGACTGATGATCTGCTGCATATGCAGGAAAAAACCTTTGATTTCCTGCGTACCAGCGGTCATTTGCAAGGGGATGGAGACATCCATGTTTCCCTCGGTAACTATAACTTTAACTGGGGTGGAGACGGCAAAGATCTCGGTGCTTATTTAGGTGATAATAACAACTTCTGGGGCGGTCGTGGTGATGATGTTTATTATGCTCTGGGAACCTCCAATATTTTCACTGGCGGTGAAGGCAACGACACCGGTGTTCTGATGGGGCGCGAAAACATCATGTTTGGTGGTCAGGGCAATGATGTTGCCGTAGTTGCTGGCCGCATAAACTACGCCTACATGGGAGAGGGGGATGATCAGGTCTTTGCCTTTGGTGAAGGCGGAGTCATCGAAACCGGTAAAGGGCGTGATTACATTGTGGCTTCCGGTAACTTCAACCGTATTGAAGGCGGAGAAGGTCAGGATTATGTCGTTGCTATCGGCAACAATAATCAGGCCGATTTGGGTGATGATCATGACTTTGCCACGGTTTTCGGCAACTATAACCGGATCGATGGCGGGGCAGGTAACGATGCCATAAAACTGATGGGTTACCATGCTCTGATTAACGGCGGAGCGGGAGATGATCATCTGATTGCGGATGTTATCTCCAAGTTCAGCCAGTTTGACGGCGGTGATGGTGATGACTTGCTGGTGCTGGGAGGATACCAGAACCGCTTTAAAGGCAGTGCTGGCGTGAATAGCTATGTGATCAGCGGAGATGTGATCGATAACGTGGTTGAAGATATCAAACGCGGTGACAAGATTGTCTTCAATGAACTCAACTGGCAGGATTTATGGTTCCAGCGCAGTGGTTACGATCTGGTGATGCTCACCAACCGTAATGTGGAAGACAGTTCTGAACAGGGGCAGTTTGAAGCAATCGGCTCTGTGACCTTTTCGGATTACTTCAATGGCAACCGTGCGGATATTGTTACCCGAATGGGCGATAAAAATACCCACGGTGAGCGTGAATATACCGCGCTTTCTGCCAATGCAGTGGATTCGCTGGTTCAGGCAATGAGTGGCTTTGCACCAACAATTGGTGACAGTGGCTTTATTGACGCACTGGATGGACAAACACAATCTTCCATTATGATGGCCTGGTCGGATACGACAACGGGTAAATCCAGACTGGTTTGATAGTTTTATTTAAGTAATAAAAATGGCTCACATTGGTGGGCCATTTTTATATCATAATGAATAGAGAAATACGGTATGATATTAAAAAGTTTCTGATAAATTATTTGTTACTATTATAGCTATATCAAATCATCAACTTTTAATAATGTTATTGATTTTTGTTAAATAAATTTATAAATAATGACGATGTGTTATTTTATTAAAATGTAGATATATATGTGGCCCATCCATTCCTACAGGTCACATTAACCATGTGATCATTGTTTCTGGCATCTATTAATAGATTAAGAGCTATTTTTTTTTGTTCATCAGTAATTTTTCCATCTAATCTGTTTAATTTTATATAATAATTGGGCTGATTTGTTATAGTAAAAAAAATAGATTGATAATCATCAAAATATAAAATAGCGCCTACGTATCCCTGTAGTACAGAAGGATTTCCAGGTGGGCAAGAGTATTCAGCATAGGCGGAACCAATTGAGCATGTTAATAAAAATACAATAATTTTAAATATATTATTAGTCCTCATAATATTTTCCTTGCTTGATTTTAAAAAAACAACTTGGTTGTGTGTATTTTTAATTATAGCACTTATACCAACATGTCAATATTACTGAGAAATTTATTTATAATTAATTATACATTTAAATTTTATTTCTTTCTTTTTTTTAAAAAATCAAGAGAAGTATGATGCTGTATTTTTTAATTTAATTTAATGATTGTTAAATAATAAAATCTTCAAATGAATATAAAGTGGAAATCATTTCTATTTCTATTTCTATTTTTTACATTCTTAATGTATTTCTATTTTTTTCTAAAAATATGTTTTTAACAAGACATAATTATGGCTTTTATCATAGAATTGCCACGTTGAAATGACGTTAAACGATACCTTGAGGAGCGACAAAAAAATGTTAGAAATTGCCCTTGAAGCAGTAAATACAATCAAAAAACGGACTCAGGATGCGTTTGACGGAGCCGGACAGTTTGACTACAAACCGGATCGTTCTGTTGTCACTCAAACTGATTTAATGCTGGAAACAGAGATTCGTAACATACTGGAAAAACGCAGCCCGGGTGTTCCCATTCTGGGAGAAGAGTTTGGGCAGGATGGCAGTGATCAATTCGAATCGGGCTGGATCATTGATCCCATTGATGGAACAAGGGCATTTCTGTATGGCGTACCCTTGTTTAGTACGTTGCTGGCTTTTGTCGAAAATGGTGAACCAAAACTTGGGGTAATCAGTTTTCCGGCAATTTCCACCGTTGTTTATGCTTCACAAGGGGAAGGGGGCTGGATGAATGTGGAAGGCAAGCCGTTACGCCAGCTTAAAGTGATGGATAACTCACCAATATCTGTTAACAATGCTGTGATTTCAGCTTCCGGTATACACAGTTCCGGTTATCATCTGGAAAATGGCACTGTGGTTTATAATCTGGATGGGGTAGTGAAATCTGCCCGTGATTTTGTCTTTGTTAATGATTGCTACCAGCACACGATGGTTGCAGCCGGAAGGTTGCACTGTGCTATTGATACAATAATGAAACCGTGGGATAGCGCGGCAATTTTGCCCTGTATTAAAGAAGCGGGTGGTGATTTTTGTGCACTGAACGGCAGTCGGAAAAGGGCCATGTTTGGTGGCAGCCTAGTTTCGGCCTGTAATTCAGCATTGCTGGATCAGGTGGTAGAGATAATGAACTCTCGTGCTGATACAAAAAATTAAATGATAATTCCTCTGTTTTTCACATTTCCTCTTTGTTGGCTGTATTCATTTACGGGCGCGATGAAACTCGAAACCCATTAGCGATATACGTAATGTGAGAGAGAAAATCCCGGATGTGGTACTACATCCGGGGCTATGAAGCTTAATTCTTCAGAATATGTGACAGAATTTGCAGTGCCTTACCGAATTGAGCCTCCGGTATCGTCAGCGGGTAGAGGAAACGGATCACGTTACCGTGAGTACCGCAGCTCAATAATAGCAACCCTTCGCGTTTAGCTCTGGTTTGTACTTCGCGGGTAAATTCTGGTGAGGGTTTACCGGTTTGTGGATCGTTAAATTCCACCGCAACCATGGAACCCAGTGCACGAATTTCGGCGATTGCCGGGCACTGAGTGCGCGCTTGTGCCAGTATTTCCACCAGATGCTGACCAAGCTGATTAGCTCGTTCGCACAACTGCTCTTTTTCGATGATGTTAAGTACTGCATGGGCGGCTGCTACCGCCAGTGGATTGCCCGCATAGGTGCCGCCAAGCCCACCGGGTGCCGGTGCATCCATCACTTCTGCACGGCCAGCTACACCGGAAAGCGGCATCCCTCCCGCGAGACTTTTCGCCATCGTGATCAGGTCTGCTTTTACATTGTGGTGTTCCATCGCAAACAGTTTACCAGTCCGCGCAAAGCCGGTTTGCACTTCGTCGGCGATTAACAGGATGCCATGCTCATCGCACAATGTGCGTAGCGCCTGCATAAACTCGGTGGGCGCCATGTTGAATCCGCCTTCACCCTGTACTGGCTCAATAATAATAGCGGCAACCTGATCCGGTGCGATATCGGCTTTGAAAATATGTTCCAGACTTGCCAGAGCATTATCGACTGATACTCCGTGAAGCCCGTTCGGATATTTGGCGTGGTAAACAGAACCGGGGAATGGGCCAAAACCGATTTTATACGGTGCTACTTTGCCAGTGAGCGCCATTGCCATAAAAGTACGACCATGAAAGCCACCACTGAAAGTAATCACTCCCGGCCGACGGGTATAAGCGCGGGCGATTTTCACGGCATTTTCGACAGCTTCCGCTCCGGTGGTGAAGAACGCGGTTTTTGTCGGGCCGTTGATAGGCACCAGCGCGTTAATACGTTCTGCCAGTGTCACATAGCTTTCATAAGGTACGATTTGATATGCGGTATGGGTGAATGCTTTTAGTTGTTGTTCAATTGCGGATACGATTTCAGGGTGACGATGACCTGTATTCAGTACAGCAATGCCAGCCGCAAAATCGATGATTTCGTTACCTTCCACATCCCACAGAGTAGCATTTTCCGCCTTTTGCGCGAAGTAGTCACTCAGCACACCTACTCCGCGTGGAGTAGCATTCAGACGACGTTGATTCAACTCTGTATTTTTCATCAATTATTCTCCTGAAAATGGCATAAATTTGTAGGGTTACTAGGATAGTGCGGTGACCAGCCGTTGCAGTTTTTCCTGAAACGTATGCCGGATAGCCAGCGCTTGTTGTAATGTCACTTGGGTAAATTTTACTTTGGCACCGGGAGGTAACTGCCCGAGAATATCCAGATCACTGCTGACGACGGTACCCAGAGTCATGTAGCCACCTCCGGAAACGGCATCCCGGTGTAAGACAATGGGCGTACGCCCCGAGGGAATTTGAATAGAGCCAATAGGATAGCAGGCATCCACAATATTGGAGGGATCAGAACCTGCGCCAAACGGCGGTGTACGCTCCACAAAATTTAGTGGACGCCCATCCAGAAAGCGGTAACCGATGCGATCAGATTCAGAGCTGATCCTCCATTCATCGCTGAAAAAACTGTCAACGGATTCTGCCGTCAGGCGATGGATATACATACCGGGAACCACCCGAAGTTCGGCATGTTTATGAAACTCCGGTTTAAATTCTTCCGGCAGGTGATGACCAACAGGGCCTTGTCCGCAATACGCCGTTACAGGAAGCGTATCTCCGGCCTGTAACCGGCGGCCCTGATATCCACCCAGTGAGCCGAGGCTGTATGTGGAGCGGCTACCCAGTACCAGAGGGACATCGATACCACCTGCGATGGCAAGATAACTACGGGCACCTAAAGATGAGCCGGTTATTTTCAGTTGCTGCCCTTTTTGCGCCAGCAGGCAGGTATTAAGGGGAACGGACTGCCCATCCAGTTGTATGCCCATTGGTGCTCCGCTGACAGCAAAAACGGTGTCCTGCTCAAAGAGCAGTTCCGGCCCCATCAGAGTACATTCTAATCCCGCTGTATCCGGCGCATTCCCTACCAGCAGATTTGCGATTGCCAGCCCAAAACGATCCAGTGTGCCGGAAGGCGGAATACCTACGTGATAATAGCCTTCCCGGCCAGCGTCCTGTACTGAGCTTGACAGCCCCGGTTTCAGCACCTTAATGCCATATAACACCTCAATCGCCATATAGCACCTCCTGCAAATTTGCAGTGCAAGATTGTGGATCAGCTTCAAAGGCTGCAAGGTCAAATTCAACAGGACGAATACGCAATGTAAACTCTTCTCGTTCAACTTGTGAAATAGCCTGATCATATTCATCGCGATTGATAGGTTTGAATTGAACGATATCGCCTGTGCGGAAAAATACCATTGAATCTTTAAGATAAGGCAGGCGCTGTTGGGTATCGTAAATGGGGGCAGGAGTCACGCCAAAAAGTTGATAACCCCCTGCACCCCGTACAGAGTAGATACAGCCGAAGCACCCGCCGTGTCCCAGTGAAAGCTGTGGGGTATCCGTACGGGGGATCAGATACTTAGGCACCTGAATTTGTTGTTCCTGTTCTACCATCTGGTACATAAAGGGTAATCCGGCAACAAAACCGACCATAGAAACAAACCAGGGAGCACCGCTGTGCTGAGCAATAAATGCATCAATATCAGGCAAGCTGTTAATTCTCGCTGCATATTCCAGATCGGTGGAGTGTGGGTCCTGATGGCGTTCCCGAAAACGCATCAGGGTTTCATGCGTCCAGGGATCGTTGTAAAGCACCGGAATTTCGATAATACGCGTAGAGAGTTTTTCTCCGGTGTTTTCTTGCTCTGCTATAGCCTGAACTTTCTCCAGTAATGTTAAGGGGGGCAGAATATCCGGGTTGAAGCGTATCTGGCATGATGCATTTGCCAGACAAATATCGAATATGCCCGGTAATGCAAGGTTTTTAATCGCTTTTGTTAACGACATACTACGAAAGAATGCCTTCAGAGACATTGCTTCGCTGATTTCAATAAAAAGATGTTCGTCGCCGCCGAAGGTGTAGCGTAAATTTGGGTCAGACATATTAGCACTCCTCCTCATTAAAATTTATACCGTCATTTGTGCTGGTGTGGAGGTGTAATCGTGATGCCTGCGAGCTGTAAACGGGTGACTATTGCCTGAAGTAGCGGGAGTGCGCCGGGGGTATCGCTGTGCAGGCAGACAGAGGAAAATTCAACGTCAATATCGGCTCCTTCTACGGTACGGACTTTACCCTCCTGACAGGCTCGTAACACTTTATCAGCGACTATTTCAGGATCGAGAGGCTCAACCCGACGGGTAAATACAATAGAGCCACTGAGATCGTAATCGCGGTCAGCGTAGAACTCACAAACCACAGGATGACCGAGTGTGGTAGCTTCACGCCAGATAGCCGAACCGTGCATACAGAATATGGCCAGTTCAGGAGCATGTTTATGCAGTGTGGAGACGAAGTAATGCGCAGCATCGCTGTCACGGGCCAGATGCATATATAAGGCACCATGTGGTTTTATATGCTGTAGCGGAAGGTTATACAGCGCAGCAAATTCGCGTAATGCACCGAGCTGATATAACACATCGTTGGTTAATTCCTGTGGGGTGGTATTGATATGGCGGCGGCCAAATCCGGCAAGATCGCGGAACCCGGGATGGGCACCAATGGACACACCTTTTTGGTGTGCCAGCTCCACGGTTTTACGCATAATGCAGGGATCGCCCGCATGAAAACCGGTGGCTATATTGGCTGAGCTGATTAATGCCATAATTGATTCATCCACATTATCGCCGATAGTCCACGGGCCGAAGCCTTCGCCAATGTCTGAGTTGAGATCGATGTTTATCATAGTCATGCGCTCAAATTGTGAACTGAATGTCAAAAATATAATATGGTATGACAAAAAGAAGAAATTTTTTTCTGATGCCCACGCGATACATATTGAAATCCCATTGAGTATAGGCCATGTGTTCGTTTAAGCCGGCACATGATCTTGCTAAATATTATGGCAAACCGATTGGATATATTATGAAATTAATCAGATAGGAATAATGTCACGGAATTTACTTTGGTTTTTCCGCACAATGGGGCGCTTTTGGATGATATTTATTGAGACAGAATGGCTTCTTCTTCACCAAGAATGGGAAAGTTTATCGCAAGATATAATTATCAGAGGTTATAGATTTATATTCTTCATCCTTCAATTTCCCATTTTATTGGTACAAGTTGAAAGATGAAGAAAATAATTAATTGGTATACACAATGGATTTCAAGATGCATCGCGGCGGAAAGGGAGTAAATCCCCGGGAGCATAGATAACCGTATGTTTATAAAGACGGTGACTAGGGTGAACGAGCGCAGCCAACAAAGAGGCAACTTGAAAGACGAAGTGTATATTATCGTAACTTACAAACAAGGGATATTTCATGGCAGTTATTCTGGTAAGCTATTTCTATTAATGATAACCATCTATTTTTAGAAGGAATATCAACCCATATTAATATTCGGGTTGATATTCTATTTTAGATTTTGCATTCAATGGTGAGATTGAATTTTATTTTATCGCGATGAATACCGTTTATGTTCTTCACTCTTCAATATGCCATTTTGATGACCTATGTTGATAAGTGAGGAGTTTGATTGACTGATATTATAGGAATTTACAAACAAACGCGGCTTCATGGCAGTTATTCTGGTAAGTGTCCCAAAAACCTGCTGGCTGGTTATCAATATCACTTTGTGACAGCATAGGTTTATGCCACTCAATCTGTAAACCCGCTTTATGACTTGCCTCTGCGTGTTGTTCACGGCTCCAGCTGTACATTGTAAAAGGCGCAGGAGGAAGAGGAGGATTACGTGATGGAAAGGTAAATTCGGCTTTAAAGAGGAGACCGCCTCTACAGTGCTCTTCGCTAAGAATATCGCAGAGATAATTGGAACAATTGCCTTTAGTTAACCGGTAGTCAGGCTCAATAGTGTAAGCAATTAATTTACCGGAAGGTGCCAGATTATTAGCAACAGTGCGGAACATCATTTCAAGTTCTTCGAGTGAGATAGCATTACAAAATAGCCAGGATGCGTTAATGATGTCAAATTTACCCAGTGATTCCATATTGCAGACATCTCTGACATGAAATTCGATACCATCACCATATTGCCGAGATTTGTTTCTTGCAATTTCAATCATGTTAGTTGAGATATCGGCACCGACAACTTTTGATGCCCCACGACTTTTGTAAAGCCGGCTAAACAGGCCATAGCCACAGGCTAAATCTAATACTGATTTTCCTTGTATCTCACCTGCCAGCTCAAAAACCGTCCTGATTTCTACCTCTATCTGCGGAGCAGAATCTGAAAATCTTTCATAAACATCAGCGATAGCGTTATATACGTTTTTTTCATTCATTACTTTCTGTCCTTAACTAAGATAAAAGAAACAAAACTAAGGTAAAAAATAAGCGGAATTTTTTGCTGTTTTATAAGAATTAAATTTGTTAGTGATATAATATTTGATGTTTTTTTCTGGGTTTTACCTTAATATATAAATACCCAGTTTAATATGATTATTTTTATATCAGGTATGTTATTTTAATGGAACATGATAAATAAATTGGATATTTTATTTTAAGTATATTGTTATTCTATAATAATATCGGGTAAGTTTAGTAAGGATATCAACCCATATATTTCGTTAGACTGATATCCTATTTTTTTATTCAGTGCCTAAAAATCGGTGAATTGCCCGTAGTACTGCTTCAGGTTTCTCTGCATGAACCCAATGACCGGCTCCCGCGACAACCCAGGCAGTGGCTTGTGGGAATTGATTAATAATATCCTGACGGTATTCTTCCGTAATGTAATCGGAGTTCCCACCACGAATAAATAAAGCTGGTTTATGCCATGCCGGAATTGTTTCCCAGCCGATAATTTTTTCGTATTCTTTTTGCAGTACGGGTAGGTTAAATCTCCATTCCCCCTGACGGAATGATTTTAGTAGAAATGGAATCACGCCATCTTCTTTAATATCTTCAAGCATGATGTCTGTAGCCGCCTGCCGGGTTTGTACACCTGCTTCCGTTACTTTGTGCAGTGCCGCAAAAATACTGTCATGACGCCTTGCCTGATAAGCAACCGGAGCCATATCAATCACCACGATTTTTTCAATGCGCTCCGGGGCAATTGCTGTCATGCTCATGGCGATTTTTCCCCCCATGGAATGACCTATAATGATGGCTTTTGCTATATCGAGTTCGTCAAGAAGTGCCAGCACATCTTGTGCCATGTCACGATAATCCATATTTTCCATGCGGGGAGAAATACCGTGATTTCGTACATCAATCTGAATCACCGGATAATATTGCTGTAAATCACGCCCTAATATTCCTAAGTTGTTTAAATCACCAAAAAGTCCATGGATAAGGATAATGGGAGTGGAAGACAACGGATTTTCGGGTTTGTGTAAATGATAATTTAATTGATTGTTTGACTTCATAATTTGCCTGAGTTTAATGACGTTCATACAATGTTTAATATTGTAGAGTTTAATATCATGACACATCAGCAGAGACAAACAAAATGAGGGATATCGGCTGTAACTAATTGATTTATTTTAGGGGAAAAGTTTCTTTCTTTTCAATTCTCAATTTAAGAAAGAATCACTTTAAGTTATTGAAAGTTTAATTGTTTTGTTTTGTTGCATTATATCTTATAATCTGGGGATAATTTTTTCATTAAGAACAGTACTGGATAGAAATGAAAACGATAGAAGTTGATGAAGACCTTTACCGCTTTATTGCAAGCCAAACCCTGCATATCGGTGAAAGTGCATCTGATATTTTACGGCGCATACTGAAGTTGGACGCCGGGCAGCCAGTACAAACTACACAGCCTGCCAGTGAACCTGTACCCGTCAACAAAATACCAGCTGTACGTCCCCGAGATACTGTCCGCGTTATACGCGAGTTACTGCTTTCCGATGAATATGCTGAAAAGAAAAAATCCGTTGAGCGTTTCATGTTAGTACTGTCTACGTTGTATAGTCTGGACAGCGAAAGTTTCGCCAGAACAACAGAAGCAATGCATGGTCGTACCCGCACGTATTTTGCCGGTGATGAACATACGCTGCTGGCCAGCGGTAAACAAACCAAACCTCGCCATATCCCCGGCACACCTTTTTGGGTGATCACCAATACCAATACTGATCGTAAACGTAGCATGATTGAGCAAGTTATGCAGGATATGAGTTTACCGGTAAATTTGATTGAAAAAGTGTGTGGCACTATTTAGATTCGGCGTTTAGGTTTAATCAGCAGTCTGCGGTTAATCAATTAACTCTCTAAACCGTTCAGCGTATCTGTTTTATACTGCACTGGCGACTGTCCGGTGCAGCCTTTCAGGAGAAATAAAGTGGCGATTCATCCTAGGGCAGGGCAACTGGCCCAGCAGCATGATTTGATCAATGTTGCACTCCTCACTTCACAGTATTATACCTTACAACCCAATCCCGAAAATCCGGCCCATAAAGTCAAGTTTGGTACTTCTGGCCATCGTGGCAGTGCCGGGCGTAATAGCTTTAACGAAGCGCATATTCTGGCAATTTCTCAGGCGATTGTAGAAGTACGTAAGCAATATGATATTACTGGCCCGTGTTATATCGGGAAAGATACACATGCACTTTCTGAAGCCGCTTTTATTTCCGTGTTGGAAGTACTGACAGCGAATGGTGTTGATGTGGTCGTGCAGGAGAATAATGGTTTTACGCCAACGCCTGCTATTTCACATGCCATTTTGTCTTATAACCGTCAGGGAAAAAATCTGGCGGATGGTATTGTAATTACTCCTTCTCATAATCCACCGGAAGACGGTGGTATTAAATATAATCCGCCTAATGGTGGCCCGGCCGATACGGATCTGACTTCCGTTATTGAAAATCGGGCTAATGAATTGTTGGCTGGTAATCTGAAAGGCGTTAAACGCCAGCCTTACGAACAGGCCTTAAAAAGTGAATATTTGCACCCTCAGGATTTAGTTGATCCTTATGTCACCGCGTTGGGTGAAGTTGTCGATATGGCAGCAATTCAGAAAGCGGGTCTGAAAATCGGGATTGATCCCTTGGGTGGCTCAGGTATTGCTTACTGGCAGCGTATTGGTGAGTATTATAATCTCGATCTGACGCTGGTGAATGATAACATTGATCAGACTTTCCGCTTTATGACACTGGATCGTGATGGTGTGATCCGGATGGATTGTTCATCCCGCTGGGCGATGGCCGGCTTGCTGGAATTGCGGGATAAATTCGATTTGGCATTCGCCAATGATCCTGATTATGACCGCCACGGCATCATTACCCCAGCCGGCCTGATGAACCCTAACCATTATCTGGCGACCGCAGTGGATTACCTGTTCCGTCATCGTCCGCAATGGTCTGAGAAAGTGGCCGTGGGTAAGACGTTGGTTTCCAGTGCCATGATTGATCGGGTTGTGGCTGATCTGGGACGTGAACTGGTGGAAGTTCCTGTCGGGTTTAAATGGTTTGTTGACGGGCTATATAAAGGTGAGCTGGGCTTCGGTGGAGAAGAAAGTGCGGGCGCATCTTTCCTGCGTTTTGATGGTACTCCGTGGTCAACAGATAAAGACGGCATCATTCTTTGCCTGCTTGCGGCGGAAATGATGGCAGTGACCGGTGAAAATCCACAGCAGCGCTATGACAAATTGGCGGCTCGTTTTGGTACACCGAGTTATAGCCGTCTTCAGGCTCCGGCAAGTCATCAGCAGAAAGCACAGTTATCTAAGTTGTCACCGGAAATGGTAAAAGCGGATACGCTGGCAGGTGATCCAATTACGGCTCGCCTGACAACTGCTTCCGGCAATGGTGCTTCTATTGGCGGCCTGAAGGTGATGAGTGATAACGGCTGGTTTGCGGCGCGCCCTTCAGGTACAGAAGAAGCATATAAAATTTATTGCGAGAGTTTCCTTGGTGCAGAACACCGTGAAAAAATCGAGCAGGAAGCTCAGGAGATTGTTAACCAAGTATTTGCTGCGGGTTAATTAGCGCTGAATACTGATGAAAAAAGCCGCTGCTTTTGCTGCGGCTTTTTGTTAAAACAAACATTATTGACGTATGCATGTGTCATAGATTTCTTCAAGACAAAATTGGTACTTTTTAGGATGATCGATATGTTTTTTACATATAGTATATGCTCGGTCCTGACATTGTGCCGGTGTATTAGATAACCCTGATGGTATTGCATGTGTACTCCATGAGGTTAATACCAGAATGGTGGATAGCGATAGGGTTATTAGCTGCTTCATAGGGTTATTTCCTTATCATTTAATTAGATCTGCATGTCATTTTTCTCGATTATCATTGGTGGAACAAATCGGCAGGGAAAAATGGAAACTGGCTCCACCTTTCTCATTATTTGTCGCCCATATTTTTCCATTGTGAATTTCAATAATGTGATAACAAATCGTTAGCCCTAACCCGGAATTAGTGGCCGTGGGTTTGTGATGTTTACGGGGGATACGTGAAAATTTATCAAAAATGGATTTTTCCTTCCCGCCCGGTAATCCTGAACCGGTATCCCAAACTTCGATATTGACCTTTTCTTTTTCAATTGTTGCTCTGATACCCAGTGCTGAACCTTTATCTGTATATTTGATGGCATTTTCCAGTAGGTTGACAAATACACGCTCTAATAAAGAGGCGTCGCACTGTAGGGACAAATCAGCAGGCAGGGAAAGATCTATCTTATAACGGCTTAAAGCATAATCGAGTGAGCGTAAAGCACTATCAATGATTTCTTTCAGTGAATAACAGCCAAAATTAGGCTGAAGGCTGCCTGATTGGATACGCACGATATCCAGCATGTTATTCACCAGATGTGAAATATTAAGGATCTGCTGATGAATATACTGAAATTGTTTAGCATGCTGAGAGTTTGTAACCGATAAATTCTGTCTGAGTACTTCTGTTTGTTCAGACAGGCGGGTTAATGGTGTCAGCAAATCATGTGACAGGGCTGTCATAAATGAATTACGTAATTGTTCCCATTCACTCTCCAGCTTGGCGGATTCTGCACCACGGGCCAGATGTAATCGCTCCAGCGCGTTAGCAATAATTCCGGTAAAAATCTGTAGTAACCGTTGTTGCTCAGGCACCAATAGTTGTCGGGGGTTCGATGATTCAATCGCAAGGACAGCAAAAATTTGTGACGGCGTGGCGATGGGAATTAACTGATAAGGCACGCCCGGTAGAGTATCTGTTCCTGCTCCCGCGGGTTGTTTTTTATCAAAACACCATTTGGCGATGGCTTCATCAACTAACATCTGCCCACCATTGTAGGATTTCACCTGATAAAGATGATTATTGCCATCCGGCAGTAATAACCCTGTTTTTGCCTGAAAGCTATTGGATAAAAAATGATAACTGATACGGGCAACGTCTTCTTCATTCAGTGCCCGGCCGAGTTCACGGGTGATTTCATATAAATGCCGTGTCCGCTGCTCCCTATAGCGCGCAATTCTGGCTTGATAGCGTATACCTGCGGTCAAGTTCCCGACGACCACTCCCACGATCAGCATGACCGTAAAGGTAAGCAGATATTGCATATCATTAACGGCCAGTGACAGATGAGGTTTGACAAAAAAGATATCGAAACTGGCAACGTTGATAAAAGCAGAAAATACCGAAGGCCAGCGCCCGTAAAATAACGCAATAACAACAACACCCAGTAGATAAAGGGTGATCAGGTTGGCTTTATCGAGAGGGAATAAAACTGTTCGAGAAAATAAGGTAATAAAGGTACACAGGATAATTGCGATCAGGAACCCCTGAAGCTGGTTTATCCACTTGTCACTGGATAAGCGTTGCTCAGCCGGCTCTTTGATCCAGTGCTGTTTTTTATCTTCAAGGGCAATAATAATGATATCCAGATCGGGACCAAGTTTACCTAAACGCCCGACAAAATCAGAACGCCATCGATGGCTAAAGAGGGTGGAATATAAACTATGGTAGCGCCCGACGATGATTTTTCCGAGGTTGTGTTCTCTGGCGTAGCGGAGGATGGCTTTTTCTTTATGAGGCTCCGAAAGTGTGGCTGTCTCTGCTCCGAGTTCCTGTGCCAGCATCAATGTTTTTAAAATAGTTCGACGTTTGATTTCCGGCAACCGGTGTAATTTAGGCGTTTCAACATAAACGGCATGCCAGATACAGTCCAGTTTCGCGGCAAGCCGGGCTGCCTTGCGGATCAATTTCTCATTACCATGATTATCGCCGATACATAACAGCAGGTTATCCCGCGTATGCCAGACAGGCTCTTTCCCCCGTGTATCGCGGAAAGCGCGCATCTGATCATCCACACGATCTGCGGTACGGCGCAAGGCCAGTTCACGCAGAGCGATCAGGTTTCCTTTACGGAAAAAATGTTCAATAGCCCGTTCAGCCTGAGCCGGAATATAAACTTTACCTTCGTGAAGGCGCTGGCGCAGATCATCGGGTGGAAGATCCACTAAGACAACATCGTCGGCATTATCAAAGATATGATCGGGAATAGTTTCCCTCACCCGGATACCGGTAATACCACCGACGATATCATTCAGGCTTTCCAGATGCTGTACGTTAATGGTAGTCAGGACATCAATACCCGCTTCCAGCAGTTCTTCCACATCCTGCCAGCGTTTGGGATGACGACAACCTTTCGGATTACTGTAGGCTAATTCATCCATCAGGATGATGGCAGGATGGCGGGCAATAGCTGCATCAATATCAAATACCGGGACTCTGCGTTGAGCTGAGTAGATATATTTTGGCGGCAACTGTGGCAGACCTTTTAAGAGTGCCGCGGTTTCCTGCCGTCCGTGAGTTTCAACGACGCCGACAATAATATCCAGCCCCTGAGCCAGCAAACGTTGAGCTTCCTGTAACATGGCGTAGGTTTTTCCTACTCCGGCACAGGCTCCGAAGAAAATTTTCAGTTTGCCCCGTGGCTTTTCATTTGCCAGCGTCAGCAAATTGTCTGGATCAGGACGCTGTGGTTCTGTCTCAGTCATCGCGACTTACCTTGTGCTCGCTGGTTATCTAACGCCAGATTGAGTTTCAGTACGTTGACAACAGGCTGACCTAAGTAGTGTATTGGCGGAAATTCGATGTTCTCCTCAATCAGCTTGTTGATTAAATCTACCGGCAGGTGCCGGGCTGTAGCAATACGATGAGCCTGAAATACAGCAGCTTCAGGTGAAATATGGGGATCAAGGCCGCTACCGGATGCGGTGACTAAATCGACAGGAATAGGATGATTTTCCGGGTGGTTAAATAGACGTATTTTAATAATGCGCTGTTGTATTTTCTGGAATAAAAACGGGTTAGTTGGTGCGAGATTACTCCCCCCGGATGACTGTGCATTATAAGGTTGTCCAGCAGTCATTGAAGGCCGTCCATGAAAATAGTTCGCTTTGGTAAATTCCTGACCGATTAATTCTGAACCAAGCAATTCACCATCCTGTTCAATGAGTGAACCTGTCGCCTGATGGTGAAACAAGGTTGTGGACAGGCCAGTGATCAGCAACGGATATGCGATCCCGGTGATCAGGGTGAGAAATATCAACAGAACAATGGAAGAACGTAACCAAGTCATTTTTTTCACCTTACCTGATAGTCAAATCCCGAGAGGATGATGATCTATTTAAAGCCTAATACAGTGAGTAACATATCGATCAGTTTGATCGCCGCAAAAGGCATCAGCAAACCACCCAGACCATATATCCATAGATTACGTCTCAGAAGTGACAGAGCATTCATCGGACGATAACTGATGCCTTTCAGAGCGAGTGGCAGTAAAAAAATAATGATAAGCGCATTGAAAATAACTGCTGACAGCACTGCTGATTGCGGTGAATGGAGGTGCATGATATTCAGCGCATTAAGTTGCGGATAAGTGACAGCGAATGCAGCCGGAATAATGGCGAAATACTTAGCAATGTCATTGGCAATACTAAATGTGGTTAAAGAGCCTCTGGTCATCAGCATTTGCTTACCAATACGTACCACTTCAATTAATTTCGTGGGATTGGAATCCAGATCCACCATATTACCGGCCTCTTTTGCGGCCTGAGTTCCTGAATTCATGGCAACGGCCACATCAGCCTGAGCCAGTGCTGGGGCATCGTTTGTTCCATCGCCGGTCATGGCAACCAGACGCCCTTCAGATTGATACTGGCGAATCAAAGTCAGTTTTGCTTCCGGTGTCGCTTCCGCCAGAAAATCATCGACACCGGCTTCAGCCGCAATGGCCGCGGCTGTCAGGTGGTTATCACCGGTGATCATCACCGTTTTGATCCCCATCCTGCGCATTTCACTGAAACGCTCCTTAATTCCGCCTTTAATAATATCTTTCAGGGCAACGACACCCAAAACCCGCTGATTTTCAGCGACAACCAGCGGTGTTCCCCCTTTGCTGGCAACCTGTTGCACCAACAGATTAATGGCTTCAGGGAATTGACTGCGGTTGGCTTCAATATGGCGTCGGATGGCATCAACAGCACCTTTGCGGATCAGGCGATCGTTGATGTTGACTCCGCTCATGCGGGTCATGGCAGAAAAAGGAACAAATGTAGCATTTAATGTCCGCAGATCACGCTCACGCATATTGAAGCGCTGTTTTGCCAGAATGACGATACTGCGACCTTCCGGTGTTTCATCTGCCAGAGAAGAAAGCTGTGCAGCATCAGCTAACTGCCGTTCTGTAACGCCGGGAGCGGGCAGAAACTGAGAGGCCTGACGATTTCCCAAAGTAATTGTTCCGGTTTTATCCAGTAACAGCACATCGACATCCCCTGCGGCTTCAATGGCACGTCCGCTGGTGGCAATGACATTGGCTTCCAGCATGCGGCTCATTCCTGCAACACCAATAGCAGAAAGCAGCCCGCCAATAGTAGTGGGGATTAAACACACTAAAAGTGCAATCAGAACGGTAACTGTGATAGGTGCACCAGTGTGGTTGGCTTCAATACTGAATAGGGAAAAGGGGAGTAAGCTGGCACAGGTTAGCAGGAAAATGATGGTGAGCGCGGTAAGTAAAATGGTCAGGGCTATTTCATTCGGGGTTTTCCGCCGCTTGGCTCCTTCAACCATTGAGATCATCCGGTCGAGGAAGGTTTCTCCCGGATTGACGGAACACTCTACGATTAACCAGTCTGACAGTACTTGGGTTCCTCCCGTCACGGAAGAAAAATCACCGCCGGATTCCCGTATCACTGGTGCTGACTCGCCGGTAATGGCGCTTTCGTTAACAGATGCACCACCTTCAAGGACTTCACCATCGCAGGGGATAATTTCACCCGCTTCTATCAGTACAATATCGCCTTTGCGTAAACAATCGGAAGTGACTTTTTCTTTTGCCGCATCGCGGCTGGGGGATGAAAGCCTGATTGCCCACGTTGTTTTTTTGACTCCTTTCAGACTGGAGGCCTGAGCCTGACTGCGTCCTTCTGCCAGCGCTTCTGCAAAATTGGCAAACAATACAGTGAACCATAACCATAAAGCAATGGAGCCGGTAAAGAGGGCATCACCAGTCGTTTGTCCGGTCAGAATACTGAGCCATAATAAAGTAGCCAGACAGCTACCGAGGTAAACGACAAACATAACCGGATTATGCCATTGGACGGCAGGATGACATTTTTTTACTGAATCGATAATTGCCTGACGAACTAATCCGGATTCAAATAATGCCTGCTTTTTATTTCTCATCACTTATCTCACAATTTATTTCACAACTTCACTTATTGTGATAGTTGCCAAAGCTGTAAATGCTCTGCAATAGGACCAAGAGCCAGTGCGGGTATGAAAGTGAGTGCTCCAATCAATAAGATGACTAAAATCAATAAGCCAATGAATAATGTGGTGTGAGTGGGTAGGGTACCGTTGCTGATAGGCTGCCGTTTTTTACTGCTCATTGATCCGGCGATGGATAGGACAGGCAGAATGATGCCAAATCGCCCGAGGAGCATGATGGAACCTAAAAGCAGATTGTAAAATACACTGTTGGCTGCCAGACCGGCAAAAGCACTGCCATTGTTATTAGCCGCAGATGTAACAGCATAGAGTATTTCGGTGAAACCATGTGCCCCTGGGTTTGCTACAGCACTTCTTCCTGCCTCGAATGAAACGGACAGTGCGGTTCCCAGTAGAATAAGGGAAGGAGTGACCAGAATCGCCAACGCGACCATTTTCATCTCATGAACATCAATTTTTTTGCCCAGATATTCAGGGGCACGGCCAATCATCAGGCCGGCAATAAAGACAGCCAGCAGGACAAATAACAATATGCCATAAATCCCGGCACCTACACCGCCAAAGACGACTTCGCCGATTTGCATGAGCCAGAGCGGTATCATGCCTCCCAATGCTGTAAAGGAATCATGCATTGAATTAACCGCTCCGCAGGAGGCTGAAGTGGTGACTACGCCATAAAGGGAAGAGGCAAGAATACCAAAACGGGATTCCTTTCCTTCCATATTAATATTGCTGTTAATGCCGGATGGCATGAAATGGGGATTTCCCATAGTTTCAGCGCACATCACGATGGCGACAGAAATCACAAAGATAATCCCCATAGCCCATAACAGGGAGTACCCTTGCCGATTGTCTCCAACAACCAGACCAAAGGCGAAGCACAACGCACTGGGGATCAAGAAGATGGAAATCATCTGTACGAAATTACTGATCGTATTAGGATTTTCAAAAGGATGAGCTGAGTTCGCGCCAAATATACCACCTCCATTTGTTCCTAATACTTTGATGGCTTCTTGAGAGGCGACCGGTCCCATCGGAAGTAATTGCTGATGGCCTTCAAGGGTATGAACAGAAATATATGGAGAGAAGTTTTGGATCACCCCCTGACTGGCAAGGATCAACGCGATAATGATCGCTAAAGGAAGCAGCAGATAGAGTGTAATGCGGGTGATATCAATCCAGGCATTTCCCAGTGTTTTCACACCTTGTCGGGAAAACGCCCGTATCAGTGCAAAAGCGATAGCAATACCTGTTGCAGCAGACAGGAAATTTTGAACGGTTAACCCAGCCATCTGGCTCAGGTAACTGAGGGTATTTTCGCCACTGTAGGCCTGCCAGTTCGTGTTGGTGATAAAGCTGATTGCTGTATTGAGAGCTAAATCCCATTTCATACCAGCAAAATGCTGGGGATTAAGAGGCAGATATTTTTGGCTTATCAATAGGATAAATAGTAATAATAAACCTGCAAGGTTAAAGGCAATAATAGCAAATGAATATTGCCACCAGTTCATTTCTTTAACATTGTCACCCGGTTTTTTTAGGCCACAACAACGCCATAAAATCATTTCGGCATTGGTGAGCCGATGAGGTAAATCGCCCTCAATAAGATTTGCGATTAAATGTCCAAGAGGTTTACTTAATATAAATAGTAATAATAAGAAAGTAGCGACAAGTAAAAAAGCAGAGGTTTCCATCTAGAAATCCTCCGCATTCAATAATGCATAAACCAGATAGAAAAGTAATAACACTACCAGAATAGCGCCAATAATAAGTAAGTTATTCACTATTTATCTCCTTGTTACTTCTTAATAACAAACCGGATTAAAATAAAATGACTAATCAAGAAGTGATAAAAAGAGAACCTGAAAGCACAAAGTAAATATAAGTAATACTGATTAATTGGACTCTGTGAAAAGTAAGTTTAGCAAAACCTGACAGGTTAATTTTATGTTTTTAATATGTTGGTTTTGTTTCTGTTTAGATCATTTATTTGTAATAAAATTACGCTAAGATAAAAAAACAGTGATTTTAAGCAGTAAAAAAGTGGTCGGATCAGTAGTAAATTTTCATTTTATCGAGTAAAATTTATCAGGTCTTACAGTTATTGAGTTATTGCCCATTTGAGGAGGTCTCTATGTATCGTGAATATTCCCGGCATCAGGTTCTCTTGCGGCGCATTGGTGCCGTCGCATTAGGCGTTATTGCACTTCCTTTTATGCTGTTTAGTCGTGAGCGTGCCCGTTTCTACAGCTACTTACATAAAGTATGGGTAAAAACCAGTGATAAACCAGTTTGGCTGGAACGCACAGAAGTTGCTTCAGATACGCTAAACCCCTAAATTTCCCCTCTTGGCAGAGTCCTGCTCTTCGTTTTTCTGCCTGATATAGTTTTCCGGATATAGTATTCTTGCACCCTGCCTGCTTAAGCTGGCAGGGTGTTTTACTTTTATCGCTTATTGCTGCAGATGTGTTATTACTACTAACAGACAATATCACTATAGGCAAGTAAATTGGTGCGGATTCTATTGTGAAAATGCTAAATAATGGGGAGTGTGTAATGAATAATGTTGAATTAGAACATGTAATTAATACGGAATTGAATGTTCGGGAGTTTCAGGATTATGCCCCTAATGGATTACAGGTAGAAGGACGTCCCCATATTCAGCGTGTTATAACGGGAGTGACAGCCTGTCAGGCTTTGCTGGATGAAGCTGTGCGTCTGGAGGCGGATGCCATCATCGTACATCATGGGTACTTCTGGAAAAATGAATCACCTGTCATCCGTGGCATGAAACGCCGCCGTTTGCAGACTTTACTCTGTAACGATATTAACTTGTATGGCTACCATCTTCCGCTGGATGCACACCCCACTTTGGGAAACAATGTTCAGTTGGCCCGCCAGATGGGAGTGAAGATCATAGGAAACATTGACGCTTTATTACCTCATGGCGTATTTGATCAACCGATTACCCCAGCAGAATTAACTGAACGTCTTGAGCAAAGACTAGAACGTAAGGTGCTGCATTGCGGCGATAATGCACGGGAAGAGATCCGTACTATTGCATGGTGTACTGGGGGAGGCCAGAGTTTTATTGAGCAGGCTGCTGACTTTGGTGTTGATGCTTTTGTGACGGGGGAAGTATCAGAGAAGACTATCCATGTTGCCCGTGAAATGGGGATGCATTTTTACTCAGCAGGGCACCATGCAACTGAGCGCTATGGCATTAAAACACTCGGTGAATGGTTAGCTAATCATCATGGGCTGGATGTTACTTTTGTTGATATTCCTAATCCGGCTTGATGTATTACAATGAAACACAATTGATATATAAGTTATAGCTTATATAATGCTATTATAAGTCATAGCTTATGAGGTTATCGTGTGGATTGTAATTTTGACTCCTCGCTTTGAAGAGTGGCTTGATGAACAAGATATCAGTATACAGAAGAAGATATTAGCAGACCTGAGTGTGTTAGAAGTCTTTGGTCCTCAACTGGGCCGTCCCGCAGTTGATTCTTTATATGGTTCAAAATTCAATAATATGAAAGAACTAAGGATTCAATGTAAAGGAAGGCCATTCAGAGCGCTTTTTGCATTTGATCCGCTAAGACAGGCAATTGTCTTATGTGCGGGTAATAAAGCTTTAAATGATAAGCGCTTTTACAAAGAAATGATCCCAATTGCTGATGCTGAATATGAAGCACATTTGGCGAATTTGGAGGACAAACAGTGAAAACTCTCAAAGAAAAAATTCAGGAATTTTCAGTAGAAGATCGTGAAGATATAGAACAAATGGCTGATGAGCAGATTTTAGAAACCGGCTTACAGCTATTAAGAGAAGAGTTAAATATTTCTCAACAAAAGCTGGCTGATAGTTTAGGTATCAGCCAGCCAGCTATTACTCAAATAGAACAACGGGGTAATGATATAAAGTTAGTCACCCTGAAACGCTACGTTGAAGCTATGGGAGGAAAATTGAGCTTAACTGTAGAATTTCCGACAGGTAATGGAAAAATTTTTCATATATAGCCGCTGATGGAATATTTCTCTCGGTGCTATTAACTTCAAAACTTACTATCCCTGCTTGGTATAATAAGGCCTGGCAGGGATAAAAGAACAGTGGCTAATCCACAATAAGCCAGTGTATTACCCAAAGCCTGACTCCAGCCGGCAATTGTCAAACCTCCCGCCAAGAGCATGTAGTAAAATAACCCCAATAAAGCGCCTGCTGTGCCCAACCTGTCTGTATAGTGAGTTAACGCAGATGCGAGAAGGTTCGGGATAGAGACGCCGTAGGCGATAACTATTCCCAGCATGGGAAAAATAAACAGCCAGCTATTTTCGAGTAGATAAACAAAAACTCCACTGAACAGGGTAAGACATGCCGCAAGAAAAGTGAGTTTTTCGGTTTTCCACTTCTTTTTCAACAACAGCTTATTCAATACAGAGCCTAACATGACACCGAAAGCAAGAATCAGGCCGGTGTAGCCGAACAGTGTTGGTGATATTCCGAGTTGATCAAAACGGAAAGGTGCCAGTTGATAGTAGCTAAATAGACAAATATTAAATAAAGCGATAAGAAAAGCACTTCGCCAGATTGAAATATCTTTCAGCATCATACGGGCTGTTTCTGATAAAACGACTTTGGTAACAGTGGTAGGGCGTGTTTCAGGTAAACGAGCCATAGACCACACAGTAAGGATAACGGCCAAAATCGCCAGACCTGCAAATACCGCCTGATAATTACCAAAATGATTCAACATGGAACCGCTGATCATACCGATGGCAGGGCTGGCAGCCAGAGCAATGCCCATAATAGAGAAAACACGGGTCAGCTCTTCACCACGATAGCTATCGCGCATCATAGTCTGTGTTCCGATTGACCCCACTGCTGCACCAAAAGCAGATAACATTCTGGCAATAAGTAGTAGCCAGAAATGTGTAGTTAATAGAGCCAGCAAACAGGCACCACCATACAATAATAACCCGGTAATAATGGTGGGGCGCCTGCCAATAACATCACACAATCGGCCCCATACGACTATGCCAATAGCAAAAGCGAAAAAGTAGAGTGACAAGGTTTGAGAAGCTTGTTCCACGCTGACGGAAAATCCACGGGAAATGTTGGTTAATGCCGGGCTATAGATGGTTTCTACAATCTGAGGAAACATCATCAGAGCAATGGCTAACCAAAGTGGTGGTTGGATTTGCATAGTATTTTTCTTCTGACAGTGAATGATTTGTGAGCAGAAGGCTAACATTTTAGTGGTTGTCTATTTATGATAATAAAGACAATATATTTATATAATCAGACATTCACACTTGAGGACTATATATGGCGTGGCTGAGGCAGAGTGATCAGTTTGATCCGGATAATCTGAATGTACTCGTTGCGGGTATTGCCGCAGATATGGGACAGCATGATTCCGGATTTCACCAACATGGTATGGGGCAATTGTTGTTTACTCAGCGTGGCTGTATCAAAATCACACTAGCCAGCCAGATCTCTATTTTGCCGCCAACCCGAGTTGCGTGGATCCCACCAAAGACTCGGCATCGGGCAGAAATGCGAGGCTCCATCGGATATCGATCAATTTATCTCAATGTTTCTGAAGTACAATGTCTACCGGAGCAGTGTGCGATACTGGAAGCCACTCCCTTGTTACAGGCTGTTCTGGAACGTATCGCAATATCTCCGTTTGATACTGATTGGGAGCAGGGAAAAAACGCAAATTTACTGGCAGTATTTCTTGATGAAATTTGCGAATCACAGCGGGAGCCAACGTTATTACCATTACCTTCTGATCGCCGTTTTGCGAGTTTATCCTTTGAACAATTACCTCCTTCACTACAGGTGCTTGCAACTTACATTGGAGCCAGTGAAAAAACGATTACCCGTATATTTAAGCGTGAAACGGGAATGAATTATCAGCAATGGCGTCAGCAATGGCGATTGGTTAAAGCAATAGAATTATTGGCTCAGGGCAAAACGTTATCTTATGTTGCGCAGGAACTGGGATTTACCAGTGACAGTGCTTTTGTGACTTTTTTCCGTAAAATTATGGGAAGACCGCCACGGGAGTATATGGCGGGTTCAGAAAGGAAGACAGATAGAGATTAACAATTAATTTGTACTCTGAATTATTTAAAAATAGTTAATTTACACAATATGGTTCAGGCAGATAAACAGACTCTGAATCAAAATCGACAACAATGTCAACGCCAAGTGGCATAGTAAACATTGGGTGTGTATGGCAACAATCGAAATCAGCCAGAACAGGAACTTCTTTCCCATTCAGAACTTCTTTCAGCACATCCAGAGAGTTTCTTCCTGTTCCTTTATCATCAAATTGTTCGTGTTTTCCAAGAATAATTGCTGAAACTTTATCAAAGATCCCACATAACAGCAGATGGGAAAAAGCGCGTTCAACCAGCTCTATTCCTTTGAAACAGTCTTCAATAAGTAAAATATCACCTGTTTTAATTTCAGGCATATATTCACTTCCCCAAATCCCACAAAGCGTATTTAAATTACCACCAATTAATCTGCCTCGGAACGTTCCTTTTCCATCAAAAATCCACTTATTAGGATATGTATTTTTAGGGATTATCTGCGTTTCCCATTCGATATATTCATCAGCCCAATGTTCAGGTTGTTTATAGATAAAAGGGAGAGAATGATTATTATTTACTATTTGAGAAAAATGATTGAATGTCTCATCAACTAAAGGTGGAAATTCACCAAATGAAGCAACTAATGCAGGGCCATAAAAAGTGATTACATTGGTTTTCTGATATATTCCAAGTAAAAGTGCTGTTATGTCAGAATAACCAATAATGATTTTAGGATCTTTTCTGATGGCATCATAATCAATATATGGCAGCATTGAGTTTGAATTGTTACCTCCTATAGTAGACATAACACACCTTACTTCTGGGTCACGAAGCAGGGTATTAAACTCTTCCACTCGTTGCATAATGGTTCCTGAACGATAAAAGTCGCTTTTACCGGTGAGTATTCCGGCTTTTGTTTTATAACCTTTACTTTCTAAATAACGGACACTTCTGGCAAAACGAGTCGGAGCAAAAGCAGTTGCAGGAGATGAAGAGGAGAAAAAACCGATAGTTTCACCGATGGATAATTTTTTAGGAAGGATCATGGCGCTACCTTTTATTCGAAAAATAATGGGTACCACACAACGAATACTGTACCTTAACCGCCAGACAGGAGGCCAATACTAATGGCATTAAGGTACAGCAAAATGCACACTTTAGTGTGAAGTGTGCCAGCGAACTCGTCAGATTATTTTTTTAACTGACTGTTAAAATCCCGCTCTGCATGACCCGTATACAGTTGGCGAGGACGAGCAATCCTCATACCTTCATCATGCATTTCATTCCAGTGTGCAATCCAGCCGATTGTGCGGGCAATAGCGAAGATCACTGTAAACATGGATGACGGAATTCCCATCGCTTTCAAAATAATACCTGAGTAGAAATCGACATTCGGGTACAGTTTCTTCTCAATGAAGTAGGGGTCATTCAGGGCAATGCGTTCCAGCTCCATGGCAACTTCCAGCAGGCTATCATTCAGACCCAGTTCATCCAGTACTTCATGGCAGGTTTCACGCATTACGGTTGCGCGTGGGTCATAGTTTTTATAGACGCGATGACCAAAGCCCATCAGGCGGAAAGCGTCATTTTTATCTTTGGCCCGGGCAATAAACTCAGGAATGTGATCAACAGTCTGAATCTCTTCCAGCATGCGTAGGCAAGCTTCATTTGCTCCGCCGTGTGCTGGCCCCCATAATGATGCAATCCCCGCAGCAATACAGGCAAATGGGTTAGCACCAGAAGAACCTGCTGTACGTACTGTCGAAGTTGAAGCATTCTGCTCGTGGTCTGCATGAAGAATAAAAATGCGATCCATTGCCCGTTCCAGTACCGGATTGACCTTATATTCCTCACAGGGAGTTGAGAACATCATGTACAGGAAATTACCGGCGTAAGAGAGATCATTACGCGGATAAACAAAAGGCTGACCAACGGAATATTTGTAACACATCGCCGCTACAGTTGGCATTTTAGACATGAGACGGTATGCGGTGATTTCTCGGTGGCGGGGATTATTAACATCCAGCGCATCATGGTAGAAGGCAGCGAGAGCACCTGTAACACCACAGAGTATAGCCATAGGATGAGAATCACGACGGAAACCATGGAACAGGCGGGTAATCTGTTCGTGAATCATAGTATGACGAGTCACCGTTGTTTTGAATTTTTCATACTCCTCAGGAGTTGGTGGTTCGCCATTAAGCAGAATATAACAAACTTCCAGATAGGTTGATTTCATTGCAAGCTGATCGATGGGAAAACCACGGTGCAACAAAATGCCTTCATTGCCATCAATATAGGTGATTTTCGACTCGCAGGATGCAGTGGAAGTGAAACCGGGATCGTAGGTATAGAAGCCTTTTGAGCCGAGGGTACGAACGTCAATTACTTCAGAGCCTAGGGTTGGCGTTAGTACGTCTAGTTCGATAGCAGCTGAACCATTTATGGTCAACGTAGCCTTTTTATCAGCCATTTACATCTCCTTAGCGCTTATTTCTTATAACCCCTAACAACCTAAATAGGCGTAATCCTTACTGCGCCGACGGCATTGTGCTACCGGAGAGAATTAAAAATCAGGCTGTATATACCCTTTGTTTCTGTCGGGTATCGATTTAATGCTGAAATCTCATTTTACGGACGACAATAGTGTTCAGGTTGTTAAAAAGTTTCCGGATATCAATCTAAAGTATTTCTAACATAAAATGTTACCATTTTGTGTCGTAACGATACTTTTACAAAGCCCACATTTTTCGTGAAGTTTACTTTTTCATCGGAAAATGACGGCAAATATTATGCACCGTCATATATGTAAGATAAATGTTTAATCTTTGTCAAACAAGATAATGGTTTTTATGATAAATGTTTGAAGCGTGATCTTACTCACTGTTCAAGCTAAATGTTAATAATCATATTGTGTGGGAATTGTAATAACAATGTGAAGTACTTATACTGCGTCAAGGTCTCCGGATTACCTGATGTAGGAGCACCCAGCGTAATCAAATCACAACGTTTGTTGAAAACAGTAAGGATTGTTAATTTAATTATGTTGTGTCTTTGTGTCCTCTTAACGCTGTCTGATTCCCACCCAGGGCCGGAGGATGGAAAATAAAAAAAGCTGTGTGGGCAAAATTGTGAAAAAACAAAGACCTGTCAACCTCGATCTGCGGACGATAAATCAACCCATCTCCGCGATAGCTTCGATCTTGCACCGTATCTCAGGCGTCATCACCTTTATAGCAGTCGGCATTCTGCTGTGGTTGTTGGGTATGTCACTGTCTTCGCAAGAGGGCTTCCAGCATGCATCTGAAATCATGACTGGCTTTTTCGCCAAATTTATCCTGTGGGGGATATTGACGGCGCTGGGTTACCACATTTGTGGTGGGATCCGCCATGTTTTGATGGACTTTGGTCTCTTGGAAGAGAGTCTCGCCGCTGGTAAAGCTTCTGCTAAAGTGGCAATCGTGATCGCAGTTATTCTGTCTATTCTGGCCGGGGTATTAGTATGGTAAGCAACGCATCCGCATTGGGGCGCACGGGTATTCAGGACTGGCTGTTGTTACGTGCATCTGCAATCGTTATTGTTTTATATGTTCTTTATCTAGTTGGTTTTGTAGCAACAACGTCAGACATCACCTATGAAGTCTGGAGCGGTTTTTTCTCCTTCTCTCTCACAAAAGTGTTCACCGTATTGGCTCTGCTTTCCATTTTAGTCCACGCATGGATTGGGATGTGGCAGGTGCTGACGGATTATGTAAAGCCACTGGCACTGCGTCTGGTATTGCAACTGGTCATTATTGTTGCGCTGTTGGCTTATTTGATTTACGGAACAATTGTGGTGTGGGGTGTATAAATGAAACTGCCGGTAAGAGAGTTTGACGCTGTTGTTATTGGTGCTGGTGGCGCAGGTATGCGTGCTGCACTGCAAATTTCACAAATGGGCCTGTCCTGCGCCCTGATTTCTAAAGTTTTCCCTACCCGATCCCATACAGTTTCTGCTCAGGGTGGTATTACAGTTGCTCTGGGTAACACTCATGAAGATAACTGGGAATGGCATATGTATGACACGGTAAAAGGTTCCGATTATATCGGTGACCAGGATGCCATAGAATACATGTGTAAAACCGGTCCTGAAGCCATTCTCGAATTGGAACACATGGGGCTACCATTCTCTCGTCTGGATAATGGCAGTATTTATCAGCGTCCATTTGGCGGTCAATCCAAGAATTTTGGTGGTGAACAGGCTGCCCGTACTGCGGCTGCGGCTGACCGTACCGGTCACGCATTACTTCACACCCTGTACCAACAGAACCTGAAGAACCACACGACTATTTTCTCTGAGTGGTATTCTCTGGATTTAGTCAAAAATCAGGACGGTGCCATTGTTGGCTGTACAGCTATCTGTATCGAGACAGGTGAAGTTGTCTATTTCAAAGCTAAGGCAACTATTCTGGCGACAGGTGGTGCTGGTCGTATTTTCCAATCCACAACAAATGCACATATCAATACAGGTGATGGTGTTGGTATGGCTCTGCGTGCCGGTGTTCCGGTGCAGGATATGGAAATGTGGCAATTCCACCCGACAGGTATTGCAGGCGCGGGTGTATTGGTCACAGAAGGCTGCCGTGGTGAAGGTGGTTATCTGCTGAACAAAGATGGCGAGCGCTTTATGGAGCGTTACGCACCAAATGCTAAAGATCTGGCTGGCCGTGATGTCGTTGCCCGATCTATGATGATCGAAATTCGTGAAGGTCGTGGTTGTGAAGGCCCATGGGGACCTCACGTGAAACTGAAACTGGATCATCTGGGTAAAGATGTTCTGGAATCCCGCCTGCCGGGTATCCTTGAGCTGTCCCGTACCTTTGCTCATGTAGATCCTGTAAAAGAACCGATTCCGGTGATCCCAACCTGTCACTATATGATGGGTGGTATTCCAACCAAGATTACCGGTCAGGCACTGACTATTAATGAGAAAGGCGAAGATGTTGTCATTCCGGGTCTGTTTGCCGTGGGTGAAATTGCCTGTGTATCCGTGCATGGTGCAAACCGTCTGGGGGGTAACTCCTTGCTTGATTTAGTGGTCTTTGGTCGTTCTGCTGGTCTGCATCTGAAAGAGTGTCTGATGGAGCAGGGAACCAGCCGTGATGCCAGTGAGTCTGATGTTGATGTAGCACTGCAACGTCTGAACCGTTGGAATAATACCCGTTCAGGCGAAGATCCGGTTGAGATTCGTAAAGCATTACAAGCCTGTATGCAGCACAACTTCTCTGTATTCCGTGAAGGGGATGCAATGGCGAGAGGGCTGGACGAACTGAAAGTCATCCGTGAACGTCTGCATAATGCTCGTCTGGATGATACATCATCAGAATTCAATACTCAGCGTATCGAATGTCTGGAGCTGGATAACCTGATGGAAACAGCTTATTCGACTGCTGTTGCTGCGAACTATCGTACAGAAAGTCGTGGGGCACACAGCCGTTTCGATTATCCAGAGCGTGACGATGCAAATTGGCTGTGCCATAGCTTGTATTTACCGCAGACTGAGAGCATGACCCGTCGTGAAGTTAACATGCAGCCAAAACTGCGTGAAGCCTTCCCGCCGAAAGTGCGTTCTTACTAATTGCGTTGCCGATGTTCCAGTTGCGGAGAAATAGATTATGAAACTTGAATTCTCAATTTATCGTTATAATCCGGATGTAGACAACGCACCCCGTATGCAGGATTACACGCTGGAAGCGGAAGAAGGGCGTGACATGATGCTGCTGGATGCCCTCATCCAGTTGAAGGAGCAGGATCCAACCTTGTCATTCCGTCGTTCATGCCGTGAGGGTGTATGTGGTTCCGACGGTTTGAACATGAACGGTAAAAATGGGCTGGCCTGTATTACATCCATTTCAGCCTTGCGCCGTGGAAACAAAAAGATTGTTATCCGTCCTCTGCCGGGTTTGCCGGTTGTCCGTGATTTGGTCGTTGATATGGGCCAATTTTATGCGCAATATGAGAAAATCCGTCCTTATTTAATTAATGACGGTAAAAACCCTCCTGCGCGTGAACACCTGCAATCACCAGAGCAGCGTGAAAAACTGGATGGCCTTTATGAATGTATCTTGTGTGCCTGCTGTTCGACGTCTTGTCCGTCATTCTGGTGGAATCCGGATAAATTTATTGGGCCAGCGGGTCTGTTAGCGGCATATCGTTTCCTGATTGATAGCCGGGATACTGAAACTTCATCCCGACTTGATGGTCTGAATGATGCATTCAGTGTGTTCCGTTGTCATGGAATTATGAACTGCGTCAATGTATGTCCTAAGGGTCTGAATCCAACAAAAGCGATTGGTCATATTAAGTCTATGTTGTTAAGACACAGTGCTTAATTAAATATTACTGATAGGTCGATATATATATCTAATGGATTTCAGGCTGCATCGCGGTTAACAAAGAAGCGGCTTGAAAGACAAAAGATATAGTGCATAAATAACACATAAATTGTGTGCAAATAATGCATATAAGGTTGCCCTCCACATTTTTGAAATAAATATCAATCTGGTGGAGGGCATAAAGAATGAAAGATGATAAATTGCCTGCTGCTAATGACGGCGCATGTTTCAGTAAAATAAGGAACCTTTAAAAACTGACTTCAGTTTTTAAAGGTTCCTTGAAGGGTAGGATAACCCAAATAAAGAACATGCATTAAGCACGTCCAAATGAACCTTTTATCAACACCGCTTAATAAAGCGGAATTTGTTAACCACGGCGAAAACTAAAGCTTTTAAAGCTTAAGGGATCACAATGCAGAACGGTGCAATGAAGGACTGGCTGGATTCAAGCTTTCTGGCTGGTGCAAACCAGTCTTACATAGAGCAAATCTATGAAGACTATATAACCGATCCTAATTCTGTTGATGCAGGTTGGAGAGAAATATTCCAACAATTACCGGATGCGGGACTTCACGGGGAACAACTTCACTCACAGACACGTGATTACTTCCGTCGTCTGGCAAAGGATGCCACTCGTTACCACACTTCAGTCAGCGATCCAGCAATGGATGCAAAACAAGTTAAGGTTTTGCAGCTAATCAACGCATTCCGCTTCCGCGGTCATCAAAATGCGAACCTTGATCCATTGGGATTATGGAAACAGGAACCTGTACCAGATCTCGATCCTGCTTTCCATAATTTAACCAAAGCAGATTTTGAAGAAACATTTAACGTAGGCTCATTTGCTATCGGCAAAGAGACGATGAAACTGGCTGATTTATATGACGCCCTGAAGCGCATTTATTGTGGTTCTATTGGTGCGGAATATATGCATATCACCAATACAGAGGAAAAGCGCTGGCTCCAACAGCGTCTGGAATCTGTGGCAGTGGGTTCACAGTTCAGTACGGAAGAAAAACGTCGTTTTCTGGCGGAGTTGACGGCAGCAGAAGGTTTGGAACGCTATTTAGGTGCTAAGTTCCCGGGGGCGAAACGTTTCTCCCTTGAAGGCGGTGATGCGCTGATTCCAATGCTAAAAGAACTTATCCGTCACGCAGGTAAACAAGATACTCGTGAAGTTGTACTGGGAATGGCTCACCGTGGGCGCCTCAACGTTCTGGTCAACTTATTCGGTAAAAAACCAGCGGATCTGTTTGACGAATTTGCTGGTAAGCATAAAGAGCATCTTGGCACGGGTGACGTGAAATACCATCAGGGTTTTTCTTCTGATTTCGAAACTGATGGTGGACCAGTGCATCTGGCGCTGGCATTTAACCCATCTCACCTTGAAATTGTCAGCCCTGTTGTTATTGGTTCTGTCCGTGCTCGCCGTGACCGCCTCGATGAAGGCCGCAGTAACATGGTTCTGCCAGTGACCATTCATGGTGACTCAGCAGTAACAGGGCAGGGGATTGTTCAGGAAACACTGAACATGTCTCAGGCGCGCGGCTATGAAGTTGGTGGCACAATTCGAATTGTGGTTAACAACCAGATTGGTTTCACAACTTCTAATCCTAAAGATACCCGTTCAACCGAATATTGTACTGATATTGCGAAGATGGTTCAGGCACCTATCTTCCATGTTAATGCAGATGATCCGGAAGCCGTTACTTTTGTGACTCGTCTGGCTCTGGATTTCCGTAATACGTTTAAACGTGACGTGATGATTGATTTGGTTTGTTACCGTCGTCACGGGCATAACGAAGCTGATGAGCCAAGCGCAACTCAGCCTTTGATGTATCAGAAAATCAAGAAACATCCAACACCACGCAAGATCTACGCAGATAAACTTATCGCAGAAAATCTGCTGTCACCTAATGATGTCACTGAAATGGCCAACTTATATCGTGACGCATTAGATCACGGTGATTGTGTCGTGGATGAGTGGCGTCCAATGGGCCTGCATTCCTTCACATGGGAACCTTATCTGAACCATGAATGGGATGCAGAGTATCCACATCAGGTGGATATGAAGCGCTTGCAAGATCTTGGCAAACGTATCAGCGCCATTCCGGCTGAAGTCGCAATGCATTCCCGCGTTGCAAAAATCTACGCTGACCGTGCAGAAATGGCTAATGGAAACAAATTATTTGACTGGGGCGCGGCAGAAACACTGGCGTATGCAACTCTGGTTGATGAAGGTGTTCCGGTACGTCTGTCCGGTGAAGATGCTGGTCGTGGTACATTCTTCCACCGCCATGCGGTTATCCATAATCAGACTGATGCCTCTGTTTATGTGCCTCTGGCAAATGTTCACAATGGTCAGGGTGAATTCAACGTATGGGATTCCGTGCTGTCTGAAGAAGCAGTATTGGCGTTTGAATACGGTTATGCAACAACAGAGCCACGCACGCTGACCATCTGGGAAGCTCAGTTTGGTGATTTTGCTAACGTAGCACAGGTAGTTATTGACCAGTTCATCAGCTCTGGCGAGCAGAAATGGGGCCGTATGTGTGGTCTGGTTATGTTGCTTCCACATGGATATGAAGGGCAAGGCCCAGAGCACTCATCTGCACGTCTGGAACGTTATCTGCAATTATGTGCAGAACAGAACATGCAGGTCTGTGTGCCATCAACTCCGGCTCAGGTTTATCATATGCTGCGCCGTCAGGCTCTGCGTGGTATGCGTCGTCCTCTGATCGTTATGTCACCTAAGTCACTGCTGCGCCATCCATTGGCAGTATCCAGTCTGGATGAACTGGCTGACGGTAAGTTTGAGACAGTGATTGGCGAAGTTGACGCTTTAGATCCGAAAGGTGTGAAACGCGTTGTACTTTGCTCCGGTAAAGTCTATTACGATCTGCTGGAACAGCGTCGTAAGAATGAACAGAGTGATGTTGCTATTGTTCGTATTGAGCAGCTATATCCATTCCCTCGTCAAGATTTGCAGAATCTGTTTGAGCAGTATGCTCATGTTCATGATTTCGTTTGGTGTCAGGAAGAACCCCTGAACCAAGGGGCTTGGTATTGTAGTCAACATAATTTCCGTGAAGCGATCCCATTTGGGGCTTCTTTACGTTATGCAGGGCGTCCGGCTTCTGCTTCCCCGGCTGTGGGCTATACGTCCGTTCACCAGACGCAACAGCAAGCTCTGGTTAATGACGCACTGAACGTTGAATAAATTTAAGGATAGAAAATGAGTAGCGTAGAAATTCTGGTTCCAGACCTTCCTGAATCTGTTGCGGATGCGACTGTTGCAACATGGCACAAAAAACCGGGTGATGCTGTCGAGCGTGATGACATCCTGGTTGAAATTGAAACTGACAAAGTGATTTTAGAAGTACCAGCAAGTGAAGCAGGTGTTCTGGAAGCTATTTTGGAAGAAGAAGGCGCCACTGTATTGTCTAAGCAATTGCTTGGCCGTATTAGCCTGAGTAACAGTGCTGGCATGCCTGCTGCGGTGAAAGAAACCACTGAGGCAACTCCGGCACAGCGCCAGACTGCCTCTTTGGAAGATGAGAGTAACGATGCTCTTAGCCCGGCAGTTCGTCGTCTGATTGCAGAGCACGATTTAGATCCGGCTGCGATTAAAGGCAGTGGTGTAGGTGGTCGTATTGTGCGTGAAGATGTAGAAAAGCATATCGCTGCGAACAAAAAAGAGAGCGCTAAACCTGCTGCATCTGCACCAGCCGCTCAGCAGTCTGAACTGCCTCACCGCAGTGAAAAACGCGTACCAATGACACGTTTACGTAAGCGTGTTGCAGAGCGTCTGCTTGAAGCGAAGAACAATACGGCAATGTTGACGACTTTCAATGAAGTCAACATGAAACCAATTCAGGAACTGCGTAAGCAATACGGCGATGCGTTTGAAAAACGTCATGGTGTTCGTCTGGGCTTCATGTCCTTCTATGTGAAAGCTGTTGTTGAAGCACTGAAACGTTATCCAGAAGTTAACGCTTCAATTGATGGCACTGACGTGGTTTACCACAACTATTTTGATATCAGCATTGCGGTATCGACTCCACGTGGTCTGGTAACTCCAGTATTACGTGATGCAGATGCCCTGAGCATGGCTGATCTCGAAAAAACCATCAAAGAGCTGGCTATTAAAGGCCGTGACGGTAAATTGACCGTTGATGAACTCACCGGTGGTAATTTCACCATTACTAATGGTGGTGTTTTCGGCTCTCTGATGTCCACTCCGATCATTAACCCACCACAAAGTGCGATTTTGGGCATGCATGCCATTAAAGATCGCCCAATGGCAGTCAATGGTCAGGTTGAGATCCTTCCAATGATGTATCTGGCACTGTCTTATGACCATCGTCTGATTGACGGACGTGAGTCTGTAGGCTTCCTGGTGACCATCAAAGAAATGCTGGAAGATCCAACACGTTTGTTGCTGGATGTATAGCATCACCATCAGGGCGGAGGGTGTTAAATTCCGCCCAGTCTGAAGTATACACAATGGATTTCAAGATGCGTCGCGGCGGCAAGAGAGTAAATCCCCAGGAGCATAGATAACTATGTAACTGAGGTGAGCGAACGCAGCCAACAAAGAGGCAACTTGAAAGATAAAGTGTATAAACGATGTTGATGTAAAAAGTGTTGATGTAACAAACCATGCGGCCAGCTTTCGGGCTGGCCATATCCGAGCAACAAAATATACCCTGTTAATTTCGAAATGCAGTAAATAAAGCTGTAGCTTGTAATGCGCAGGTATAGAAGGTTAATTACCTTTCTTAGATTAAATTATGGATAGAACATCATGAATTTACACGAGTATCAGGCAAAACAACTTTTTGCACGGTATGGTTTACCAGCACCAGCTGGTTATGCCTGCACAACGCCGCGCGAAGCAGAAGAAGCAGCATCCAAGATTGGTTCAGGTCCTTGGGTCGTTAAATGTCAGGTTCATGCAGGCGGTCGCGGTAAGGCTGGTGGTGTGAAAGTCGTCAATAGCAAAGAAGATATTCGTGCTTTTGCTGAACAATGGCTGGGTAAACGGCTGGTAACCTATCAGACTGACGCACAGGGTCAACCTGTTCACCAGATTCTGGTAGAAGGAGCGACTGATATTGCTAAGGAGCTGTATCTCGGGGCTGTTGTTGACCGTGGTACACGTCGTGTAGTGTTCATGGCCTCTACCGAAGGTGGCGTCGAAATAGAAAAAGTGGCGGAAGAAACGCCCGAACTGATTCATAAAGCAATCATCGACCCACTGGCTGGCCCTATGCCCTATCAAGGCCGTGAACTGGCGTTCAAGTTAGGTTTGACTGGTAAACAAGTCGGTCAATTCACCAAGATTTTCATGGGATTGGCAAACCTTTTCCTTGAGCGTGATCTGGCTCTGGTTGAAATTAACCCGTTGGTTATTACAACTGAAGGTGATCTTATCTGTTTGGATGGAAAGTTGGGTGCAGATGGTAACGCGATGTTCCGTCAGGCCGAACTGCGTGAAATGCACGATCCTTCACAGGAAGATCCTCGTGAAGCTCAGGCTGCACAATGGGAACTGAATTATGTTGCATTGGATGGCAATATTGGTTGTATGGTAAATGGTGCTGGTCTGGCAATGGGAACGATGGACATTGTCAAACTGCACGGTGGTGCACCTGCTAACTTCCTTGATGTTGGTGGTGGCGCAACAAAAGAGCGTGTTACTGAGGCATTTAAAATCATCCTGTCAGATGAAAATGTAAAAGCTGTCTTGGTAAATATCTTTGGTGGGATCGTCCGTTGTGACCTGATTGCCGACGGTATTATTGGTGCTGTGGAAGAAGTTGGTGTTCATGTACCGGTAGTTGTTCGTCTGGAAGGAAACAATGCTGAACTGGGTGCGAAAAAACTGGCTGATAGCGGCTTGAATATTATAGCAGCAACCAGTTTGACAGACGCAGCTAAACAGGCAGTCGCAGCAGCGGGGAATAAATAATGTCTATTTTAATCGATAAAAACACCAAAGTGATTTGTCAGGGTTTTACTGGTAGTCAGGGTACTTTCCACTCAGAACAGGCGATTGCTTACGGTACTCAGATGGTTGGTGGTGTCACACCGGGTAAAGGTGGCACTGAACACCTTGGCCTGCCTGTGTTTAATACCGTTCGTGAAGCGGTTGAAGCAACAGGTGCAACAGCCTCTGTTATTTATGTACCGGCACCATTTTGTAAAGACTCCATTCTGGAAGCTATTGAAGCTGGCATTAAACTGATTATTACCATTACTGAAGGTATTCCGACTCTGGATATGCTGACTGTTAAGGTAAAACTGGATGAAGCCGGTGTTCGCATGATCGGCCCTAACTGCCCGGGTGTGATTACTCCGGGTGAATGTAAGATCGGCATTATGCCTGGTCATATTCATAAAGCAGGTAAAGTGGGTATTGTATCCCGTTCAGGTACTTTGACATATGAAGCGGTGAAACAGACAACTGATGCAGGATTAGGTCAATCCACCTGTGTTGGTATCGGTGGTGACCCAATTCCGGGTTCAAACTTCATCGATATCCTGAAACTGTTCCAGCAGGATCCACAAACTGAAGCTATCGTCATGATCGGCGAGATTGGTGGAACAGCAGAAGAAGAAGCTGCTGCGTACATCAAAGAGTATGTAACGAAACCTGTCGTTGCTTACATCGCTGGTGTGACAGCACCTAAAGGTAAGCGCATGGGGCATGCTGGTGCGATTATCGCGGGTGGTAAAGGCACTGCGGATGAGAAATTCGCAGCGTTGGAAGCCGCTGGCGTGACGACTGTTCGTAGCCTTGCTGACATCGGAGATGCAGTAAAAGGTTTATTGGCAGGAAAATAGTCCAAAATAAGCTATTTTTATAGAAAAAGGCTGCTTTTAAGCAGCCTTTTTATTTTTATTTATAATATAAACAGTAAGTTAGTCTTTTTATACAGAGTAATATTTTTAAATTAAATTTAACTTATTTTTAGAAATCCCTATTTAATCGATTAATTTAATTATAAATGCTAAAAAAATATATTTTTCTAATAATGAAAATGAAAAGTTAATTTTATAATGCTTTCCACAGCAAAAAATATATTAACAGGCATTATTGGCAACAAATAATTAACACTAAATCAACTGTAATGAAATAATAGCTGAAATACTTAACAAGAAAATGAAAAAAATGACTAAAATCAATTTATTACTATAAATTCTGTTCGCTTAAATTGATTTAATTGATCTAGAATAAAGAGATATTACCTCATAAATGAACGGCACTATTAGTCTGTATTCAGAATTCTAGTCTGAGTCACGTAAAAGCTATTTATTGTGTGTGAATATAGGCGTAATATTATTGAGATTTATACTGGATTTGATTTACTTAATAATTTGTTGTTGTGTTTGAGGCATTTATTGCTGGTAGTTACGAGACTTTCATTTAATGAAGTCGGGTTGCCGCAAGTCGGTGTCTTCCTGCTAGGAGCAAGGAGTCAAGATGTTTGATATTGTCGAACTGTCACGATTACAGTTTGCCTTAACTGCTATGTACCATTTCCTATTCGTACCATTGACGCTCGGCATGGCGTTCTTGCTTGCGATAATGGAAACGGTATATGTCCTGTCTGGCAAGCAAATCTATAAAGATATGACGAAATTCTGGGGTAAGTTATTTGGTATTAACTTTGCTCTGGGTGTTGCAACAGGTTTGACTATGGAGTTCCAGTTCGGAACAAACTGGTCATATTTCTCACATTATGTTGGTGATATTTTTGGTGCACCATTAGCCATTGAAGGCCTGATGGCTTTCTTCCTTGAATCCACATTTGTTGGTTTATTCTTTTTCGGTTGGGATCGTCTCAGCAAGAAACAACATCTGGCGGTAACATGGCTGGTTGCATTAGGTTCTAACTTCTCTGCTTTATGGATTCTGATTGCGAATGGCTGGATGCAAAACCCGATTGCATCTGATTTCAATTTTGAAACCATGCGTATGGAAATGGTGAGCTTTAGCGAGCTTGTGCTGAACCCTGTTGCTCAGGTGAAATTCGTTCATACTGTTGCTGCTGGTTATGTGACAGGCGCGGTTTTCGTCTTGGGAATAAGCTCCTACTATCTGCTTAAAGGGCGCGATATTTCGTTTGCTAAGCGTTCTTTTGCAATTGCATCAAGTTTTGGTATTGCGGCAGTATTGTCTGTCATTGTACTGGGTGATGAATCCGGATACGAAATGGGGGACGTGCAAAAAACCAAACTGGCTGCGATTGAAGCAGAATGGGAAACACAGGCACCTCCGGCTGCATTCACACTGATAGGAATTCCTGATCAGGATAAGATGGAAAATAAATACTCCATCCATATTCCTTACGTCTTAGGTCTTATAGCGACCCGCTCAACTGATACTCCTGTGATTGGTCTGCGTGACTTGATGAGTCAGCATGAGCAACGTATCCGTAACGGACTTAAAGCCTATGAGTTACTCGAAGAATTGCGTGCAGGCAATACTGATCCGGCAGTACGTAGCGCATTCAACGAAAGTAAGAAAGATCTTGGCTACGGTATGCTGGTCAAACGTTACACTCCAGAGGTAACAAACGCGACAGAAGAACAAATCAAAGCAGCTGCGAAAGACTCTATTCCACGTGTAGCTCCACTCTATTTTGCATTCCGTATCATGGTTGCCTGTGGCTTTATCATGCTGTTGGTTATTGGCCTGGCATTCTTTAGTGTTATCCGTAACCGTATCGGTCAGCAGAAATGGTTGTTGCGTGCAGCACTGTTCAGTATTCCACTGCCGTGGATTGCTGTTGAAGCAGGCTGGTTTGTTGCAGAGTATGGCCGTCAGCCGTGGGCAATTGGTGAAGTATTACCAACCGCAGTTGCCGCTTCGACACGCAGTGTCGGGGATCTGATTTTCTCAATGGCACTGATTTGTGGTCTGTATACCTTGTTCTTGATTGCTGAAATGTTCCTGATGTTCAAATTTGCCCGTCTTGGCCCGAGTAGCCTCAAAACAGGGCGCTATCATTTTGAACAAAAAGCCGTTTCTTCAACGAAGAATTCTTCAGTGAACAGTATTGAGTAAGCGGGAGTCCACTTATGCTTGATTATGAAGTATTACGATTTATATGGTGGCTGCTGATTGGTGTGTTGCTAATCGGGTTTGCAGTGACCGATGGTTTTGACATGGGGGTTGGTGTCCTGTTGCGGGTTATTGGCAAAAATGACACTGAACGTCGTATCATGATTAACTCTGTAGCCCCTCACTGGGATGGCAACCAGGTGTGGTTAATCACCGCTGGAGGAGCATTATTTGCTGCCTGGCCAATGGTATATGCTGCTGCTTTCTCCGGTTTCTACGTCGCGATGATTCTGGTACTGGCGGCTCTGTTCTTCCGTCCGGTCGGTTTTGACTATCGTTCAAAACTGGAAGACAGAAAATGGCGTAATATGTGGGATTGGGGGATTGTTGTCGGCAGTTTCGTGCCACCGTTGGTGATTGGTGTGGCATTCGGCAACCTGTTACAGGGTGTGCCACTGGCGGTAGATTCTTATTTACGCGTATCTTATGAAGGATCTTTCTTCGGGCTACTGAATCCTTATGGTCTTCTCGCTGGTATTGTCAGTTTGATGATGATCATTACGCAGGGAGCCACTTACCTGCAAATGCGTACTACAGGTGAATTGCACCTTCGTTCCCGTACTGCGACACAGGTTTGTGCGTTAATCACAGCAGTGGCTTTCTTACTGGCGGGTGTGTGGCTGATTTACGGTATCGATGGTTATGTTGTGACTGGCGGTCTGGATGTAAACGGCGTATCTAATCCATTACATAAAGAAGTGGTTCAACAGGCAGGTGCATGGCTGATCAACTTTAATAACCAGCCGATATTGTGGGCGATACCTGCACTGGGTGTGGTTTTCCCTCTGTTGACTATGTTAGCCACCAAACTGGATAAAGGTGCCTGGGCTTTCCTGTTCTCATCATTGACGGTTGCCTGCATTATTTTGACCGCAGGGATATCCATGTTCCCGTTTGTGATGCCATCAAGCCTTGATCCAAATGTCAGTCTGACCATGTGGGATGCAACATCCAGTCAGTGGACACTACAAATTATGTTCGTTGTTGCGCTTATCTTTGTTCCGATTGTTTTGTCATACACCATCTGGTGTTACTACAAAACCTTCGGGCGTCTGGATAAGGGTTACATTGAAAACAACAAACATTCACTGTACTAAAGGAGCATAGCACATGTGGTATTTTGCCTGGATTCTCGGAACGCTCTTAGCTTGTAGTTTTGCCATTATTGCGGCTTTAGCTCTTGAGCACAGTGAGTCAAAAAAAGTAACTGAGAGTGACAAAAAATAATGTTGGTTGATAGACTTTATCAGCTAATAATGAATAAGGGCCTGTTGAGGGCCCTTATCCTCATTATGGCTTTAGGGCTTGCTTTCTGTATTTTGTGGGATCCGACCCGATTTGCATGGAACACCAGTTCGTTGATGATATGGCAGGGTATTTTACTGATTTGGGCAATTTGTTCCGGGGTTATTTTTGGCGTTGGATTTAATCCTAAACATTTTGTCTGGCGTCTCTTCTTTCATCCATTACCCGCACTTTTAATCCTTATTTTTGGCTTATATCATTTCTTTAAGTAAACTATTTGTAATTTTACAGGACACTGGCCCATAAATTTTTTTGACTAGTTTAATAACAAGTCATTCCAAAGCGCTATTGTCTTAAGTATAGTGGCAGCGTCAATTAGTCTGATTAGGATTATGTGTGAGTAATATGTTGTTCCGTTGGCCTATCCGTGTTTATTACGAAGACACAGATGCTAGTGGTGTGGTCTATCACGCTCAATATCTGGCTTTTTATGAAAGAGCCCGCACAGAAATGTTGCGTGATAAGGGCTTCCACCAGAAGTATATGTTGGATGAACAAATTGGTTTTGTTGTCAGTCGTATGACCGTTGACTACCGGAAGCCAGCCAGATTAGATGATAAGCTGGTTGTGGAGTGCGAAGTGACGAATATCCGCGGTGCTTCGCTGACATTTACTCAACGGATAATTGATTGTAATGATGTAGTTATCAGTAACGCAGAATGTCTGGTTGTCTGCGTAAATTCATCTCAAATGAAGCCTATTGCGCTTCCAAAGTCTATTGTCGCGGAGTTTAAGCAGTGACTGACATGAACATCCTAGATTTATTCCTGAAGGCAGGCTTTTTAGTACAGCTGATCATGTTAATTCTGATTGGTTTTTCTGTCGTCTCTTGGGCGATTATTATTCAAAGAACAAGAATTCTGAATTCCGCCACTCGGGAAGTGGAAGCATTTGAAGATAAATTCTGGTCTGGGATTGAATTGTCCCGCCTTTATAAAGAGAGTCAGTCACATCGTGATTCATTAAGCGGCACTGAACAAATTTTCTATTCTGGCTTTAAAGAATTTTCTCGTTTACATCAGGCAAACAGCCATGCGCCTGAAGCTATTCTGACCGGGGCTTCCCGTGCTATGCGTATCTCCATGAACCGTGAATTGGAAACACTGGAAAATCATATTCCATTCCTGGGTACCGTCGGTTCTATCAGCCCTTATATCGGCCTGTTCGGGACAGTTTGGGGTATTATGCACGCTTTCATTGCGTTGGGATCAGTGAAACAGGCAACGTTACAGATGGTTGCACCCGGTATCGCAGAAGCTCTGATTGCAACAGCAATCGGTCTGTTTGCAGCCATTCCTGCCGTTATGGCTTATAACCGTCTGAATCAGCGTGTCAATAAACTGGAACAAACTTACGACAATTTTATGGAAGAATTTCTGGCGATATTACACCGTCAGGCTTTTGTTTCTAATACTAACAAGTCGTAAAAAGTAAGGGGAAAAGCGAATGGCGCGCACTCGCAGTCGCAGACGTGAGCTAAAATCCGAAATCAATATCGTTCCCTTGCTGGACGTGTTACTGGTTTTACTGCTGATTTTTATGGCAACCGCACCCATTATTACGCAAAGCGTAGAGGTTGATCTACCTGACTCAGTGGACTCGAAAACGGTTTCCAGCACTGATAATCCTCCCGTCATAGTAGAGGTCTCTGGGGTAGGGCGGTACAACATGGTTGTTAATCAGGAGCGTCTGGAATTATTACCAGAGCAACAAATTATTGCTGAAGCTCAAACTCTGATAAAAGCTAACCCTAAAACAATTTTCTTGATTGGGGGTTCAAAAGAAGTTCCTTATGATGAAGTCATCAAGGCTCTGAATATGCTTCGTCAGGCGGGAGTGAAATCAGTGGGTTTAATGACTCAGCCTATTGGCGCCTGAATGGCGGCTTACACTTAAAGTTTCTGGATGTCGAGCGTGGGAAAGACAAACAAGCAAAACAGCAGGCTAAATCGCGCCATTATTATTTCAGTTATTTTGCACATTATCCTATTCGGGTTTCTGATTTGGGGTTCTTTAGAACAAAAAACTGAGATGGGCGGTGGTGGAGTCGGTGGTACAGTTATTGATGCGGTTATGGTCGATCCAAATGCCGTAGTTCAACAATATAACCAGCAGCAACAGCAACAGGCTAATGCAAAGCTGGCTGAGCAGCAGCGGAAGAAAAAAGCCGAACAACAGGCCGCTGAATTGCGAGCTAAGCAGGCGGAAGAGCAAGAGCGCCTGAAAGCTGCGGAAGAAGAGCGGATAAAGGCACAGCAGGTTGCGCAAGAGCAGAAAAAACAGGCTGATGCTGCCGCCGCTAAAGCTCGCCAAGAGCAGAAAATTGCAGAAGAAGCAGCAGCCAAAGCGAAAGCAGAGCAGGAAAGAATTCTGAAAGAACAGGAAGAGGCTCGACAAAAAGCAGAGGCTCAGGCCAGAAAAGAAGCTGAAGAAGCGGCGAAACGTAAAGCCGAAGCGGAAGCGAAGGCAAAAGTAGAGGCTGAGGCAAAAGCTAAAGCAGAAGCCGAAGCGAAGGCTAAAGCGGCAGCTGAAGAAAAAGCTAAAGCGGAAGCAGCAGCTAAAGCCAAAGCAGAGGCCAAAGCAAAAGCGAAAGCCAAGGCAGAAGACGCCAAACAGGCTCAGACAGTCGATGATCTGTTAGGGGGGCTAACTTCCGATACACCTAAACAGGGAGGGGCATCCGCAGCAGGTAAGGGCGGAGGTAAAAAGAGTGGCGCTTCTGAATCAGATATCAATAATTATAAAGGACAAATCCGTGCGGCAATTCAGGGTAAGTTTCTTGATCCGAGTTTGTTCTTAGGGCGCACCTGTGATTTGACGATAAAACTGGCACCGGATGGTATGTTAATTAGCATTCATGCTAATGGAGGCGATCCTGCTCTGTGCCAAGCGGCAATTGCAGCGGCTAACCAAACAAAAATGCCCCGCCCACCAAGTAAAGAGGTTTATGAACATTTCAAGAGTTTCTCACTAGACTTTAAGCCGTAGTAAGATAAATATTTGGTAATAATGGATAATTTATTAGGTAAAACTGCGGATAATTTATCTATGTAAACAAAATCATCAGATTTTATTTAGGTATCTGGTTTTGTTTGTTGGCGTTTGTTAGAATCCGGCGGATTATTGCGGGCATGGTGATCGCGATAAGGGAGAGATGATGAAGCAAACTTTTAAACTGACGTTTAAGGCATTATTGGGTTTTCTGCTGCTGTGGGCAACAGTTGCCCGTGCGGAAGTTCGCATTGAAATTACAGAGGGTGTTGATTCAGCCCGTCCTATTGGCGTTGTACCATTCAAATGGACTGGGGCGGATACTCCACCTGAAGCAATTGGTTCTATTGTTGCAGCTGATTTGAGAAACAGTGGGAAGTTTAATCCCATCACTTCGGATCGTATGCCACAACAACCTACCACGGCATCGGAAGTTACACCTGCCGCATGGTCTGCCCTTGGGATAGATTCAGTGGTTGTCGGGCAGGTTCAGCCTGCTGCTGATGGTAAATATTTAGTTTCCTATCAATTGGTTGATGTCGTTGGTACGCCCGGTTCGGTCTTGGCTCAGAATCAATTTCAAGTTGATAAAAAATGGCTGCGCTATGCTGCACATACAGTCAGTAATGAAGTATTTGAAAAATTGACTGGCATCAAGGGAGCATTTGCGACTCGTATAGCTTATGTCGTTAAGAAAACAGCCACAGATAAGTACCCGTATGAATTGCGTGTCGCTGATTATGACGGCTATAACGAAAATGTCGTGCATCGTTCACCAGCCCCCTTAATGTCACCGGCATGGTCACCAGATAGTTCTCAACTGGCTTATGTGACATTTGAAGGCGGGCATTCTTCTCTGGTGATCCAGACTCTGGCAACAGGGGCTGTGCGTCAGATTGCATCGTTTCCTCGTCACAACGGTGCACCGGCATTTTCCCCAGATGGCACCAAGCTCGCTTTTGCATTATCTAAAACGGGCAGCCTGAATTTATATGTGATGGATTTGGCCTCAGGGCAAATTAATCAGATCACGGACGGCCGCAGTAACAATACTGAGCCAAGCTGGATGCCGGATAATAAGACGCTGGTCTATACTTCGGACCAGGGCGGTCGCCCACAGTTATATAAAATTGATATTAATGGCGGTGCTCCACAACGACTGACTTGGGAAGGTTCACAGAACCAGGACGCTGATGTGAGTCCTGACGGTACGTTTATCGTTATGGTTAGCACAGCGAGTGGCAGTCAGCACATCGCCAAACAGGATCTGGCAACGGGATCTGTTCAGGTTTTGACAGATACGTTTCTAGATGAAACGCCGAGTATCGCACCTAACGGCACTATGGTTATTTATAGCTCCACCCAAGGGTTGGGGACTGTATTGCAGCTAGTTTCGACTGACGGACGTTTCAAAGCGCGTCTTCCGGCTACTGATGGACAGGTGAAAGCTCCTGCCTGGTCGCCGTATCTGTGATGCATAACAAGTATGTATGGCAAACTATAAAAGGATCAAAGAGATGCAATTGAACAAAGTGCTAAAAGGGCTGATGTTAGCTTTACCAATCATGGCCGTAGCAGCGTGTAGTAATACCAATAAAAATGGTAACAGTGATCAGTCAGGCGTAAGCACTGTTGATAATTCTTCTAAAGCAGGTCTGTCTGCTGAAGAATTAGCACGTCAGCAAATGCAGGAACTGCAAAACCACAACATCGTATACTTCGGTTTCGATAAATACGACATCAACAATGAATTTGCTCAGATGCTGGATGCACACGCTGCATTCCTGCGTAGCAATCCATCTGTTAAAGTGACTATCGAAGGTCATGCGGATGAGCGTGGTACTCCTGAGTACAATATCGCTCTGGGTGAGCGTCGTGCAAATGCAGTTAAAATGTACCTGCAAGGCAAAGGCGTTTCAGCTGACCAGCTCGCTGTTGTTTCTTACGGTAAAGAAAAACCAGCAGTACTGGGTCATGACGAAGCAGCATACGCTAAAAACCGTCGCGCTGTAATCGTATACTAAGAGTAATGCATGAACAGTAACTTCAGACGTTTTGTATTGGGTCTGTCGTTATTGGTTGGCGTAGCGGCTCCTTGGGCCGCTACCGCCCGAGCGCCAATCAGTAATGTCGGCTCAGGCTCCACCGATGAGCGCCTTTCCCAGTTAGAGCGTATTTCTGACGCTCACAGTCAGTTATTAACTCAACTTCAGCAGCAGCTTGCTGATTCCCAACGTGATATTGATACGCTACGTGGTCAGATTCAGGAAAATCAGTACCAATTAAATCAGGTTATTGAGCGCCAGAAGGACATTTATCAGCAACTGGATAAAATCACCAATCCTTCAGGTTCTGAAACTGATAATGCTACTCCGTCAGCAGAGAAAAGCTCAGATAATCAACCGGCCGCTGCCACGAGTACAGGTAATGAGAAGGGAGATTATGATGCTGCCGTCGCTTTGGCTATTAATACCAAAGAATATGATAAGGCAATCGTTGCTTTTCAGAACTTTGTTAAAGCGTATCCTAAGTCTAAATACCTTTCGAATGCTAACTATTGGTTAGGTCAGTTGAATTACAACAAAGGCAAGAAAGATGATGCGGCTTATTATTTTGCGACAGTGGTGAAAAATTATCCTAAATCATCAAAAAGCAGCGATTCCTTGTATAAAATTGGTTTGATCATGCAGGAAAAAGGGCAAAAGGATAAAGCCAAGGCAGTTTATCAGCAGGTAGTTAAGCAATATCCCGGTACCAACGCGGCAAAAATGGCTGCCAAAAAGATTGCTGGAATGTAATAATTATCCCCAAAAGGTTATATATCGGTCTTTTTGGGGATAATTGGGTGATTAGTAGTCGCTTGAACGGGTTTTAATAAAATAAATGTTGCGCCGTGCTGAGAAATCAGTAATATATGCCGCCGTTGGCAAGCAATAGTGTTGCTAAACAAGATGTAAATGGGTCGTTAGCTCAGTCGGTAGAGCAGTTGACTTTTAATCAATTGGTCGCAGGTTCGAATCCTGCACGACCCACCATTTAAATCTTCAATTCAGATATACCTCAGATGGGTCGTTAGCTCAGTCGGTAGAGCAGTTGACTTTTAATCAATTGGTCGCAGGTTCGAATCCTGCACGACCCACCATCTAAACCTATCATCTCTGATAGTACTAAGCTTATATTCTAATGGTTATATGGCAAATTACTCGAACTAAAGAAGCTAAGCGTACCGGCAGTAGCCTGAGTAAATTCAAAAATGATAATCGTATTACTGCCGCTGTTTAACCACACTCCGGGGCAATATAGCCGGGTCTGAGGCCCTGCCAACGTCCAATAACGGCCGAGATTGTGTCCGTTCACTAAAACGTAGCCAGTACCCCATGAGGACATATCAATATACATGTCTTTAGGAATATCGATAGTAAGAATTGCTTTAGCAAAAAATGGACGAGGGCTCGTGGGTTTATTGATACCGAAAGGCAGTTTCGCCAGTTGTGATGCCAATAGCGGATAAAGAGTCATTTTCCAGTTTGTCAGCACATCACCATTCAGAATTACGTTGCCAGAAAGGCCACGTCCATCCGTTCTCATTTCATCACCACCATAATTTGCTCGTCCGAATGACATACAGACGATCTGTAATATAGAATTTGGCGGCACATCATCAATTTTGAATGAAGTTACAGGAGATATTTTTCCCCCTTTCACCGTTGTTAATACATCGCTTGTAACACGAACCCCGTTGAGGAAGGCCAATGCAAAATCGGGTGGCCGATTGAATTCCACAGAGAGATCATAACCTGACTTAGGTAGCTCTGTTTGATAAACAGTGATACCAGCCGGATAAATACCAGTACTGGCTGGTTGTTGGCTGTTAAGAGTCAACGCGATCCACTCAATGGTCTGTGGTATGGGGTTTGGAATGGTCGGAATGACATTAGATAGAAAATCACTGAAAACGAATTGGCTGTTCGATATCGGCGAGATTTCGCCGTCAGTAATACTGGGGATCGACGCAGGAATTGGATTAGAAGGTACTATATATGAAGCATTTTTAGCATAAGCAGTTTTAATAACTTGGAAATTTGCATTTTGTCGGCCATTTTCTGATACTGGTGCGCCATAGTCATAAGAGGTTATCACTGGGACTGATGAAGTTGACTTTCCATTACTGCCAGCCGTAAAGCCAAAGTTAGTACCGCCGTGCCCAACGTAAATGACAAATGAACAACCTGCTTTTGCCAGCCTTGCGACTATATCTGCAAAAGTATCGATGTAAATTGTTTGTTTTTCCTCGGTCCAATGACATATCCAACCGGGATAGCATTCTGCACCAAAACTTGCGACCTGATAGTATTGTTTAGCTTCATTGTGATGTGAAACACTATTTCCTTCAGCTGTCAGCCCGTACGCCGTATTGGTCGGTAGTGGAATGTGATTATTTTTAAACGCGTTCGCCCAGCCTTCACAAACACAAAACTTCTCTGTATAGCCTAAACTTACCCATTGTGCTGCCAGCGCAGTTGGGTGAGCGGGATCGTCCGGACCCCAAGAGGTATATTCATTTTCTAGCGCTATCAGCATGATTGGGCCACCTGAGGTCAGCGTCCGTCCTTTAATGACCCGTTCATAAAGGGCTGTATTCCATTTTAGTACGGCTGACATGTAATTTGGGAAATTGCCGCGTATTTGTAACTTATCTGAAGAGTCATGGAACTGAGGATCGGCTAACATACGTGGTGGTAATCCACCAAAATCCCATTCTGCGCAAGAATATGGTCCGGGACGTAACAATACCCACATATTGTTAGTTGCACATAGATCGATGAAGTGTGCGATATTTTTGTCTGACGATGAGAAATCAAAAGCCCCATCAGGTAGTTCATGAAAATTCCACATTAGATAGAGTGATATCGTATTACACCCGAGAGCTTTGATCATTTTGATCCGGTGATCCCAATATTGAGATGGAACCCGTGAAGGATGAATTTCTCCACCGAAAAATTGGAAAGATTTACCATTTATCATCCAATTACCTGCACTATCCCAAGAGAGTACATATTTATTACCGGGAATAAATGTGGGATTAGTATCGTCTGTTGGATTTTGTCTGTCCATTATTCTTTCCTATTGATGTGTATGAAATATAAAGAATGGATGTCATAACAGTAATCTGAAAAATACAGAAGTAATATTTTTATATTTATAAGTGTGATATCTGAACGGGATTTATTTTTTTAAGGTGATTTTTGTGAAAGTAAAATAATATAAACTATCATAACTAGATGTTATTTAAATGATTATTTGAAAATAATAATATATTTAAAAATATCAGTAATATGTTTTAATTTATGGAGTAATCGTATTTCTGATGAATCACCTAATCATGATATGGCTAAATTATTCAATGTGTTAAGCATGAATTAATTCTCATATACTCTGATTTTTCTTAGCAATATATGAGGTATGAATATCATTATAATCCAATGTGAATGGTTTTTTTAATGCGGATAAAATTATTCATCCCAAATATATAATAAAAGTTAGTTGTCACTCTTTATTATGTCAAGAAAATAATTTCAATTATATGATTTTATATTTAATCATAAAGTAAAATTATAAATGAAATTTTACTATTTCTGCTGATGTTTTAATCTGATTTTTTATATATTGGTATCACTTTGTTTTTATTTAAATCACATTTAAAATAAATTCCTTTTTTATAATTCCCTAACTATTTTCCAAGTGTAATTATTAATAATTGGTTTTTATGTTTACCATATCAGCGTCTGGTAATTGACATTAAAATTTCTAAAATATTTAAAGACTTTTACTTAAAAAATCGCTATCTTGTTTAGTATATAAAACAAAAACTGGCTATAAGGTTGGTTTTTAACCTGATTTAATGCCTTTGTTATTGACATACTAAACATTAATTACGGTAAGGATAAAAAGTATGGATTTTCTCAGCAGATTTTTCAGTATAAATAACCATATCCCTGTGGAGATATTTGGTTATCAACCCTCATATATCGAGGCTGTTGGTACAATTGCAGGTTTATTATGTATCTGGCTTGCGAGTCAGGAAAAAATTATTAACTATTTATTTGGTTTAATTAATGTTTCCCTATTTGCGGTGATATTTTTTCAGATCCAGCTTTATGCCAGTCTTATGCTACAAATTTTCTTCTTTGCTGCCAACATTTATGGTTGGTATGCATGGAGCAGAGTCGATGAACAGCAACAGAAAGAATTAAAGATCCGCTGGCTTAGCTCCAAACAGATGTTCAGTGTGGCTACTGTTTCCCTCCTTTTTATCCTGGTAATGACATTTAATATTGACCAAATATTTGGTTATATGGCAAAAGTTTCTGTGATTGCTTTACAGGGAATGGGCTTTGGGATCACCATGCCTGACTTGCTGCCAGATGCTTTCCCATTCTGGGATTCTGTTATGACCGTATTATCAATAGTGGCTATGATTCTCATGACCCGTAAGCATGTAGAAAATTGGCTGTTGTGGGTGATTATTAATGTGATCAGCGTTGCCATTTACTACAAGCAAGGCGTATTAGCGATGTCGTTGCAGTATATTATTCTGACAGGGATTGCTTTGAACGGTGCTCGTCTATGGATAAAAGTAGCTAAGAATAATCATGAAACATCATCTACAGAACGTACTTCCACTGAAAATTCAAATTAATAACTAGCCCGGAACAGGCCATAAGTCATTATGGCCTGTTTATTGATATTCCATTTATACATGCTATTTTTCCAATGTCCTTTTTGTTAGTGACATTATTTTTTCAGGTTATCTTTTTATAAACATTTAGTTACCTGAATTTCTGGAATTAATAAGGGACTATAGCCTTTCCTCTCGGCTCGTATTTGATTGGGCAAATTCGTTTTCGATTAATTCGTGATTTTCCTACTGGTGTGATGTAGCTCCGAATCCATTGGATATATATTTTTTCTCTTTTATAAAAATTCTGCTTATTTACTCATAAAGATTATTTACAGCACTTCATCTAACAGTTAGATTGAGATCACAAAATTATTTTAAATAACTGTAAACACATTAGGTGAAAGGCCGATGAATTACCAGAATGACGATGTAAGGATAAGAAAAATAACAGAATTATTGCCACCAGTTGCATTACTCGAAAAATTCCCTGCAACAAAAGATACTGCTGCTACCGTTCGTGAAGCTCGTGAAGGCATTCATAACATTTTAATTGGTGCAGACGATCGTTTATTGGTAATAATTGGCCCATGTTCAATTCATGACCCAAAGGCTGCACTGGAATATGCAGAGCGCCTGAATAAATTGCGCCGCGAATTGAAAGCAGATCTGGAAATCGTGATGCGGGTTTATTTTGAAAAACCGCGTACTACAATTGGTTGGAAAGGGTTAATCAATGACCCGAAAATGGATTGTAGCTTTGATATCAATGATGGGTTACGCACAGCACGTAAACTTCTGCTCGATATTAATAATATTGGGTTACCGGCAGCAGGTGAATTCCTTGATATGATTACCCCCCAGTATCTTGCCGATCTGATGAGCTGGGGAGCAATAGGAGCACGTACAACCGAGTCTCAGGTTCACCGTGAGCTGGCATCAGGGCTGTCCTGCCCGGTGGGTTTTAAAAACGGTACTGACGGTACAATAAAAGTAGCGATTGATGCCATCAATGCTGCCGGCTCATCACACTGCTTCCTGTCAGTAACTAAATGGGGTCATTCTGCCATCGTTAATACGACGGGCAATCAGGATTGCCATATTATTCTGCGTGGCGGAAAAGAGCCAAACTACAGTGCTGAACATGTCAGCGCGGTGAAAGAAGGTTTATTAAAAGCAGGATTGAAACCGCAGGTAATGATTGATTTCAGCCATGCAAACAGTGCGAAGCAGTTCAAAAGGCAGATGGATGTAGGGGCTGATGTTTGTGGCCAGATCTCTGCCGGAGAGAATGCGATTATCGGTGTGATGGTTGAAAGCCATCTGGTTGAAGGCAACCAAAGTTTAGATGATGATGAGCCACTGGTTTATGGGAAAAGTGTGACAGATGCCTGTATTGGCTGGGATGATACAGAACTGCTATTACAGCAGTTGTCTCAGGCTGTCAGAACTCGCCGAGGATGATTTTGTATGAAAAAAAGCCGGAATGATTTCCGGCTTTTTATGTCTTTCTCAATTATTTTGCTTTACCCTGGTTTGCGACAGCCGCTGCTTTTGCAGCGATTTCATCCGCATTACCCAGATAATAGTGTTTAATTGGCTTCATATTCTCGTCGAATTCATAAACCAGCGGTACAGCAGTTGGAATATTTAACTCAAGAATTTCGTCTTCGCCCATATTATCCAGATACTTCACCAGTGCGCGCAGCGAATTGCCGTGAGCAGCGATGATAACTTTTTCACCGTTTGCAACGCGAGGTCTAATTACTTCTTCCCAGTAAGGAACAACACGCTCGATAGTCGTTGCCAGGCTTTCTGTGACAGGAAGTTCTTCTGGTTTCAGGTTTGCATAGCGAGGGTCATGGCCGGGATAACGTTCATCATCTTTGGTCAGATCAGGAGGAGTGATGGCAAAGCCACGACGCCATAATTTAACCTGATCATCACCATACTTAGCCGCTGTTTCTGCTTTATCCAGACCTTGTAGGGCACCATAATGGCGTTCATTCAGTTTCCAGCTTTTTTCAACTGGTAGCCATTGTTGATCGACCTGATCCAGAATATTCCACAAAGTATGAATGGCGCGTTTTAAAACAGATGTATAGGCGAAATCAAAAGCAAAACCTTCCTGTTTCAGCAATTGACCAGCCTGTTGCGCTTCATTGCGGCCTTTATCAGACAGTTCAACATCAGTCCACCCCGTAAAACGGTTCTCTTTGTTCCACTCGCTCTCACCATGTCTTACAAGAACCAGCTTAGTTACAGCCATAGCTTAAACTCCTATCATTACTTTTTAATACAAAATGAAATGCTCGCTGCGGGCATTATATGGCGCGATAGACTGAAACAGCAAACAATAGTCGATGAACTTCTGTCTTAAATCATATATGGAAGGAGTTGCAGCCTGACTGGCTGCAACTTGAAATCCATTGTGTATAGATAAGATAGCGGAAATTAGCTGATGATCGTTTTAATCGGATATGTGTAAAACAGCAGGTGTAATACATTAAGGGTAAAATGGAATCCGACAGCTACCCATAAACGGCCACTCCACATCCACGCTATACCATAAATCAGGCCTGCCAGTGTTGCGAAAGCCATCAATAGTCCACCGCCTGCGAAGTGGGCGGCACCAAATAGTAAAGAAGTAATGATCAGCGCAAAATAGGGATTCATCCACTGACTGAGCTTTTGTTGAATATAGCCACGGAATAAGGCTTCTTCTGCTAGTGATACAAATAAAATATTGGCAACAACGAAGGCAGGAAACCAACTTGGTAGGTGGAGTTCAACTGCCAACCCGTCAAGCGATGTAGCAAGCCCTAATAATGCTGGTATCGCTGCGATTAACAATGCCCAGCCGTGAGCAGGAGCTTTAACTACTGGATTACAGCGGAATAGGCTTGGCATACAGCACAATAAAAGAAAAGGAACCAGTGCCTTGTCAAAATTGAAGTACATAGAAAAAGGTGCACTGAGTGGCCCAACCTGTACTTTGTCCAGATATTTCAGGTTATGAAAACCGGGAATAAAATGTATAAATAACAAAATACTAACGATAACCAACATGGCTTCGGTAATGCTTTTACCGATAAAATGCCTTTTGGTATTGAAATAGACATGCGCCACACCCAATACACTTATCATTAATAATGAGATGATCGCGGGGTAGGCCAGTATGTGAGTGCTGATCCCAACAGCGATAGCTAAGAATGCAATGAAAAATGCGATTTTTTGGCGAATATCTAACAGTGCCAGCGAAGCGGCAAGTAAAGTCCAGCCCATACAATTCTCGGTTCTTTTTGAAAAAAATAGGTAAACGATCTAAAAAATAGGGCGGGATTTTATAGCAATAGACAAAAAATTCAAAAAAATAATAAGGACTATCAAAAAAATATTTATAGAACACGTTACACATTTATCCCTCTTCAGTATCAGTTGAGAGAGGAATTAATATTTTATGGGTTTCAGGCCGGCCTCCGGTCAGAGACGGCCTGAAAAATGAAGAATATTAGAAAATCACAAAAGAGGGCTAAAAGTCAGCTCGGTTTCATAACGATAAATATCGCCATCAGGAATAAATTTCAGCCGATGAGTGATGCATTCTGGCGCATCTTCCTGATGGTGGGAGACAAACAGAAGTTGCGTATCGCCATTTTTAATCATGATATCAATGAAACGCAGGACTAACTGCCGGTTGAGTGAATCAAGCCCTTGCAATGGCTCATCAAGAATTAACAAAGCCGGATGTTTCACTAAGGCACGGGCAATTAATACAAGGCGTTGCTGACCCCATGACAGACTATGAAACGGACTGTTTGCAGTTGCATCGGATAAACCCAATAATGCCAGCCACTCATTTGCCAATTGTCGTTGACGATCTGAAACAGCCTGATAAAGCCCGATGGAGTCGAAGAAACCGGAGAGAATAACATTACGGACGCTGGTACTGACACGATATTCAAGGTGAATACTATTACTGACATAGCCAATGTGGCGTTTAATATCCCAGATAGTTTCTCCACTGCCTCGCTGGCGGCCAAATAGAACTAGCTGATTACTGTAACCCTGAGGATGATCGCCGGTAATCAGGCTGAGAAGAGTGGATTTTCCTGCTCCATTCTCGCCAATAATCTGCCAGTTTTCACTGGGATTAACCTGCCAGCTTAGGCCATGTAATATCGGTTTATCATTGTATTGAACAACAACATCCTGCATTGATACCAGCGGTTGATCTGAGAGAAGTTGCTCATCAATTCGGTACTCATCTGTTTCCGGCAGCCGAATATTTTTTAGTTTTTCACTGTGTGCTAATTGTGCAACCAGAGATTCAGCCAAAACGTGCTTTTTTTCTCCGGATAGCATCAGCTGACAATCGGCGAGTACACCAATTCTCTCGACAAAATCAGGGATCTGGTTAAACCTGTTTAACAGGAAAATCAGTGTGATACCTTTTTCGGCCAGTGTTGATAATAGCTGAGATAACTGAGTGCGGGCATAAGCATCCAATCCGTCAAAAGGTTCATCAAGGATAAGAAGGTCTGGATCCGCCATTAATGCCTGACAAAGCAACACCTTCCGCACTTCACCGGTAGAAAGATACTTGAAACGGCGTGAGAGTAGATCTTTAATGCCGAAATATGCGGATAGCTCAAGGCACAATTCATTATCTTTATGGTGAAGCTGAATGATTTCTGCGGCAGTGTGTCCAGTATCGTCCTCATCCTCACTGAGCAGGTCTGTATTGTTGCGTTGCCATTCTTTATCAACCAGTTGCTGAAGTTGCTCGAAAGAGAGGCGTACAGGAGTATGGAACGAGCAATGTATTTCACCCGTCAGTTGGGTTAATTCATTCGATAAAACACAGGCCAGAGAAGACTTCCCACTGCCATTCGAACCGACAAATGCCCAGTTCTCTCCAGAGATGATTTTTAGTGACGGTATCTTCAGGATACGGGTGTCACTTAAACGGAAACTACCTTGCGATACTTGCAATTCAGACATTTTTCTTCCTTATTTAAGCAACATCAACTAAAGGATCACAGAAATAAGCGGAATACTGTTCAATGTCAATGAGTAGTCGTCTGTTATTCGTTATGGATTTATATTTCGGGATGGGGGAATATTAATTGTTAGGGGGAATATTCGGATGCCCCTGACGGGGGCGAATATACCCGTCGTCTTTCAAATTGCCTCTTTGTTGGCTGCACTCGTTCACCCCAGTTGCCGCATAGTTATTTATGCTCAGGGGACTTACTCCTTTGCCGCCGCGATGCAACTCGAAATCCATAGGGTATATATCTAATTTAATGCTGTAATAATCACTTTATCAGCACCAAAAAGAGCGGTGACAATATCATTTAGTTGAAGATCTAAATTTTCTATTTCTTGATTGGATAATGTGGCGCAGAGAGATTCGCCACTATTCAGACTCACGATAATTTCGCTGCACTGTGCTCCTGCCTCAATCTGGCTGACTTGGCCGGATAACTGATTTTCAAAAACGGGGGTGTTTTCGAAAGAGTTAATGTCTCCGGAAAAAGTCGTGTTGCAGAAAACGGTAGCTCCTTTGTGTAAGGTAATCCACGGAGCTTTAATAAGTGCGATCACCTCTTTTCCTTTTATCAGGCCTAAGCGTTCAGCACTTTGTTCTGTTACAGAAGCGCGGATAGATGTTTTGCCATCAGCCAGCAGGATACCAATATTTTGCTGAATATTTCCATTATCCCGCTCAACGACTGTACCGAAAAATTGATTTCTGGCGCTGGATTGTAAAGAAAACCGCGAAATGGCTGCCAGCAGACTATCCAGAGGCAGTGAATCCTGTTTGAGAGCATCGAATGCTTTTTGCTGAATTTGTTCCAGCAGGCCGTAAAGCTGTATCAGGCGTTCGCCATAAGGAGTCAGTTGAGCGCCACCACCGCCTTTGCCACCGGTTGCTCGTTCAACCAATAGCTCATCTGCCAGATGGTTCATCTCATTAATAGCATCCCAGGCACTTTTATAACTGATACCGGCCTGTCTGGCTCCCTGACTGATAGAACCCGTAATTTTTATCTGCTTCAGCAATTCAATTCGCCGGGGATCGGCAAAAACCCGATGCTGCAATTTAAGAGTTAATAATATTTCGGCTTGCATAGTGATTCATTTCAGGTAACTATTTGAAAGTTTCTACAGAATAACCGTAAGAATCGCACGTTTCGTCGGTTACTGTTACCTTTTTATTGTCTAGAATAGCGTAATTGTTGTCTGTGCAGTAAAGCTTTTTGTTTCATTACCGGGCGTTCATTGCCGGATGAGTGTGAAGCTGAATCAGGCACAGCTTATTGTTCGATTCGATGATAGTCATTCATGATATGAGGTATACATGTTTGAACTGATTAAAAGTATAGCGTTTGAACTGGTCATGGTTCCTGTTGTCATGGCAGCCATTCTTGGGCTGATTTATGGGTTGGGTGAATTGTTTAACCTTATCTCTAAAAGTGAAACACAAAGTATTGAGCGCTAATTTTGGTTGAATTTGATCGCCAGCGCCTCTGCGATTTTTTTTCCTAAAGAAGTCATATACTGAGAGCAGATTGTTGAAAAACCCTGTTATTTCAAACAGGGTTTATTTTTTATTACGGCATAAGTTCTGTCTGGCGAGTCTCTTTCCCCAGCCAAATCACAGCGCCTACAGCCACCAGAATTGAAAAGCCGAACAGGGAAAAAATCAGGGAGATCGATGAATTCATCGCTACCAGATAACCGACCATCAAAGGGCCAATGATACCGCCTATTCTCCCAATTGATGCCGCCATGCCAGCACCGGTTGCGCGAATTGCTGTCGGATATTGTTCTGGCGTATAGGCGTAGATTGCTCCCCAGGCACCAAGATTGAAAAATGACAGCAGAATGCCAAAGATAAGAAGCTGGGTAATACTATCAGCTGTACCGAAGAAATAGGCACTGACAGCAGTTCCCATTAGATAGCTCGCCAGAACGAATTTACGTCCGTAGCGTTCAATCATCCATGCGGCAGTAAAGTAACCGGGAAGCTGAGCTAGTGTCATGATTAGCACATATTGGAAACTTTTTATCAGGCTAAACCCCTTCAGCATCATGACGCTTGGCAGCCACAAAAACATACCATAATAGGAAAATACTACGCAGAACCACAAAACCCACAGCATGACAGTTGCTCGACGATAATCGGCCGACCATACTTCTCGTATATTATGCATAATTGAATTGAGGGGTTTCTGGGCGCACATTTGTGTATAGCGTGGCGAATCGGGTAAATGCAAACGAAGGTAGATAGCGTAAAAAGCCGGTAGAGCACTCAGCAACATGGCAACCCGCCACCCATAACTTGGAATAACAAAATAAGCAATCAATGCCGCGGCAAGCCAGCCGAAGGCCCAGAAGCTTTCCAGTATCACAACCAGACGCCCACGCTCATGGGGTTCTACGCTTTCGGACACCAGCGTTGACGCGACAGGAAGTTCTCCGCCTAAACCCATACCGATAATAAAACGCAGAACCAATAGTGCTGCTAATGTGGTGACCAATGCCGTTAAGCCACTGCCTACACTAAACAGCAGTAGTGTGACAATAAAGGCTGATTTTCGTCCGGTTTTATCAGCCATCACGCCAAAGACAAAAGCACCGACGGCCATGCCTATCGAATTAATACTACCTATCCAGCCTAACTGTTCTGAGCTTAGTCCCCAATCTTGTTTCAGGGCGGCCAGTAAGAAGGATAAGAGACCGACATCCAGAGCATCAAACATCCAGCCCAAGCCAGCTATTGTCAGCAACCGTTTTTTGGTGATGTCTTTTTGTAATGGGGTGGTGTGTAACAAAAGTTAGCCCTCATTTATGTAAAATATCGAATGTTTTTCGCTTTAAAAATGCACTCTGTTCCGGCACATATCAGCAGTTATATTCAATGAATTTTGTGTTGTATTGTGGCCAACAAAGAGGCAACTTGAAAGATGAAAAATATATAATACAACGAGATATAGCACTGTATATAACTTCTTTTCTCCACATTACTATATTGACAATATTGAAGATTATTTGTGTTTTCTGAGTAATCTTTACATCAACTTAATACAAAAGCTAAAACTAGCTCACAACTTGCCGATTAATCTCAGAATAGTATTTTCATTTAACGTTGTATCTTGTTATATACAGCGCACCGTTTTGGTTATCATAAGTGAAATACAACATGAAAAAGCGCGTAATAAAGAATTTTTATCAGTTATTGGCCGGGGCTGTAGTGTCTTTTGCTCTTGTTAGCAACACTTGGGCAGCGGAAAAAGTGACTGTTTTTGCTGCTGCATCATTGACGAATGCACTTAACGATATTGCCGAACAGTATAAAAAAGATACTCAAGGTGAGGTTGTTGCTTCTTACGCATCATCTTCAACACTGGCTCGACAAATAGAACAGGGAGCACCCGCAGATTTGTTTATTTCTGCTGACCAACAATGGATGGATTATATTTCGGGCAAAAAACTCATTATTGAAGATACTCGTCATACTTTGTTGGGGAATCAACTGGTTCTGATTGCGCCTAAAAAGAGTAAGCTGAATAAAATCGATATCAATCAGGAAACAAAATGGAGTTCTTTACTGGCCGGAGGGCATCTGGCTGTTGGGGATCCTGACCATGTTCCTGTTGGTATTTATGCTAAAGAATCCCTGCAATATCTGGGAGCATGGGATTTAGTTAATCCATTGTTGGCCCGAACTAACAATGTGCGTAGTGGTATGGCTCTGGTCGAGCGTGAAGAAGTGCCACTGGGAATTGTTTATGGATCTGATGCTGTTGCCAGCAAAAAAGTGAAAGTTGTTGGTGTATTCCCGCAAGAGAGTCATAAACCGGTGGAATATCCGATTGCAATTATTAAAGGTCATGAAAATCAGGCAGTACAGGATTTTTATGATTATCTTAAAACCCCTGAAGCCGTAGAAATTTTCACACGTTACGGTTTTAATTCACTGTAGGAACTGTTCTTTTGGAGATGTTAAGTGAATATGAATGGCAGGCAATTTTACTGAGTCTGAAAGTCTCAGGGATTGCAGTGCTGTTCAGTTTGCCATTAGGGATTTTGATGGCATGGGTTCTGGCACGTTGTCAGTTTTTCGGGAAATCCCTGCTGGATAGTGTTATCCATTTACCGCTGGTCTTACCCCCGGTTGTTGTTGGTTATCTGTTGCTAATGAGTATGGGGCGTCGCGGTATATTCGGGGAATTTCTCTATGACTGGTTCGGTGTTAGCTTTGCATTTAACTGGACAGGTGCTGCTCTGGCTTCGGCGGTTGTTTCCTTTCCGCTCATGGTCAGGGCAATCCGTCTGGCACTGGAAGCGATAGATCTTCGTCTGGAACAGGCGGCCCACACGTTAGGAGCCAGTTCACTTAAGGTCTTTTTCACGATTACTTTACCACTTTCATTGCCGGGTATTATTGTTGGCTCTGTGCTGGCATTTGCCCGTTCATTGGGTGAATTTGGCGCAACCATTACTTTTGTGTCAAATATTCCCGGTGAGACTCGTACCATTCCACTTGCCATGTATACATTAATTGAAATGCCAGGAGCAGAAACTGCCGCCGCACGTTTGTGTGTGATCGCGGTAATTTTGGCTCTGGTGTCATTATTGCTGTCTGAGTGGCTGACCCGTTGGGGCAGAAAACGGCTGGGGGCAGCATGTTAGAATTAAATTTCGAACAGCATCTGGGTGATCTGCATATGCAGATTGATACCACATTGCCAGCGGAAAGCATTACTGCCATCTTCGGGCTTTCCGGAGCAGGAAAAACTTCGTTAATCAATGCCATTGCCGGTCTGACCCGGCCACAAAAAGGCCGCATTATCTTAAACCAACGCATTCTGGTAGATACAGAGCACAAAATATTTCTGCCACCGGAAAAACGTCGAATCGGTTATGTATTTCAGGATGCCCGGCTTTTCCCTCATTATCGGGTCAAAGGAAATTTGCAATATGGTATGTCGCCAGACATGCAGCCACATTTTGGCAAAATTGTGGAATTGCTTGGTATTGAGCATCTACTATCACGTTTCCCAATAACCTTATCTGGTGGAGAAAAACAGCGGGTTGCGATTGGGCGGGCATTATTGACGGCGCCTGAACTTTTGCTGATGGATGAACCTATGGCCTCACTGGATCTGCCCCGTAAACGTGAATTATTGCCGTATCTGGAAAAATTGTCTGAAGATATCAAAATTCCGATCCTGTATGTCAGTCACAATTTGGATGAAATTATCCATCTGGCTGATAACGTAGTTGTTATGGATAAAGGAAAAATCAGGATGTCGGGCACACTGGAAGAAGTGTGGTCAAACAGCATCCTGCGACCGTGGCTGCAAAAGGATAACCTGAGCAGTATATTAACTGTAACAGTGATGGAGCATCATCAGCGTTACCACATGACAGCAGTGGCGGTGGCTGATAAAGCTCTCTGGTTACCGGAAATTAATGTCACAGAGGGAACTGATTTGCGTATCCGCATTGATGCTTCCGATGTTTCTTTAGTATTAGAGCCACCAAAAGGCAGTAGTATTCGTAATACCTTACAGGTAAAAGTCATTGAATTTTTCGAGGATGCTGGTCAGGTTGATGTCAAACTTGCTCTGGCTGACCGTTATCTGTGGGCAAGGATTACTCCGTGGGCACGGGAATCACTTAATCTGCGTGAAGGGCAATGGCTGTATGCGCAAATTAAAAGTATTGCGTTAAATCAGCACTTATAAACTGAATATAGTGGAATGGAAGGAGCACGGGTGACTTATGCTCCTTCCAGAGTGAAACAAATTACAGCACATATTTTCGGATAACTTCTGCAATACCGGGCTGAACATTATCTTTGGTAACAAGATCTGCCCGCGCTTTGACATCATCAACGGCATTTCCCATCGCAACCCCCAAACCTGCGGATTCCAGCATACTGATGTCATTAAAATTATCGCCAAAAGCAATAACATCTTTCATACTCATCCCTTGTGATTCAACCCATTGCTGTAAACGCAGCCCTTTACTATTGCCCTTTTTGGCGATATCGACCTGATCAAACCATGACCATTCACACTCCAGATCGACTTCTTCCCTGATCTGCTCACTGACCTCACGTAATTTCGCCAAATCGGGGGACATAGTGGCAAGTTTCCAGATGAAATTGACATTATTCAGTGCTTCCTGAAAGTTGTTGATATGCAGGAGAGTAGGGCGCTGATGCTCAGGCAGAGAATCTGACCATGCAAGGGTTCGGGTAACGGTATGTGGAGATTCATATAAAATAGCATCATCAACATACATCAGATGATCAATTTCAGTGCCCTGTAAATAAGAAAGTACTTGAGAGGCTTCATGAATAGAGAGAGGATTAGCGGCCAGAACCTTTTTAGCCTGATAATCATATGAATAAGCCCCGTTACAGCAAATCGCCGGAGTGTCGAGCTTAAGCGCCTGATAGAACGGATGGATGGCAACATGATGGCGGCCGGTGGCGATCAAAACCTTAATACCCGCTTGACGGGCTTCATTTAGAGCCGCGAGCGATTCTGGCAGAATATTTTTTTGTGGATCGAGCAGCGTTCCATCCAGATCCAGTGCGATAACGCGGTATGACATGAATTAGCCTCTAAGCTGTTGATGATTTCAACAAATATTATATGTTAATGAAAAGCAGTTAAACTGATAATTATATACACAATGGATTTCAAGGTGCGTCGCGGCAGCAAGAGAATAAATCCCCAGGAGCATAGACAACTATGTGACTGGGGTGAGCGAGCGTAGCCAACAAAGAGGCAACTTGAAAGGCGAAGTGTATACAGCCTAACAGACATATCTTTTCAGGAATCATTGCAGATCAATAAAATAGTGATGGAGCTTTAAGGAGAGAAAATGAAACAAGTAGTTTATACAGCGAGCCCGAATAGTCGTCAGATCCACGTCTGGTCCCTGAATATTGTCGGAGAACTTTCACTGCTCCAGACAGTCAGTGTGCCGGGCGAAGTACAGCCAATGGTCATCCATCCTGATGGAAAGCATTTATATGTTGGGATACGCCCTCAGTTCAGCATCATAACTTATGAAATCAGTGCTGACGGACGATTGGAGCAGCAGTCCATTGCCCCATTACCGGGAAGTCCGACACACATCTCAACGGACAGAGCAGGGCGTTTTTTATTTTCGGCTTCCTATAGCTTCAATAATTTAAGTGTCCATCCTATTGATGAAAAAGGCATTGCTAAAGCACCTATTCAAGTTGTAGAAGGACTGAAAGCGCCACATTCTGCCAATATTGATCGGGAAAACCATCAGTTACTGATCCCGTGTCTGAAGGAAGATCATATCCGTATTTTTGATCTGAATGAGCATGGATATTTGACAGAACGTCGTGCTGATGAAATTACGACAAAAGCCGGCGCTGGCCCACGCCACATGGCTTTTCATCCTGAGAAAGAAGCGATTTATTGTATCAATGAGCTCGATTCAACTGTTGATGTACTGCGTAAATGGGAAAAATACCGGATTGTGCAGTCGCTTGATTCGTTACCTGCTGATTTCTCGGCTGTTCGCTGGTCTGCGGATATTCACATCACACCTGATGGCCGCCATCTTTATACCAGTGAGCGCTCTGAGAGTGTTATCAGCCACTTTATCGTGTCAGAAGATGGTTATCATCTGACATTGGCAGGGCATTATCTAACAGAAAGCCAGCCCCGTGGTTTTGCTATCGATCACAGCGGGCGTTTCTTAATTGCCTCTGGACAAAAATCAGATCATATTTCCGTATCCGGTATTGATAAATACACCGGAAAACTTACTCAGTTGGCGCGTTATCCGGTTGGTAAAGGCCCAATGTGGGTAACGGTACTGGCACTATAAATAAAAAGCCGCGCAGATTTTTAGCGCGGCAATTCATCATTTTTCTGTAATTTACAAAAAATAAATTTGTATTTAAAAATTATTTTAGACGAAATTAAAAGTTCCGATTCCGGAGAAAACGATAGGGTATGTAACCAATATATTATGCTGATATACAGAAATTAAATCACCTAAATAAACATTTCCTTTAAATAAACGCAGGTGGATTTTTTGTGGGTAAATAAAAAGCTGAAAATTAAGTGGTGTGTTTATGATTGTATTGGTGTGATGAACTACTCCACTGAGATAAAGATTGTTAAAATTTATTTGTGGCATGTTATAGCTGCCATAAATATATCCGTTGAAATTAGCATTTCTTCTTGTATGTGGATTGTTGCCAATTAAAACAGGATAAGATGATACCTGAATGAATGGATAGCTTCCAATTTGATGATAGGTGTTAATATTAAAATATCCGCTAACATACTCTGCCGTTTTAATGACAGGAATAGGATAAATTGGTGGGTTTATTACAGGAATCCCCCCAAACAGATTAGCAAGCTCAGGCTTTTCTTTTGCTATAGCCTCATAATGTAATTGTTCTTTTTCATAAATATCTTGAGATTGTTTAAATATAGCTTCCATTTCTTCATTAGAAGGTACGGACAATTTTTCCTGATTCATAGTGTATTCCTCTCTGATTAAAGTAAATAAGACTGAGTGGAATATAACAAAAATATTTTCTTTGGATGAGAAAGAATGCATTTAATTGATTGCCAATATTTATCAGGAATTGACTTTTACTAATAAATAGGCTGTTATTTTTATAATAAATAACAGCGGCAGCATTATTATCAATGCTGCCGTTAATAATTAAATTACCGCATCAGCAATAGCGTTTGTCAGTTTCAATAACTGCTCAGGCTGAATAATATAAGGCGGCATTAAATAAATTAAACGTCCGAATGGTCTGATCCAGACTCCCTGTTGGACAAAGTGGCGCTGTAGTACCGCTACATCAACAGGTTGTTTCATTTCTACCACACCAATAGCACCCAATACCCGGACGTCTTCAACCGAATTATATGATTTCAGAGGCAATAACTCTGTTTTTAAGACGGATTCAATTGAGTGAATGCGTTGTTGCCACGGGCTTTCAGTGAGTAATTTCAGACTGGCTCCGGCAACGGCACAAGCCAGCGGATTCCCCATAAATGTCGGGCCATGCATAAAACAGCCTGCTTCACCCTGACTGATGGTTTCGGCAACATGGCGGGTCGTTAATGTTGCGGATAAAGTCATATAGCCGCCTGTCAGAGCCTTACCTAAACACAAAATATCTGGTTCTATATTTGCGTGTTCACAGGCAAATAGCTTGCCGGTTCTCCCGAAGCCGGTGGCGATTTCATCTGCGATCAGCAAAATTTGGTATTCATCACAAAGGTTGCGCACCTGACGCAGGTATTCAGGGTGGTAGATCCGCATTCCACCCGCTCCCTGAACAATGGGTTCCAGAATAACGGCGGCGATTTCATCGTGATGCTGTAACAATAATTGCTGGAAAGAAGAGATATCTTCTGGTTGCCATTCACCATCAAAGCGGGATTGTGGGGCATCAGCAAACAAATGATTGGGAAGATAGCCCTGATACAGACTGTGCATAGAGTTTTCGGGATCACAAACGGACATGGCGCCGAAAGTATCACCATGATAACCATGACGCAGTGTCAGGAATTTTTGTCGTCTTTTCTGTTGTTGCCCTTTTGTCTGCCAATATTGCAAAGCCATTTTCATGGCAACTTCCACGGCAACCGAGCCGGAATCGGCCAGGAAAACACATTCCAGCGATGCCGGCGTCATTGCTACCAGTTGCTTACACAACTCTACCGCGGGTGAATGAGTAATACCGCCAAACATCACATGGGACATCTTATCAATTTGTGATTTTGCGGCTTCATTAAGTACGGGATGATTGTAGCCGTGAATTGCCGCCCACCATGAAGACATACCGTCAATTAATTGACGCCCATCTGATAATACCAGTTCAACACCACTGGCAGAATCGACCGGATAAGTCGGTAGCGGGTTGCTCATAGATGTATATGGATGCCAGATGTGGCGCAGGTCAAATTCAATATCTGAAGGATTCATAATAAATTAGTTGTAAACCTTTTTGATCTAGTTTTGGTTGACATGATAGCGGCGTTATTTAAACTGACAACTTTTATTTCATGTTTTATTTCATGCTGGAGAAGTTATTGTGAGTGAATGTCAGCAATGGACAATTAAGCAGGCTCAGTCCCTGTTTGATATGCCTTTTTTTGAATTACTGTTTCAAGCACAGCAAGTACATCGTGAACATTTTGATCCGCAACAGGTACAGGTCAGTACACTTCTTTCAATAAAAACAGGAGCCTGCCCTGAAGATTGTAAATATTGTCCACAGAGCTCGCGTTACAAAACCGGTCTGGAAAAAGAACGCCTGATGGAAGTGGAGAAAGTTATCGAATCTGCCCGTAAAGCTAAAAATGCAGGTTCGACCCGCTTTTGTATGGGTGCTGCATGGAAAAACCCACACGAACGGGATATGCCTTATCTGGAAAAAATGGTTCAGGAAGTTAAGTCATTGGGCATGGAAACCTGCATGACACTGGGAATGCTGAACTCGTCTCAGGCACAGCGTCTGGCAGAAGCAGGTCTGGATTACTACAACCATAATCTGGATACCTCACCGGAATTTTACGGCAATATTATTACTACGCGCAGTTATCAGGACAGGCTGGATACACTGGAAAATGTCAGGGATGCAGGTATTAAAGTGTGCTCTGGCGGCATTGTAGGACTGGGTGAAGAAATTCGTGACCGTGCAGCTCTGTTAGTGCAACTGGCAAACCTGCCCAAACCACCGGAAAGTGTTCCAATTAACATGTTGGTAAAAGTGAAAGGAACACCGCTGGAAAATAATGAAGAAGTCGATCCATTTGATTTTATCCGCACTATCGCTGTAGCTCGTATTATGATGCCGAAATCTCATGTCCGTTTATCTGCGGGGCGTGAGCAGATGAATGAGCAGACACAGGCTATGTGTTTTATGGCAGGCGCTAACTCCATTTTTTATGGCTGCAAATTACTGACTACCCCGAATCCGGGCGAAGACAAAGATTTGCAATTGTTCCGTAGGTTGGGCATTAACCCTCAACAGACAAAAATAGCATTTGGTGACAAACAGCAGCAGCAACACCTGACAGAAGCCATCATTAATAATGCTGACAACGAACAATTCTATAATGCGGCAATATGATGAGCTGGTCAGATTCTCTTTCCCGGCGATTAGCCGAACGCCGGGGCACATCTTTATGGCGCCGCAGACAGGCTCATCAAAGCTCAAATGGGCGGCACCTCTACACCTCTGATGGGCAACAATACCTGAACTTTTCCAGTAATGATTATCTCGGATTAAGCCAGCACCCTGAGGTTATTGCTGCGTGGCAACAAGGCGCTGAACAATATGGTGTCGGTAGTGGTGGTTCAGGGCATGTAACCGGATATACCTCAGCTCACCATGCGTTAGAGCAACAACTGGCGGAGTGGCTTGGTTATTCCCGTGCCTTGCTGTTTATTTCTGGCTATTCGGCTAATCAGGGCGTGATAGCGGCTCTGATGGAAAAAGAGGATCGCATTATTGCTGATCGCCTGAGCCACGCCTCCCTGATGGAGGCGGCTATGCATTCACCGGCTCAGCTTCGACGCTTTTTGCATAATAACCCGATTTCGCTAAAACAGCATTTAGGCAAATCATGTGCAGGTAAAACACTGGTGGTGACAGAAGGTGTTTTTAGCATGGACGGGGACTGCGCACCACTCAGTGAGATTACCCAGATGGCACAATCTACAGGTAGCTGGTTGATGGTGGATGATGCCCACGGTATTGGTATTTATGGTGATGAGGGAAGGGGAAGCTGCTGGTTACAGAATGTTAAGCCGGAGATCTTAATCGTTACTTTTGGTAAGGCATTTGGTTTGAGCGGGGCTGCGGTATTGTGTGATGAACAGACCGCAGAATACTTTGTTCAATATTCCCGACACCTGATTTACAGCACTTCTATGCCACCGGCTCAGGCAGTTGCACTTTCCGAGGCCACGCGCCAGATTAGGGCAGGAGATGAATTGCGCCAGCGTCTGCAAAATAATATCCAGTATTTTCGTCGTGAAGCACAAAATTTATCTTTTTCTCTGACGGATTCTGAAACCGCTATTCAGCCTGTGATCATCGGTAATAATGAACGCTGTATTGCCTTATCCGAAACAATGAAACAACAAAACCTATGGGTAAAAGCCATTTTGCCTCCGACAGTTTCACCGGATAGTGCTCGCTTGCGTATTACGTTGACGGCGGATCACACCCAACAGGATATTGATGTATTACTGGAGGCTTTACGTGGATTTGACCGCTAGCTGTATTGTTAAAAACAGTTTTACTAAAACCTGTGTTGATAAACAGGCAGTTGCGGGCGCTTTTGGCAGAGCGGCTTCGCGCTATGATGCCACTGCGAAACTACAGCAACAAACAGGTGAATATCTGATGAAAATGGCACAGCCAGAAGATACCGGTAATTGGGTATTGGATGCTGGCTGTGGAACGGGTTTTTTCAGTGAACACTGGAAACAGAAGGGTAAACAGGTTATCGCACTGGATCTGTCTGCCGGTATGTTAAGTCATGCCAAAGGGTTGCAGGTTGCTGATTATTATCTGCAAGGTGATATTGAAAACCTGGGGCTGGCTGATAACAGTGTCGATGTCTGTTTCAGTAACTTAGCGGTGCAGTGGTGCAATGAACTGCCTCGGGTATTGCAGGAGTTCCATCGCGTAACCCGTCCCGGCGGGCTTATCTTATTTTCCACCTTAGCACAGGGATCGCTCTGGGAGCTGGAAGCAGCATGGAAACAAGTTGATGATTACCGACACATTAACCAGTTTCTGCCTTTACAGGCTATTGCAGATGCATGTCAGTCGTACCGGAGCCAAATCAGGCACCAGCAATACAATCAGCGTTATCCGCAATTGCTGCCTCTATTAAATTCTCTAAAAGGAATTGGAGCCACACACCTTCATCATGGACGTCAGCAGGGGCTGATGACAAGAAAACGCATGAATGCGCTCTCAGAAGCTTATCCCAAAAATAATGGGGATTACCCATTAAGCTATCAAATTGTTTTTGGAGTTATTTATTGTGACAAGTAAATACTTTCTTACCGGAACTGATACTGAAGTGGGTAAAACGGTTGTCAGTTGTGCTTTATTACAGGCGGCTAATGAAAAAGGTTATCAGACCGCGGGTTATAAACCGGTTGCATCAGGCTGTGAACTCACTTCTGAAGGTATACGTAACGGGGATGCTCTGGCGTTATTGCATAACAGCTCCGTACCTCTTACCTATCAGGAGGTTAATCGGTTAGCGTTTATTGAACCTACATCTCCTCACATTGTCAGTGCTGAACTCAATCAGCCTATTGAGTTTTCTGTGATGTCACAAGGCCTGAGTGAATTATCAGCAAAAGCAAACTGGGTACTCATTGAGGGAGCCGGAGGTTGGTATACACCGCTATCTGAGAATAACACTTTTGCTGATTGGGTGATTGAGGAAAAGCTGCCCGTAATATTAACAGTAGGCGTGAAATTAGGCTGTATTAACCATGCAGCGTTAACAGCAAAAGCGATTCAGGATTCCGGGCTGAAATTAGCAGGCTGGGTTGCGAATGAAATTGAGCCACCCGGCAGGCGTCAGGCTGAATATCTGGCGACATTGAAGAGAATGATGCCGGCTCAATTATTTGGTGTGATCCCCCATATGAGTGGGCTGGAAGTAGAACGCCATGACATAGGGAAATATATAAACATTGATTTATTGGTTAACTAATTGTTTAAACAATGTTGGTTAAAATCCCAGTAGGGATTAGTGGGGCTGCTGAAATGTTAGTATAGAATCCACTCTATTTCGGCAATTTTTGCACTATTTTTGAACAAAAAATAACGTAAATCGACTCTAAAATAGCATGAAAACACTCTGTTATTGAGAAAATCCATAATAGGGGATAACTCCGCAACTTCCCATCGTTAATAGGATTTGTTGAGTTATCCACTGTTCCTGTGGATAACCTTGTGCATTAGGTTTAGACAAGTGGTCTGACACAAGATAATACGCGGCTTGCGCAAGATTTGCTGTTATTCTCTCCTTTGATTTTTTTCCATTCAAAATTAACTGGTTATATAAAATCAATTCCTTTTACTATCTCTTTGCCATTCCCTGCTTTATCATTTCAATAACGAATACGAAAATAAAAAAGACAAAAAGACTGTCTGGGGATAAAAATAGGCCCACATAATGTTAACTAAAGGTTAATATCACTTATTGTGATATTTTAGTATGTTATTTATTTTCAGGTGCAGCTTTTAAGTGGGATGGTAATATTATTTTGTTAACCCACTTGAAGCTGTTTTTTTATCCAGTATTATAAGAACGTTTTGGTTAGCGTATATATCTTGTGTATTTTCGGGTTATGGCTTGGAAATAAATAAGGATAGAGCTGTGCAATGTTATCGGGTGGAAGATGAGTAAAGAAACGAACAAAGTATTCAGGCTGCATTCTGATTTCGAACCTGGCGGTGATCAGCCAGAAGCCATCCGTAAACTACAGGATGGGCTGGAAGATGGTCTTGCCCATCAGACATTATTGGGAGTCACGGGTTCAGGTAAAACGTTTACGATTGCCAATGTCATCGCCAACATGAACCGGCCAACAATGGTTCTGGCTCCTAATAAAACACTGGCAGCTCAGCTCTATAGTGAAATGAAAGAGTTTTTTCCGGAAAACGCTGTAGAGTACTTCGTTTCTTATTATGATTATTATCAACCCGAAGCCTATGTACCCAGCTCTGATACTTTTATCGAAAAAGATGCCTCTGTAAACGAACATATTGAACAGATGCGCCTCTCTGCGACCAAAGCTCTGTTGGAACGAAGAGATGTGGTTGTTGTGGCTTCTGTTTCCGCTATTTATGGTCTGGGTGACCCTGATAGCTACCTGAAAATGATGCTTCATCTGACAAATGGGATGCTGATCGATCAGCGCTCTATCCTGCGGCGTTTGGCTGAACTGCAATATACGCGCAATGATCAGGCATTCCAGCGGGGAACATTCCGTGTGCGTGGTGAAGTCATTGATATTTTTCCGGCTGAATCTGATGAACATGCGTTACGTGTTGAACTGTTTGACGATGAAGTTGAACGGCTTTCCCTGTTTGATCCACTGACGGGGCAGGTTGAGTATAACGTTCCCCGTTATACGGTTTATCCTAAAACGCACTATGTAACACCTCGTGAACGTATCCTTCAGGCGATAGAAGAGATTAAAGTTGAGTTAGCTGACAGGAGAAAAGTCCTTCTGGCTTCAGATAAGTTACTGGAGGAGCAGCGCATCACTCAGAGAACACAATTTGATCTCGAAATGATGAATGAACTGGGATATTGCTCCGGGATTGAAAACTATTCCCGTTATCTGTCTGGTCGTGCGCCGGGTGAACCCCCTCCGACTTTATTTGACTATCTGCCTGCGGATGGCTTGCTGGTGGTGGATGAATCCCATGTCACCGTTCCACAGCTTGGTGCTATGTATCGGGGAGACCGTTCCCGTAAAGAGACGCTGGTGGAATACGGCTTCCGTCTGCCATCAGCACTGGATAACCGTCCGATGCGTTTTGAAGAGTTCGAGGCGCTTGCACCACAAACCATCTATATATCAGCAACCCCCGGCAATTATGAACTGGAAAAATCCGGTAATGAAGTGGTCGAACAGGTGGTACGCCCAACGGGTCTGATTGATCCTGAAGTTGAAGTCCGCCCGGTAGCAACTCAGGTGGATGATTTGCTGTCTGAAATCCGTATCCGGGCGGTTAAAAATGAACGTGTACTAGTCACCACTCTGACTAAGCGTATGGCTGAGGATTTAACTGAATATCTGGAAGAACACGGAGAGCGGGTGCGCTACCTCCACTCTGATATTGATACCGTTGAGCGTGTTGAAATTATTCGTGATTTGCGTTTGGGTGAATTTGATGTGCTGGTGGGGATCAACTTGTTGCGTGAAGGCCTCGATATGCCGGAAGTCTCTTTGGTAGCCATTTTGGATGCAGATAAAGAGGGTTTCCTGCGTTCAGAGCGCTCACTGATTCAGACGATTGGACGTGCAGCGCGTAACTTACATGGTAAAGCCATTTTGTATGGCGACAAAATTACTGCTTCTATGGAAAAAGCCATCAATGAAACAGAACGGCGCCGAGTGAAACAACAGGCATTTAACGAAGAAAACGGTATCGTGCCAAAAGGGTTGAATAAAAAAGTTGGCGATATCCTGCAACTTGGTCAGCCTAGTAATGGCAAAGGAAAAAGCAGAACCAAAAATAGAAGCAAATCTGATTTGGGGATTGATGATTTCCATAAATTATCTGCGAAGGAATTGGAAAACAAAATCCGTGAATTGGAAGAAAAAATGTATCAATATGCGCGGGATCTTGAATTTGAGCAGGCAGCTAATATGCGCGATCAGGTTCAGGCATTGAGAGCACAGTTTATCGCTAATTCCTGAGATTATTATCGGTAGCTGATTAATAGTTAACTAAAATGGAGAGTCAAATAGAACACTCTCCATTAGTGAAACTGCTACAACCAATAACTGTATTATTAGCCCAGTTTTTGCAGTGTATCTTCTATTGCTTGTCGTAATAGTTCACGATCATGGCGATAAGGAACATCCTGTGCCTCTAAGACCTGTTGTGTAACAATTCGGTCATCTAACTGGCTGATATCAGTACGTGGGCCAACAATGATTGCGTTGATCATTTTGCGCCCGATTGTATTTTCTATCATCTCAAGTTTTTCTTTCAATGAAAGATCGGCCGCCGCATGGCTGAGTTCTTTCCCTAAGTTACCGATATAAATCATATTGGCATTGCTGCGTCGCAGGGACTGGGTTAAATCTTCCAGTAACAATAATGGCATTAAGCTGGTAAAGAAACTGCCCGGGCCTATCAAGATCAAATCAGCCTGTTCAACCGCTTCCAGAGCTTCTTTGGTGGCGCTGACATGGGGATAAAGCATTAACTTTTTTGGAACACAATCCAGCTGGTCGATATTCACTTCTCCATGCACTTCATAGCCCTGAGCATCCACTGCCATTAAGTCAACGGCTTGTTCGGACATAGGGATCAAATGCGCATTTACTTTCAGCAAATTTCTGAGCAGATTAATTGCCTCAAGAGGGCGGACGCTTAAATGATCTAAAGCCTTCAACATTAAGTTGCCCAGATTATGTCCGGCTAATTCACCACTACCGCCAAACCGGTATTCGAACATAGCTGAAGCAACAGTCGGCTCCGTGATCAGCTGGTTAAGGCAGTTCCGGGTATCACCCCAGGCGATACCGCCTTCTGAGCGCCTTATTCTCCCTGTTGAACCTCCATTATCTGTTGTTGTGACAATACCAGTCAGGCGGGCACCAAGGGAGGAGAGAGATGACATAACGCGCCCAAGTCCGTGACCACCGCCAAGGGCAACCACACGATCCAAATCGGCTAATGTTCGGTTTCGCATAGGGTTCCTGCTACTGAATTAAATGTGCTTGAGTAAATTTTATATAATCTACCATAAAGTGTGATGCTTTTAGCAATCACCATGATTTTATGCGATTTTTATCAAGTATTTCAGGATATAAACAGAATGAATAAGTAACAATAGGCTGATGCTGATGGTTTTTTGTAACTCTTTGTATAATAAAATATATATCGAGATTGTCGTTAGCTTTTTTCTAATTTAAGGGGTAGAATCCCACGGCAAGGTTTAGTCACGTATGTCACGATTCATATGATGATTAAATTTGAAATTAACCCCTAGCCTCTGCGTCTAAGTCTTTGTTGTATAAATTTTTTATTAATTGATTCTACCGTAAATTGTTCTATCAAATTAATACCACATCGATATGATGCTTTGGCCGTGGCTCCTGAGTCACCAGGGTGCAAGGCAGAAATGCATGCATCCCCCATGATTGGAAGGTGTTATAGTGGAACAACTTATCGATACATTTTCCCGCAAGTTTTATTACTTGAGGTTATCGGTTACTGATGTATGCAACTTTCGTTGCACATACTGCCTGCCTAACGGCTACCAGCCTGGCAGCAATCAACTCAACAAATCATTTCTTACTTTGCCGGAGATCCATCGTGTTAGCCGCGCTTTTGCAGAATTAGGTACCGAAAAAATTCGTCTGACTGGTGGCGAGCCGACTATGCGCCGTGATTTTTGCGACATAATCGCAGCAGTGCATGAAAACCCGCAGATTAAAAAAATTGCGGTTACGACGAATGGTTACCGGATGGAGCGCGATGTGACCCGCTGGAAGGAAGCGGGGCTTACAGCGATTAATGTAAGTGTGGATAGTCTTGATCCTCGCCAGTTTCACGCTATTACCGGGCAGGATAAATTCTTTCAGATTATGCGTGGCATTGATGCAGCCTTTGAAACAGGTTTTAGCACAGTCAAAGTAAATGCGGTATTAATGAAAAATATCAATGATACCTGCCTGCCAGCGTTCCTTGACTGGATAAAACACCGTCCGATTCAATTGCGTTTTATTGAACTAATGGAGACGGGAGAAGGAAGTGAACACTTCCGGCACCATCATCTTTCCGGTGATGTAATACGTAGCCGCTTACTCCAACAGGGCTGGCAACTGCAACAACGAGAACGTAGTGACGGCCCGGCTCAGGTTTTCAGACATGCGGATTATCAGGGCGAAATTGGCCTGATAATGCCGTATGAGAAGAATTTCTGCCAAAGTTGTAATCGCCTGCGTGTCTCTGCCATTGGTAATCTTCATTTATGCCTGTTTGGTGAACAGGGAATCCCATTGCGTGATTTGCTGTCTGATGACGGATCTCTCAACGATTTGAAATTACGCATACAGGGTGGGTTGAGGCATAAGCGTGAAACTCACTTTTTGCATCAGGGAGATAGTGGTATCACCCCTAATCTTTCTTTCATTGGTGGTTAATTTAACGGCTCAATTTATTTTTCAGGAGCGAGAATGTCTCAACTGACTCATATCAATACATCCGGCGAAGCTCATATGGTGGATATTTCTGCCAAAACAGAAACAGTACGCGAGGCCAGAGCTGAAGCCTTTATCGAAATGCAGGCTGAAACACTGGCTATGATTGTTTCCGGTGATCATCATAAAGGGGATGTTTTTGCAACCGCGCGTATTGCCGGCATTCAGGCAGCAAAACGGACATGGGAACTAATTCCACTGTGTCATCCTTTGTTACTTAGTAAAGTTGAAGTTCAATTAGAAGCACAAACAGAACACAGCCGGGTTAGAATTGAATCCTGCTGCCGTCTGACAGGGAAGACAGGGGTAGAAATGGAGGCGCTGACAGCAGCTTCCGTGGCAGCTTTGACCATTTATGATATGTGTAAAGCAGTACAAAAAGATATGGTTATCGGGCCGGTTCGTTTGCTGGAAAAAAGTGGTGGGAAATCAGGAAATTTTAAGGTGAAAAAATGATAAAAGTTCTGTTTTTCGCACAGGTACGGGAACTGGTAGGCACAGATTCTCTTGAATTACCGAATGATTATCCAACGGTGGCGCACCTTCGCAGGTCGCTACTTGAAAAAGGTGAACGTTGGGCGTTGGCATTGGAGGATGGGAAATTGCTGGCAGCCGTGAACCAAGCGTTTGTTCACGCGGAACACCCACTGAATGATGGTGATGAAGTGGCATTTTTCCCGCCGGTCACCGGAGGCTAACGATGGAAAAGACACGAATCAGTATCCAGAAAGCGGTGTTTAATGTCGGTGAGGAATACCAATGGCTGGCACAGTCTGATGAAGATGGCGCGATTGTGACTTTCACGGGTAAAGTTCGTAATCACAATTTAGGTGATAATGTTCAGGCGCTGACTCTGGAACATTATCCGGGCATGACAGAAAACATGCTCCATAAAATTGTTGATGAAGCCCGCCAACGTTGGCCCTTACAGCGGATCAATATTATTCATCGTATTGGAAAACTACATCCGGGGGATGAAATTGTATTTGTTGGCGTAACGGGGGCACATCGCAGTACAGCGTTTGCTGCTGCCGAATTTCTGATGGATTATTTAAAAACGCAGGCTCCTTTCTGGAAAAAAGAATCCCTTAACACTGGGGAACGCTGGGTAGAAGCAAGAAAAAGCGATCAGGAAGCGGCAGAACGCTGGTTTACGTAGTGAGATAAGATCATAAAAAACATATTGATGAGGCCTTTTGCGAGTTATCTCTAAAAGCGGGTAGATAAATCATATATCACTAAAATTGTGATTAATTGGCAGATGGTTTTGTTCATGTTCTATGCTAATGTATAGCATTTGAAACAGATTGTTTTTTGTTAAACAGTCTTAATCCTTCAACATTGTCATAAAAGGTACTCGTCATGGACCGATATCAACGTTCCAACGGTTCGATTGTCCAGCAAGCTGGCTCAGGTATACAAACTTATATGGCACAGGTCTATGGCTGGATGACCTGTGGTCTGTTGTTAACTGCATTTGTTGCATGGTATGTAGCAAATACACCAGAAATCTTATATGCCATCTTCAGTAACTCCATCGTTTTTTATGGTTTGATCATTGCACAACTAGCATTGGTGTTTGTGCTGTCTGGTTTGGTACATAAAATGAGTGGTGCGGTAGCTACCGGGCTATTTATGCTCTATTCCATGCTGACCGGGCTGACGATATCCAGCATTTTTGTAGTTTATACCAGCGGCTCCATTGCCAGCACCTTTGTCATCTCGGCGGCGATGTTTGGTGCGTTGAGCGTTTATGGTTACACCACCAAGCGTAGCCTGAGTGGTATGGGCAGCTTCCTGTTTATGGGGTTGATTGGTATCGTTCTGGCTTCTTTGGTCAATATCTGGCTGAAAAGCCCGGCTCTGATGTGGGCAATCACCTATATTGGTGTGCTGGTTTTTGCCGGCCTGACAGCCTACGACACTCAGAAACTGAAAGAAATGGGTGCTGAGCTGGATGTTAATGATAAAGAGAATATGCGCAGATACTCTATCACTGGCGCATTAACTCTGTATCTGGACTTCATTAACCTGTTCCTGATGCTGCTGCGCATTCTGGGCGACCGTCGCTAATTGCTGAAAATTCCTTCACTGTTCTGATGTGTGACAGGCCCTGTTTAGCAGGGCCTTTTTGCTAAAATTTCCTTTTTATCGGAGTGTTATTTGTGAATCAAAGTAGTGCTGCCACTATTCGTATTTCAGCAAAAGCTATCATTTTCCACAAAGAGCAGATCTTACTCGTTAGATATAAATCAGATTCAGATGAATGGTATACCTTGCCAGGTGGAGGGCAACTGTTTGGAGAAACCTTGACTCAAACCTTAATTAGAGAGTGCCTTGAAGAGACGGCATATAAGATTGAACCGTCACGGCTGGTATTTGTTAGAGAATATATAGGCAGTAATCATGAATTTGCTGAGTTTGATAAAGAAGTCCATCAAACTGAATTGATTTTTCTTGCCTCGCTTGCTGATAAAAACCCCGATATTCATAATCGAGATATCTATGCAGACAGGGATCAAATAGGTGCTCAATGGGTCAATTTGAAGGATGTTATAAACTTGCCTTTATTTCCTGCGGTCCTACGTTCCTTGATTGTAGAAAAGCGTTTTTCTGCTGATTTTCCTATCTATTTAGGGGATGTGAATTAAGGCTGATAAAAAGGTTGGATGAACATATAATCACAAAATAGTCACGGTAGCATTACCAACAATAAAATTAATTGACTTATTCATATGCCTTATACTTCACTACAGCCTTAATCTCAACCGATTAAGCAGTTATGGAAGTACATGCCTGAGCAGGTACGAAACAATATTTATTTCCGAATATAAAAAACATTCCGTGAAATCCTTCATCATTTTTTATGCCATTTTATCCGGAAAATACAGGGGGTGGCTATCCAGCTGATAGATAATTTTTAGACTTTAATTTCTATATTTTAAAGTTAATTTAGCATATCAGATAATTAATGATTATTATTCAATGATCTGCAAGATGGACTTTAAGTTTTTCTTGATGGTTATCATTTCTCGGTACGATATCGAAAGTGCCATTATTACCGAATTGATCATAGATTTTTATATACATGTCGTACCAAGTATCCTGTGATTTACCAATTGAATCGAATCCCATAAAAATGACGGTAAAACAAAGAGCATTAGCTATTTGTCTAATTTCTATATCTATAGGATGTGTAATATTTAAATCAAACCATTTAGTATTTCCTACGGATACCGTTGTATACTCGCCTAATGACCAGAGAAAATGGGAATAGTAACGAGAATACCCAGTATCCAGATGATAAAGTTGATGAACAGAATCGAGCATACCACCAAAGTTTTCTAATTTTATGATATTCCGTTTTCCATATTTATCTTTTTGTTTAAGCGATACATATGTATTGAATTGGTTCCAGAAGAAAGTATCATCCCATTCAGAGTGAGTTGTGATAAGGACTTCATTACTTTCTAAATCAGATAGGTGGTAATATATTTCATTGAGTGATGTTAATTGAATAAATGCATCTTTTTTTTCCTGATGAGCAGTAGTATATTCATATCTAGGTGTTTTCACTAAAACAGCTATTTTTTTAACTTGATTTATAGCTGATGGTGAGCAATATACATAAAAAATCACACTATTATCTGATTTTTTATCTGGTTTTAGAACAATATAAGATGAACTTCCTGGTATTGCTGTAAATTCATTTGGGTCATCGGTATATGACCATGTAAAAGGATCATTTCCTGCTGCTTTATAAGTTATTTTTTCTTCAGTATGATGATCAATAAGATAAATATGTTTTAACAGTAAGCTGCTTGGGATTAAAATAGTTTTACCATAAATATCAGTTGGCTGAATCTTTATTGTTACAGATATCATATTTCTTTTATTAGCAAAAATACTGGCTGTATTACTTTTGTTTATATGGTTTATTCTTATGTTAATATCGTTTACTCCATGCCAGTGAAAATTTTTAATATTGCCCATAAATATCTCCTTTAATTTATTCTTTTAAATACTGTATTTTGTTCTTATACAGAATGATTATTTTTTCTGGAACAGATTTCAGTAATAAGTGTAAGTTATATTTATATTTTTCAATGTGATGTTTTTTATTATAAATAAAAATATGTAGATATGGGATATATCTTAATTATTATAAAAGCCTATATGGTTAAATATTGCGAAGAAAAATACGAAACCTATCAGTACTAAGTATAGGCGAAAAATTACATGTATCAACCCATAGTATGAACAATAACATCACGCAATTTTGCTCCGGAATAACCGATAAGCAATTCCACTTGTTGTCACAATAATCACCAGTAAAGGCCATAGACTGTGCCAGATCACCGAAAAATTAGCACCTTTCAAATAAATCTGTTTAGTGATGTCAGTAAAGTGCCGGATTGGGTTTATCCATGTTATATCCTGTAACCAGATGGGCATGTTCTCAACGGGAGATATATATCCAGAAAGCAGGATGGCAGGCATCATAAATACAAACACGCCGATAAATGCCTGTTGTTGTGTTGAACAAATAGCGGAGATGAGTAAGCCAAACCCGACCAGCGATAGCCCGTAAATCAGGATACAGCCGTAAAATAGCAGTAGTGAGCCTGAAAAAGGAATTTGGTAACACAATGTTCCAATCAGCAAAACGATACTTGCCTGCACTGTTGCTACCACTAACGCCGGAATAGCTTTACCAATGAAAATTTGCCATGTGGTAAGAGGGGAAACGAGCAATTGATCTAATGTTCCCTGTTCTCGCTCACGGGCAACGGAAAGTGCGGTAACGATCAGGACGCCAATGGTTGTTATCATGGCAACCAGAGACGGAACCACGAACCATTTATAATCCAGATTGGTGTTATACCAGTTGCGAATAATTAGTTCGCTGTTATTTATCCCCGGCATATTGCCCTGTAACTCTTTCTGATAGTTCATCACAATCTGTTGAAGATAGTTGGCAGCAATTTGCGCGCTGTTTGAGTTACGTCCATCAAGCAGAACCTGAATGGAAGTAGGGGAATGGCTGGCAATATGAGCACTGAAATTTTGTGGAAAACGGACTAATAGCAAGGCATCACGATTATCCAGTGTCGGTCGAATCTCCTGAGAGCTGTTCAGCATAATCAGATCAGGAAAGGCTTTAGATTTCGCCAGCCGTTGGGTCAGTTCGATGGATGCCTGTCCTTTATCTTCGTCATAAATTGCGATAGTGGCATTTTTAACTTCCAGAGTTGCAGCCCACGGAAACAGTATCATCTGAAAAATAACGGGCAGGATCAGCGTTGCCCGTGTCTGAGGATCTCGCAGAAGAGACTGTAATTCTTTCATGACGAGTGTATATAGGCGATGAAACATGTTCTTTCCTTTTTAATCCAGATGTCGGCGGGTTTTCCATGCAGTCAGGCCAATAAACACGATGGCGCTGGCAATTAAAAACAGCAAATTTGTGATTAAAACGGTACCGATATTACCCGCCAAAAACAGCGTTTGTAAGCTACTGACAAAATAACGGGCAGGAACAATATAAGTAGAAAGCTGAATCAACAACGGCATACTATTTATTTCAAATACAAAGCCGGACAGCATAATGGCTGGCAAAAAAGCAGCATTAAGGGAAATCATTGCCGCATTAAATTGGTTACGGGTCACTGTCGAGATTAATAACCCCATCCCTAAAGCAGTAGCGAGATACAGGCTGGAAATCAAAGCCAGTATCCAGAGCGAACCATGATAAGGAATACCCATAATAAAGACGGCAAAAACCATGCAAAGTACCATGACGAAAGAGCCGAGAACCTGATAGGGCAGTAATTTGGAAAGCAATAATTCAGTTCGGGTAACCTGAGTGGATAAAAGAGCCTCCATCGTACCCCGTTCCCATTCGCGAGCGACAACCAGAGAAGTCAGGATTGCTCCAACGACTGTTATGATAATTGAAATCGCACCGGGAATAAGAAAATGCTGGCTGATTGCAGCCGGATTAAACCAGTAACGGATTTGCATATCAATGAGTGGGATTGTTGAGGTTCCCTGATTTTGCCCTCGTTGCTGTAACCAGATTTGCCAAACCCCTTTAGCATAACCCTGTACAAAATTGGCTGTATTAGGTTCACTGCCATCAGTGATCACCTGAATTGGAGCATGCTCACTAACCCGGGTAAGCTGTGCATCAAAATTGACCGGGATAACAATAATGCCGCGAATTTCACCGGCCTGTATTTTATTGATCAAAAGTTGGCGGTTATTGCTGATCGTGGCATCAATATAAGGTGACCCGGTGAATGCATGAACCAGTTCCTGTGCATCTTTGCTTTGTTGCTCCATCAAGATACCGAGGCGAAGTTTACTGGAATCAAGATTAATCCCATAACCGAAAATAAACAGCAGCATAAGTGGAATCACGACAGCAATTAAGGTACTGCTGGGATCACGTATAATCTGCTTACTTTCTTTAATACAAAGTGCTTTTAGTCGCCGCCATGAAAAACTGACTGCTTTTTGAGTCTTGGGGGGTTGTTCAGCATGATTTGCTTCATTACGACTCATTGCGGCTCCTTATCGTAATTCACCACGAGGTCGATAAAAACATCTTCCATTGAAGGGTTAGGGCGCTCTGTCGTTGATACCCGTCGCTTCAATTCGTCAGGTGTACCTGCTGCAATTAATTTTCCGCGAAAAACTAAACCGATACGGTCACAATACTCTGCTTCATCCATGAAATGTGTCGTGACCATCACGGTAACACCTTTATCCACCATCCCATTGATATGTAACCAGAATTCACGACGTGTCAGTGGATCAACACCTGATGTCGGTTCATCCAGAAACAGAATATCGGGTTCATGCATCAGAGCACAGGCAAGGGCCAGCCGTTGTTTAAAACCGAGTGGCAGGCTGTCGGTTGTTTGCTGCAAAATGGATTTCAGGCTGAAAGCACTGATCATTTCTGCCATTTTTTTCTTCTGATGGCGACCACTCAGACCATAAACGCCGGAAAAGAATTTCAGGTTTTGCTCTACGGTTAAATCACCATAGAGTGAAAATTTTTGTGCCATATAACCGAGGTGTTGACGAGCCTGACCTGAATCGGTTTTTAAATCCATATTCAATACCAGTGCATTGCCATGTGTCGGAAGCATCAATCCACACATCATTTTGAATGTCGTCGACTTTCCTGCTCCATTGGGCCCCAGCAAGCCAAAAATTTCACCTCGTTTTACCTGAAAGTTCACATGATCTGTAGCAGTAAAGTCGCCGAATTTTTTTGTCAGATCACGCGCTTCTATTACGGTTTCTGCCGGATTTTGCGGGATCTGCGGCATGATTTCTGCCAGCTCTGAACGGCGGGAAGGGATGCCACCCAGTAAATCGATAAAAGCATCTTCAAAGCGTGGTTCCGCATCAAAAAGTTTGATATCAGGCAGTCCTATTTGCTGACCTAGTTCAGTACTGTCAGCGCCGGCTCTTAAAATCAGACGAAGGTATCTGCCCTGAATCACGCCATCGGTGACTTGTGGCAACGTGAGTGCCTGTTGCAGAATTTTTCGGCGGGAGTCTGGTTTGATATCAAGCAGAAAAGAGCGTCCTGCGATACCCTGAGTCAGTTTTTGCGGCTGACCGCGATAAAGCAATTCACCCTGATTCAGCAATAAAATATCAGGGCAAAGTTCGGCTTCATCTAAATAAGAGGTGCTCCATAAAATCAGCATGCCATCAGAGGCAAGCTCATGCACCATTTGCCATAATTCCCGTCGGGCAATGGGATCTACACCCACGCCGGGTTCATCCAGCAAGAGCACTTTGGGGCTGCCGACCAATGTACAGGCCAGACCTAGCTTCTGTTTCATCCCGCCGGAGAGCTTACCTGCCAGTCGGTCAGTAAAGCGGGTTAAATCAGTAAAAGTCAGTAGCTTCCGGAAAGTGGATTGTCGCTCTTTTCCGGTTACACTACGCAGATCTGCATATAAATCGAGGTTTTCCTGTACGGTTAAGTCTTCATACAGGCCAAATTTTTGGGGCATATAGCCCAGTTTAGAACGAACTTCGACACTGTCTTTAATGGGATCAAGCCCCATTATTTCAATAGTGCCGTGATTTGGCTTCAGTAACCCGGCCAACATTCGTATCAGTGTGGTTTTTCCCGCTCCATCCGGGCCGACAAGCCCAGTAACAGATCCCCCGAACAGCTCAGCATTTAATTGGGATACCGCCGGAATTTCTAACCCCGGAAAAGTTTTCTCCACACCGTTCAGTTTTATTGTATAGGCTGAACTGGTCATATTGTTGCCTTACTTGTCTGAGTCAGTAAAACGCAACGTAACGGGCATTCCTTGCTTTAGCTCTTTATCCGGATCATTGACAATAATACGCAGGCGATAAACTAAATCTGTCCTTAAGTCGGGAGTTTCAACATTTTTCGGGGTAAATTCTGCGGTCGGGGAAACAAAACCAATTTTGCCGTGGTAAGGCTGATTTTTTCGGCCATCGGTATAAATCAGAATATTTCGTCCTGCTGTTGCCTGATTGAGATTCGGCTCATCAATGTATGCTCTTATCCAGACAGGATTAGTTAGTGATAGCGTAAAGACCGTATTGCCGGCGGCCAGAATTGTGCCCGGCTCAATGGCTCTGGTAAGGATAATTCCGTCGGAAGGGGAAAGAAGATGAGTATCCTGCAAACTGAGTTCAGCCTGAGCGACTGCCGCCTCAGTCTGAGCGAACTGGGCTTTGGCTGAAGCAATATCTTCTTTACGATTCCCAGCCTCAAACTGACGTAATTTATCTTTGGCTGCCTGATAAGCGGCCAACGCCTGATGTTGCCCGGTTTTCGCATTTTCCAGATCGTTGGCTGAAATCATTTTGCGTTGCCATAATTCCTGCTGTCGCTTCAGAAAACTATCAGCAAAGCGGAATGCGGATTCTTTTTGAGCAACTTCAGCACGCACTTGTGCAATTTCTTCTAAGCGATAACCTGCTTCTGCTTTTATAAGATTTGCCTTAGCGGCATCGCGGTTGGCTTTGGCCTGATTCAGGGAATTAATAAAGGGAGAGTTATCGAGCTGGCCAAGAAGCTGGCCTGCGGTGATGGTATCTCCTTCATCCACTTGCAGGGTTTCCAGCTTGCCATTGACCCGGAACCCAAGGTTGACTGTTCTGATATCAACATTGCCATACAGGGTTAACTCTTTGTCATTTCGTTCCTGATAATAGTAAATACCAATGACAGCAGTAATAATGATGATCGCTAATAGGACAAGAGCAAACTTTTTAGTGTTCATACTACTATCCCTTATACGTTATTAAATTTTCGAATCGTCCTGCGGGTGGTTATTTTTTCCTCAGTCCATTAAGTAATATATTAATATGTTGAGTTAAGACCTGATTAATTAACTCATATTCTCGGGTACCAATATTATCCCAGCCGGTCTGACGTAATAGAGCTTCCCGTGCCAACCGGAAGGAGAGGATTTCCCCTAATAAGGCATGTGTGTGGATTTGGGTGGAAACGTGACCTTCATCAGCGCCGATATAATGGGCAATGAGTTTATTCAGGCGGGAATAAATCGGAGCAAGTCCCTGTTCATGAATAACGCTATAAGCTTCTGTAGGCGTCAATTGTTCATGCGACATAATACGGCTGAGATTAAGGCTGCTTTTATCGAAAATGAGATGGTTATAGCTAATCAGCCCCTGATGAATAAATGCCAGTATCTGTTCTTGCGGATAAGGTTGAGGCGTTGTGATAAAAAATTGGTCAATAGATGCAATCAGCAGGGAAAATTCTGCTTTTAATCTGTCGGCAATATGTTGTGCGACAGCAAGATATAGCCCTTCTTTAGAGCCAAAATAATAAGCAATGGCGGCGATATTTTGTTTTGCGTGTTGGGCAATATTACGGGTAGTTGCGCCTTCCAGACCTGATTTACCAAAAATCTCTAATGCAGATTCAAGAAGTTGTTGCTTAGCTTGTTCGCCTCGTGACGTCTGAGCCGTTTTCGCTGCCATGTTGGAAAATATCCTGTGATAAGAGCCATTAAAATGGTCATAAATATATCAATCGTATGATTAACTTTAAAACTAAAGCATCCTGATGTAAAGATGACATAAATTTACCTATGCTGCATGCTGTTTGAAAAAACATATCTGTTATAATGCCGCACCTATGGTGCATTGCAGTTTATGTAATTTCTAAGCGTTTTATCGCGTCTTTTCTCTTCCCATAAAACTGCCCCTGAATTGATATCAGGAATGGTGAAGTCTGGAGTATTTCTTATTTATGAATTTTGAGTCACTCGGCTTGAAGGCTGATATTTTGCGTGCCATTGAAGAACAAGGATACGCAGAGCCTACCCCTATTCAGCAACAGGCAATTCCTGTTGTGTTGTCCGGTAAAGATCTACTGGCGAGTGCCCAGACTGGAACGGGGAAAACGGCAGGTTTTACTTTGCCTATCTTACAGTTATTGAGTGAATCTCCCATTCAATCTAAAGGGCGTCGCCCGGTCAGGGCTTTGATCCTGACGCCAACCCGTGAACTGGCGGCACAAGTGGGGGAAAATGTCCGCAATTATAGCAAATATCTCCGGCTACGTTCCTTTGTGGTATTTGGAGGGGTCAGTATCAACCCGCAAATGATGAAATTGCGTGGTGGAGTCGATATTTTAGTAGCAACACCAGGGCGTTTGCTGGATTTGGAACACCAAAATGCCGTAGACCTATCCCACGTGGAAATGCTGATCCTGGATGAAGCGGATCGTATGTTGGATATGGGCTTTATTCATGATATTCGTCGGGTACTGAATAAACTGCCAGCCAAACGTCAGAATCTGCTGTTTTCAGCAACATTCTCGGATGAGATCAAAAATCTGGCTAACAAATTGCTGCGTGATCCGGTCAGTGTAGAAGTTGCCCGTCGTAATTCAGCTTCTGAGCAAATTGAACAGGCTGTCCATTTTGTAGATAAGAAACGCAAAGGGGAATTGCTTTCTTATATGATTGGCAGCCAGAACTGGCAACAGGTACTGGTATTTACCCGTACGAAACATGGCGCAAACCGTTTGGCAGAACAGCTCAATAAAGATGGTGTTACTGCGGCAGCGATTCATGGCAATAAGAGCCAGGGGGCTAGAACCCGTGCATTGGCTGATTTTAAAAGTGGTCAGATACGGGCATTAGTTGCAACGGATATCGCGGCCCGTGGGCTGGATATTGACCAGCTACCTCATGTTGTTAACTATGAATTGCCGAATGTTGCAGAAGATTATGTGCATCGTATCGGTCGTACCGGTCGTGCCGAAGCAACAGGGCAGGCAATCTCTCTGGTATGTGTTGATGAACATAAGTTATTGAAAGATATTGAGCGCTTGCTGAAACGGGAAATTCCGCGTATCACCACTCCCGGCTATGAACCCGATCCTTCGATTAAAGCAGAGCCTATCCAGAATGGCCGTAACGGGCGCAGCAATCAGCCCCGAGCTCAGCGTACCGGTGATAAACAGGGCGCTAACCGGCAAAATCATGGCCATTCACGCAACAAGAATGTATGGCCAAAGAGTGCCTCATCACAGAAACCTCGCAATCGCAGACCAGCTAAAGCGGTAGCAGGAGAGTAATACAATGCGCGTTTTGCTGGCTCCGATGGAAGGCGTTCTGGATTCACTGGTCAGGGAATTGCTTAGTGAGGTCAATGATTACGATCTCTGTATTACGGAATTCCTGCGGATCGTGGATAGCTTATTGCCGGTAAAGTCTTTTTACCGTTTGTGTCCTGAACTGTATCGCCAGAGCAGGACGCCATCGGGAACACCGGTCAGGATACAGCTTTTAGGGCAAGATCCGTCATGGCTGGCTGAAAATGCAGTCAGAGCGGTGGAATTGGGTTCGTGGGGCGTTGATTTAAATTGTGGCTGTCCTTCCAAAACTGTCAATGGTAATGGCGGCGGGGCTACTTTACTGAAAGATCCCGAGCTTATCTACCGAGGAGCCAAAGCCATGCGGCAAGCTGTACCGGCAGAATTGCCGGTTACAGTCAAAGTACGTCTGGGATGGGATTCCGATGCCCGGCAGTTTGAAATTGCAGATGCTGTTCAGCAGGCAGGTGCAACTGAACTGGTAGTGCATGGACGTACTAAGGAAGATGGCTATAAAGCAGAACGCATAAACTGGCAGGCGATTGGCGAGATCCGCCGTCGCCTTGCCATACCGGTCATTGCGAATGGAGAAATATGGGACTGGCAAAGTGCACAGGAGTGTCTCAAAGTCACCGGATGTGATTCAGTGATGATTGGCCGTGGTGCGCTGCATGTGCCGAATTTAAGCCGGGTGATTAAATTTAATGAACCGAAAATGTCGTGGCATGGTGTGCTCCGGCTATTACAGAAATACACCCTGTTGGAAAAACAAGGAGATACCGGTTTATATCATGTCGCCCGTATTAAGCAATGGCTTGGTTATCTACGTAGAGAATACCGTGAAGCTGAGGAGCTATTTGTGCAAGTCAGGGCATTAAAAACGTCATCGGCTATAGCTGAAATGATTTCTCGAGTTGTAGAGAACGACATGTATTTGGTTGATAACGCAGCGGTTTAGTTGACGTATTCTCAGGTCCCTATCAGTTTCTACAATGATAATGATGTTATTTTTATCGTTATTGTTCTCTATTCTGAAAGATGCTATACACTTCGTTTTTCAGATTGCGCCTTTGCTGGTTGCGCTTATTCACCCCAGTCACCTTTTTTACAGACAGACGGTTATCTATGCTTTCGGGGATGAACACCCTTGCTGCCGCGATGTAGCCTGAAAGATATTGTGTATACATATTGAATATTTCATAAGCAAATTGTCTGAATTGACCACATCTGTCAGCTGGATTGTCACAAATTTGATCATTTGTTCCGTGAGACATTTCTTCATGTTTTGCTGATGTTATTCATCATCGGATGCTGAAGCGGGCCTGAGAAATGTCCATTTCATTATGACCTTACTTGTAATTCAATGAAGGAAATGCCAATGAAATTAGAAACACTGTCCATTCATGCCGGTTACTCTCCTGACCCTACAACTAAAGCAGTTGCAGTCCCAATTTATCAAACAACGTCCTATGCCTTTGATGACTCACAGCATGGCGCTGATTTATTTGATTTAAAAGTTGAAGGCAACATTTACACCCGCATTATGAACCCGACTAATGATGTGCTGGAAAAACGTATTGCTGCTTTAGAAGGAGGAGTGGGTGCACTTGCTGTTGCCTCTGGCATGGCAGCAATCACCTATGCTATTCAGACAATTACTGGCCTGGGAGATAACATTGTTTCTGTAGCAAAATTGTATGGCGGAACTTATAACTTAATGACACATAATTTCCCAAATATTGGGATTGAAGTCCGTTTTGTTGATCATGACGATCTTGCAGCTCTTGAATCGATGATTGATGAAAGAACCAAAGCCGTTTTTTGTGAAACGATCTGTAATCCAAGCGGGAATATTATTGATATCCGTGCATTCGCTGATATTGCTCATCGGCACGGTATTCCACTTATTGCCGATAATACCGTTGCAACACCTTACTTGTGTCGTCCGTTTGAACATGGTGCCGATATTATCGTACATTCCCTGACCAAGTATATTGGTGGTCATGGAAATTCTATTGGTGGAATAGTGATTGATTCGGGCAATTTTCCTTGGGCAGACTATAAGGATCGTTTTGCTGTTTTGAATACGCCAGATCCTGCCTATCATGGTATAAATTATCTCGAACATTTTGGTGTAGCAGCATTTATTGCCCGTTGTCGTGTTGGGCAGTTGCGTAGTACAGGTGCGTCCCTTTCCCCTTTTAATGCCTTTTTGATTCTACAGGGCCTTGAAACACTCGCTCTTCGTATGGAACGTCATACTGAAAATGCCTTGAAAGTTGCTCAATATCTGGAACAACATCCTTTGGTATCCTGGGTTAAATACGCCGGGCTACCGACACACCCTGAATATGATTTGGCTGTACGCTATATGGGAGGGAAACCTTCTGCTATTTTATCTTTCGGTATTAAGGGAGAGGAAAAAGCAGCGACACGTTTTATTGATGCTCTGCAACTGATTACACGTTTGGTTAATATTGGTGATGCTAAATCATTGGCTTGTCATCCGGCGTCTACAACTCATCGTCAATTAAATGAAGAAGAGTTGATAAAAGCCGGCGCATCACGAGATTTGATCCGTTTATCTATCGGCATTGAGCATAGTGATGACATTATTGCAGATCTTGCACAAGCATTGGATATGGCAAAATAATTGAAATATACCAACGAATTGCAAGCTATGTTGTAGTGGCGAAGGAATGACAAATTCGTCATGAATGAATTTGTCCAGCCAAAAGCTGGCCTCTGGTGAGAGGCAGGAGCCTCTCAGTAATCCTGCAAAAAACTGACGATTCTATATTCATAACCACATACCGAGGATGAGTGGCTATATTTGCCTACTCCGATGGCATCCGCACATTGTTTTTTTATCGGGTATATAGAATTCATATAATTATAATGTCCGGACTATTTTTCGATTAATTCGATTTTTAAATATCTGAGGAAATGTTTAATTAATCAAAAACAACAATGATATTAAATTAATTAAAGACATATTTTGATTTAACTGAACCCTATCATTCCTTATTATTATTCATAAACTGACAGCTTTCTACTATTTGCAATTTTTTTAGTTAGTGTCTTAAATTAGGGAATGTAGTTAAGACATTCTCAGTAAAATCTCATCAGGGCGTTAGCTCTTATTGATACCCAATATACCCAGAGTTTCGAGCTGCATCGCGGCGTCAAGGGCATTTATTCCCGAGACCATAGATAATTATGCGGTCAGGGAAAATGAAGCCAGCCAAAAATAGGTGGTTTGAGATAAAATGGTATATTTAATAAAATCAGGGGGTTGAGTATGGGTATTCTGTCATGGATCATCTTTGGTTTAATTGCCGGGATCATAGCGAAGTGGATTATGCCGGGTGATAATAGCAGCGGTATCATTATGACGGTGATTTTAGGGATTATTGGTGCAGTTGTCGGGGGCTATATAAGTACATTCTTTGGCATGGGAAAAGTAGATGGATTTAATTTGGGAAGTTTTGCCATTGCTGTTATTGGTGCACTGGTTGTCCTGTTTATATATCACAAAGTTTCTAATTAATTTAATAGTACTTATTAATCTTAATAATAGATTTAAGATGAGTGATAGAAAAAGGGCATGATAATTTGATGCCCTTTATACACTTCGTCTTTCAAGTTGCCTCTTTGTTAGCTGCGCTCGCTCACTCCGGTCTCCGTTTTTATAAACATACGGTTTATCTATGCTCCTGGGGATTAACTCCCTTGCCGCCGCGACGCATCTTGAAATCCATTGTATATATAACTTTTATCTTTTAAATTATTTTTGCCAGTGTGAAACAGCTCAACCACTCAAGTATATTATTATTTCTCTAATGGGAGATTATCATCAGCTCCCCATTCAGCCCATGAACCATCGTATAATGCTGTTTTTTTATGACCAATTATATCAAGCCCCAGTATTAAAACGGCTGCTGTCATCCCGGAGCCACAACTAGTGATAATGGGTTGATCCAAATCGACACCTTGTTGTTTAAAGATAAGTTTAATTTCATCCGGCGATTTGTAATGTCCATTTTCAAGTAGCGCTGTCCACGGGACATTTTTTGAACCGGGAACATGGCCCATTCTTAAACCCGGGCGTGGCTCAGGTGCTCTGGCCTGAAAACGCTCTACCGATCTGGCATCGACAACTTGTGTTTTTTCCTCCTCATTATGGAGAATATCAAGGATCTGCTGCCGGGAAATGACATGTTCGGGAGAAAAATGGATATTGAATACCTGCGCATGGTGGCTGACTGCTCCCGATTCAGTTGGGTAACCAGCCTGTTGCCAGCCTTGTAAACCCCCTTCAAGAATACGGATGTTTTTTGCGCCAAAAGTTTTAAATGTCCACCATGCCCGTGGTGCAGAAAACATATTTCCCTGATCGTAAATGACGATCAGGTGATTTTCACTGATTCCCATTTCGCTAACGGCTTTTTGGAAAGTTTCCGGAGCAGGGAGCATATGTGGTAATGGACTCTGAAGGTCGGCTATTTTATCAAGATCAAAAAAGCCGGAACCCGGTATATGTTTCTCCAGCCATTTCTGCTGATAATCAATGGATTCAGTTGGCATGGGAGCACTGGCATCAATAACAACAATATTCTCATCATTAAGATGTTCGCTTAGCCATTGTGGAGTAACAAAATATTGACTGTTCATAAGCTTCTCCGTCATTGGATATTCCGTGCGTTATACTACTAAATTGGGTACTGCAATAAGTCTGAGGGTATATCGGCTATTACTGTTGCCCGGATTGTACGTTTTCCTGATGTACCGTTTCTTGCTGTACTTGTTGTGTCTCTTCTGCTGAGGCGGTTGAACGGTTATACATGTTCATTCCTGCTAAAATAATGCCTCCGATAGAACCGAGGGTGAATAGTACGATAATAACAAGCAGGATCTTTTTCATCTTTGTTCCCGATAAAATTCTTAGTCATGTAGAAGGTTATACCCAATGGATTTCCAGTTGCATCGCCGCCAATAACAAAGAGACAACTTGAAAGACAACGGGTATAGAAGTATATCGGCTTCTACACTCCAGACAAGCAATAAGCGACTTTCTGGTTTTTTCTGTAAAAAAGCTGGAAAGCTGTTCCCAATAATCGCGATATCAGGCTGATCTGAGGGTAACTCTGTGGGAGAATGGGGTGATAATTCTCATGCAGCAAAATATATGGCACTTTCCAGTTCAATAAAAAATCAAATCAGTCAATGGTATAAGGCGTTATCCACCCACATTGATGGTTTCATTCCAAGGGCTCCCCAACGTCAGATGATTGCAGAAGTGGCGAAAACACTGGCAGATGATGAAGGGCGGCATTTGGTTATAGAAGCGCCCACCGGAGTAGGAAAAACATTATCCTACCTTATTCCTGGGATTGCCGTCAGTCGGGCTGAGCAGAAGCCATTAGTCGTGAGTACTGCTAATGTGGCTTTACAGGATCAGATTTACAGTAAGGATCTACCGCTATTACGAAAAATCATCCCGGATTTGAAATTCACCGGGGCTTTTGGTCGCGCACGTTATGTTTGTCCGCGTAATCTGGAAGCTATTTGTGCCGCAGAGGGGGAGCAAATTGATTTAATGCTGCTGGTGGAAGATAAGACTGCTGTTGCGAATAGTGAAGAACGAGAACTGTGTCGCAGGTTACGCAATGATTACTCTACTTTTGGCTGGGATGGTTTGCGGGATCATCATCAGCTGGCATTGTCGGATTCGCTATGGTCAAAGGTCAGTACTGATAAGATGAACTGTCTGGCCCGTAACTGTCAGTTTTATCATCGTTGTCCATTCTTTCTGGCCCGAAGGGAGATTGAAGATGCTGATGTTGTCGTTGCCAATCATTCTTTGGTGATAGCGGCATTGGAAAGTGAATCCGTCCTGCCGGAAGCTAAAAATATGTTGCTGGTTCTGGATGAAGGCCATCATATCCCGGATGTTGCAAGGGATTCACTGGAGGTGGAAGGAGAGATTACGCTATTTCAGTTGAATGGGCAGTTGGATTCCTTTGTTCGTCATGTCGAGCAATATTTGCTTCAGTTCCGTCCGGCAAAACCGCCTGCTTTGGCTGAAATAAACCGTTTGCAGGCTCATTGTGAAAAAATCCGCGAGTGTTTCAGGGAGCTGGCTGATATCACACAGGCATTATTGCCCGAACGAGGGGATGCAGAAGAATACTTATTTGAACTGGGAAAATTACCGGATAATTTACTGCTGTGCTGTCAGACACTATTTAAACTGACAGATGGCCTACGTAGCTTATCTGAAGCGATTCTAAATGATCTTACCGATCAAACTGCGAAACAGGATATTGTCAGGTTGCATCGCGCTATCTTGCTGACTAGCAGGACACTGGGTTATTTCGAAAATATGGCAAAGCTGTGGCGTCTGGCTTCGCAGGAAGAATCTTCCCATGCTCCTATCTCAAAGTGGCTGACACGCCGTTATGAGAAGAATCAGTCACATCTTTACTTTCACTGCGCGGGGATTCGGGTCAGTGAACAATTAACTCAGTTATTGTGGCGAAACATCCCTCATATTGTCGTAACATCCGCGACATTGCGCTCTCTTAGCAGCTTTTCCCGTATTCAGGAGCTGACGGGACTGCATGAAAATTATGATGACCGTTTTGTTACTTTAGCTTCCCCTTTTGAACATGTTCGCCAAGGGCGTCTGATTATTCCGCGAATGACGCTGGAGCCTACAATCCATAATGAAATGCAACATCTTGAGGAAATGGCGCGTTATTTCCGTTCGCAAATACTGTTGGGTGCTCATCAGGGAATGTTAGTGCTGTTTAGCAGCCAACGTGCGATGGAGGGTTTTCTCCAATTTGTAAAAGATTTACGGCTGATGTTACTGGTGCAGGGGGATCAACCACGATATCGGCTGGTGGAAACCCATTGCAAACGTATTGACGAAGGGCAGCCCAGTGTTCTGGTTGGATTGCAGTCTTTTGCTGAAGGACTGGATTTGAAAGGTAATTACCTTTCACAGGTACACATCCATAAAATTGCTTTTCCGCCTGTCACAAACCCCGTCATTATCACCGAAAGTGAGTGGCTTAAATCCCTGAAACGATATCCTTTTGAAGTGCAGAGCTTGCCGAGTGCTTCTTTTAGTCTTATTCAACAAGTGGGAAGACTTATACGCAGTCATGAGTGCCATGGTGATGTGGTAATTTATGACAAAAGGTTGCTGACCAAGCGTTATGGTTCCCGTTTGTTGGGGGCATTGCCTGTTTTTCCGATTGAACAACCAGATATACCTTCGGAAGAAATATTACTGAAAATGAAAAAAGGATAAATAATATAAAAGTTAATATTATTTATCCTTAAGGTAAAGTTAGGCTGATAACTGTTATTTATCCGATTTTTTTCAGGAAACAGGTTTTCAGTACTAACCCTTTGATTTTATCAGCATTACATTCGATTTCGTCTTCACGGTGGGTAAGGCGAATATTTTTAATTAATGTGCCACGTTTCAGCGTCTTAGAGGTGCCTTTAACTTTCAGATCTTTGATAACTTGTACTGAATCACCATCATTCAGCAGGGCACCGTTGGAATCTTTAACTTCGATATCCATTGTATATTGTCCTCATGTTTATTTTTAAAGCAGACGGCATTATAGAGAGAAAAATGAATTTTTTAAAGGTTAGTCTGATTTTTTAGGTTATAACTTCTATTTTAGATATTTTTTATAATAAAAAAGGCCGCAATAACGGCCTATGCACTTTGTCTTTCAAATCACTTTGTCTTTCAAATTATCTCTTTGGTGGCTGCGCTGGTTCACCCCAGTTACATAGCTCTATGCTCCTGGGGATGAACTTCCTTGAGGCAGCGATGTATCTTGAAATCCAGTGTGTATGATGATGGTGTTTTTATCTTAGTGCTCAATATTGGCTTCAAGAAACCATAAAAACTTATCGAGGTCACGGGAAGCCGCTGTGAACATATCTGCTGTATCTTCGTCTTCCGCATCACCAATAGCCTGACGGATATCATTAGCAACAATAGCATAACGATCAGCCAGTGCTTTTAAGTGATCCTGTACATCGTGAATACCCGTCGGGTAACTTTCCAGCTGAGTTCCTTTGTGAACTTCCTGAAGTGTACCTAATGCCACTCCACCTAGCTGCACGACACGCTCGGCAAAGGTATCGAGATGATCAACGAGTGTAGTACGGAAGTCATCCAGCATTTTATGGATGGCGATGAAGTTTCTACCGCGGATATTCCAGTGTGCCTGCTTAGTCATCAGAGACAGGTCAGTAAACTGGATGACCATATGATTTAGTGCATAAATTGAACTTTGTTTTACTCCCTCGCTGATATTATTACGGGTATAAATCAGTTTGGAGGAACTTTTTCTGACAAATTTTGCAGTACTCATTTGTAATGCTCCCTTAATTTAAACTAATGACATGGGATACATTAAAAGTAGCTGAACATTGAGCAGACGTCATATCGTTTTATGCTATCGAATTGATAGCTAATAAAAACATCGGTAATTAATCTCGGTAATAGTAAAAACCGAAAGGTGTCAGTACCTTTCGGTTTTCATAGGTGGTTTCCTATAATCTTCCGTTTTTATTCAACTTTTTCTAGTTTAGTTTTCTGTTTCATGGTTGTAGTAGAGCCAATTGAAGCACAAATGATGCATAGAAGGGCGAGCCACTGTGTTGTGGTTAAATGCTCATTCAGGAAAATGATACCGGATAAGGCACCTAATGCTGGTTCCAGACTCATTAACGTACCGAATGTTTTGGCTGGCAAACGTGTAAGGGCGATCATTTCCAATGTATAGGGAAGTGCGGTCGATAAGATAGCGATGCCCAGAGCAATAGGCAGTAATGAGGCATCAAACAGAAGTGCCGGGCCGGTTTGGATTAATCCCACCGGAAAAAAAATAACAGCAGCAATTAATGAGCCGATAGAAACTGTAGCTGCACCATAACCTGCCCCAGCCCGTTGGCCAAAGATAATATAAAGTGCCCAGAAAACGCCCGCTCCCAGTGCATATAAAATGCCGACAGGATCAAGAGTACTGACGTCATCACCGATAGGTAACAGAAAACCTAATCCGGCAATAACCAATACGATCCAAAGAAAATCCACGGGACGGCGTGAGGAAAACATAGCGACAGCCAGTGGGCCGGTAAATTCAAGTGCAACGGCAATACCAAGGGGAATTTTGGATAATGCCATGTAAAACAGATAATTCATTCCACCGAGTGAAATGCCGTAAGCAAGAAGAGGAGTGAGAGATGAACGCGTAAATTTCAGACGCCAGGGTTTAAAAATCAGGAATAAAATGATGGTTCCCAGCGCAAGTCTCAGAGCAGTCACACCAGGCGCCCCAATGACATGAAATACTGTTTTAGCTAATGATGCACCAGCCTGAATTGATGTCATTGAAATTAATAATAAAAATATCGGAAGCAGAGAAAAAGATGCAGCCCGATGTTTAGAAAAGGACATTTACAGAAAACCTCAATTACAACATGTTATTTTAGAAGTGCCATCTTCGCAGTGAAATAGACAGAATACAACATGATTATGTCTTATGAGCGCTAGGCTGACGTGTAAGAGAATAAGCATGAAGTATAGTTATTAATTCCTCTTAATCCACATATTATGAAAGCGATATCCTCGTATAAAAGCAGGGTGGTAGAATTCGTTGATGGTTTTATCGTCTTTGATTATTATGCTATTCCTTAAATATAAATAGACCATGATTTTCAGGAGAAATGATATGTTAATCAGGGCAGCTTCTGGGCAGGATCTTGATGCTATTTTATTACTTTATACAACATTATTCAGAGAAATGGCTGAGTTGCAGCCTGAAAGGCTGAAAAAGGTTGAACAGGACAGGGCATTTATTATTTCCACTCTTAGTGATGATAACTTTAATTTATTAGTAGCAGACGATAATAGTGGAAATATAAAAGGTTTTTGCATCGCACAAAAAAAGCAGACACCACCATTTAATTGCCTTGTTCAAAGGGAATATGGTTATGTTATTGATTTATTTGTCAGCCCAGATGTGAGAGGTCAGGGTATTGGTCAGGAATTATTAGCGGAAATGAAAAAGTGGGCGAAGGAAAATAATTTTACTCATTTGGAGCTGACTGTTTTATCTGAAAATATTTCGGCAACAAAATTTTATGAAAGAGAAGGTTATAAAGAAATCAATAAATTAATGGCTATTACATTGTGATTATGGAGTTAAATGTGAAGATTTCTTTAGTAGATATAGATAAAAATAATTATCGAGAAGTGATGTCTCTCGAAGTTGAATCTGGACAGGAGCAGTTTGTTGCACCAAATTCAGAGTCAATTGCAGAATCAAAGTTTAATCAATACTGTAGGCCAAGAGCAATTTGTCTTGGTGAAGAAATTATCGGTTTTGCTATGTATGTATGAACGTTGTGTTAATGAAGGAAAGCCAAATGAGTATAATCTTTATCGGATGATGATTGACAAATCTCATCAGAATAAAGGAATTGGCAGTCTTGCGATGAAATTATTACTGGATGAAATGAAGCAATATGCTGATTGCTACAAAATATCTGTCTGTTATGATGAAACAAGTCAACGTCATAGCCAGTTTTATCAGCGTTTTGGTTTTACCGAAGTAGGTTATTGTGAAGAGTATGAGGAGATGTTGGCAGAAATTATTATAGAAAATAAAATTTGTTAACTGTGAACTTCTCTTTAAAAATGAACAGAGAGTTATCTTATAATGAAAATTTGTAGTGGAAGTTATATACCCTTCGTCTTTCAAGTTGCCTCTTTGTTGGCCGCACTCATTCATTCTTGGTCACATAGTTGTCTATGCTCCCGAGAATGAGTTCCTTTGCCGCCACGATGCATATTGAAATCCATTGAGTATAGATAATTCTCTGGAAGCTTGCTAAATGAAGGTTTGTCTGCCAGAATTTAAAATTAGTTATGCAGTAAGTTTATTTCGTATATCCTGAAACTTTTTAATTAAAAATACGATAAGCCTTCAAACTTCTGTGGTGAAATAATGAATATAGGGAAACACTTTAATAATAGCTTTATCTTCAAATTATTGCTCTTTATCATGATTGCGGGATTGGGGTTGAGAGTACCAATATCTTATATCCCGCCAATGTCTCAGGAAATTATTGACGATTTAAACATAAACTATTCTACCTTTGGTTTAATAACATCGCTGTCACCGCTGTGTTTTTTCTTTTTTTCTCCTTTAACACCTTATTTTGAAAGAAGAATAGGGTTGTATAAAACCTTATTAATGACATTTGTGGTTGCTATTGTTGCTTACATTCTAAGGTTAAATAGTTCTCTGATATTGTTGTTGGCTTCTACAGTTATGTTTGGGTTTGCTATTGCACTGGGAAATATTGCATTACCTTCATTCTTTAAAAGTCTGGGTAGTAACAGGGTTGCTCTTCTGTCGTCATCCTATACGGCATCTTTATATCTGGGGCCGGCAATGGCGACCGGTCTGACGTTACCGATTAAGCATATGCTGGGTTTTTCCTGGAATGAAGTTTCCTGGATTTGGGTACTAATTCCCATATTTTCAGTGCTCCTTATTCTGTTCTTTTCCGATAGAAAACAAAAAAATTCAGTTAGTAACCCAAATGCCCGTAATGATTATGACGATAAACCTGTGAAGGTGATTAACCCGTGGTCAAGCATTTCATGCTGGATGATGGCTGTCTATTTCTCTGTGTTATCGTTTAACTTTTATATTATTACTGCCTGGTTCCCCGAAATTATCAGTTCTTATGGAATGGGCCAGACTGAGGCAGCATCTTATGCTGCGCTATTCTCATTAGTAGCAATACCTTTTGCGACATTGACTGCCTTTTATATCTATAAAATAAAAAGACAAGAATTCATGTTTGTTATTAACCCTATTATTGGCATGCTGGGGATTATTTTATTTATTTATGGTCAAAAACATTTAATTCCTGTTGCTGTCATGATCATGGGGATTGGGGCAGGTATTTGTACCGGAGTTGCATTCTTGTTACCACTGCTGCGTTTTAATCATACGACTAATATTACGAAAGCAAACTCAATGATGCAATCAATTGGTTATTTGATAGCATTTTGTGGGCCACTTATTTCTGGTTATATTCATGATTTTACCTCTTCCTGGACTCTTGTTCTGTGGTTGCTTTTCCTTGTTCTGGCAATCCAAGGGATTTTGGGAATAATAATCGGTAAAAATGAAAAACTTGATGCGGCTTAATGTTGAAAAGTGTTTAAAAAGAAAATGTGATTAGCGATTTTTATAATCGCTAATCACCCGGAATTTATATTTCACACCTATATTTCAATTACCACACCTGTTTCTTTGCCATAAATACTGCGTATATAGCCTTTCGCTATTTGTTCACCTGTACAGGTCTCCTGTCCGGGGAAAAATTTGGCGTAATTAGTAAATGATTCATCCAATAATTTGGGGCTGACTACGTTAATTCGGGCATCTGTGATTTCAGTAGCTGCTGAGCGGACAAAAGCTTCAATAGCCCCATTGGTTACGGCAGTTTGAGAACCATTAGGTGACATTATTTTGCCGACAATACCTGATGTTAAAGTAATTGAACCACCGGGTTTAATGTATTTTAAGGCTTGGAGTGCAACATTAATCTGACCGAATGCTTTATTTTTGATGCTTTCCTCATAATCACGCAGGCTTTCTGGCTTCGTCCAGTTGGTTTTACCAAATGCACATATAATAGCTTCAAACATTTTATTTTTAGATAAAAAATTATCTAATTGTTGATTATCAAACACATCAAGCGAATATTCAGGTGAGTTACGGCTGGCTTGAATAATCTCAAGCTCTGTAGGGTTATCAGCCAACAAAGGATGGTATTTTTTAATGTTGCTGATAATGTGTTTTCCTATATTTCCTGTTGCTCCTATCACTAATATTTTCATATTTATGACTCCGTAATTGAATGACAATACGCCAGATAAATAATGTTTATTTAAATTTTGAGTGTAGCTCAGCTCTATATTCTTTCAGCACTTCATCAATAACCCAACTGGTACGTGAGGCAGATATGCCAGTAGAAGGGCTGATATCTTTTCCTCTTAATTGCTGAATAATTGTCTGTATAAATGGCATTTGAATATTTTTGGGATTTTCAAAATTAAACTGATGTAATGTATTTTTGTCATCGTAATATGAAATTGGAGAATCCCCGAATGTGGAAAAAATTATTTTGCCTTTTGTCCCCATTATTTCCACCCTATCTTCACGAGAGCTGGCAACAAAATTCCAGATTCCGACGCCCTGTACTTGATTTTCAAACACGAATGACATTGAAACACAATCTTCTGCCGGATACGCTTTTGCCTGAGAGTTCGCATGCCCTTTGACGGAAACAATTTTTCCCAGCAGAAAGTCCAGCATATCCAGTGTATGGCAGGCTAAATCAACAAATAACCCCCCACCGGATATTTCTGGCTGTACAAACCAGGGAAGGTTTTCGGGATCAAGATAGCGAGATTCCATTTCCCGGCATAATTGGCAACTGACAATACGTGGAGTACCAATCGCACCTGAATCAATGAGTTCTTTTATTTTTAAAAATCTTGGTAATGCTCTACGGTAATAAGCGACAAATAATGGCACATTATAGCGTTGGCAGGCAGTAATCATTTCATTACATTCTGAAAATGTCAGAGCCATCGGTTTTTCTACATAAACAGCTTTACCGGCTGCGGCAGCTAATAAAGTATATTTCTTATGACTAGAGGGCGGTGTTGCAATATAAACGGCATCAATTTCCGGATCGTTAATCAGAGATTCAGCATCAGAATACCATTTGGGGACATTGTGCCTATGAGCAAAATCTTTTGCTAATTCTTCATTCCGGCGCATGACAGCAATTAATTCTGAATTTTCCAGTTTATAAAAAGCGGGGCCACTTTTTACTTCTGTTACATTACCACAACCAATAATACCCCATCTGATTTTCTGCATTTTATTTTTCCGGTATATTTATCTATGAATAGCCAATATCCGTTCGATTTTATAATAGCCTTTTTGCTTATTCTATGTCTTTATGGACGATAATTTATATTGTTACATTAGGAAAATTTATTGCCTGATATCCTATGCTGGATATAGAAATGCTCAGATTATGGATTTTGACGCGCGCTGTAGAAGCATTCTGGCGATACTTTTTTCTTATTGTGGCATAATAGGCAACTATCGATTTTTCCAAATTCCCTTTTTATTCACTTTAAGAGCAAAAGTTGTGTTAAGTACAAACAACATCACTATGCAGTTTGGCAGTAAGCCTCTGTTTGAAAACATTTCTGTTAAATTCGGTAACGGCAACCGCTATGGCCTGATTGGTGCCAATGGTGCGGGTAAGTCAACCTTTATGAAAATTTTGGGAGGAGACTTAGCTCCGACCTCCGGTAATGTCAGCCTCGATCCGAATGAGCGTTTGGGTAAATTACGTCAGGATCAGTTTGCCTTTGAAGAATATACGGTACTGGATACAGTTATCATGGGCCACACAGAGTTGTGGGAAGTGAAACAGGAACGTGACCGTATTTATGCCATGGCAGAAATGAGCGAAGAAGACGGCTATCGTGTTGCTGATTTGGAAGTTGCTTATGGTGAAATGGATGGCTACAGCGCAGAAGCCCGTGCCGGTGAATTATTACTTGGTGTGGGTATTCCGGTAGAGCAGCACTATGGTTTGATGAGTTCAGTTGCTCCGGGCTGGAAATTGCGTGTCCTGCTGGCTCAGGCGCTGTTTTCTGATCCTGATGTTCTGTTACTTGATGAGCCAACCAACAACCTGGATATTGATACTATCCGCTGGCTGGAACAAGTACTGAATGATCGCAATAGTACCATGATTATTATTTCCCATGACCGTCACTTTCTGAACACTGTATGTACGCATATGGCTGATTTGGATTACGGTGAACTGCGCCAGTTCCCGGGTAATTATGATGAGTATATGGTGGCGGCAACTCAGGCACGCGAACGTCTGTTGGCAGATAATGCTAAGAAGAAAGCGCAGATTGTAGAATTGCAGTCGTTTGTCAGCCGCTTCAGCGCTAATGCGTCTAAATCCAAACAGGCAACTTCACGTGCCCGTCAGATTGACAAAATTCAGTTAGAAGAAGTGAAGGCTTCCAGCCGTCAGAACCCTTATATTCGCTTTGATCAAGAGAAAAAACTGTTCCGTAATGCACTGGAGCTAGAAGGTCTGACGAAAGGTTATGACAATGGCCCGCTGTTTAAAAATTTGAACCTGCTGATGGAAGTTGGCGAAAAAATGGCGGTGATTGGTGAAAACGGTATCGGTAAGACGACACTGCTGAAAACACTGATCGGCGAAACTGAACCATCTAGCGGTACGGTTAAATGGTCTGAAAATAGTACTATTGGCTATTATGCACAGGATCATGCCAGTGATTTTGATGGTAACCTGACTGTGTTTGAATGGATGAGCCAGTGGAGACGTGAAGGTGATGATGAGCAGGCAGTACGCAGTGTACTGGGGCGCTTATTGTTCAATCAGGATGATATCAGGAAGAAAGTCGGAGTTTTATCCGGTGGTGAAAAAGGCCGGATGTTGTTTGGCAAGCTGATGATGCAAAAGCCAAATATTCTGGTTATGGATGAACCGACCAACCACTTGGACATGGAATCTATCGAATCACTGAACCTGTCACTGGAACTTTATGAAGGTACGCTGATTTTTGTTTCTCATGACCGTGCTTTTGTCAGCTCATTAGCCAGCCGTATTCTGGAAATAAAATCTGATAAGGTCGTTGATTTTAAAGGTACTTATGATGAGTATCTGAGAAGTCAGGGAATTGCGCAATAATCCTGCTTATCAGATGACCCCGTTTAACGGGGTCAATCCTTATTTACTGCCGCACACTTCACATTGCGTATCTTTAGGCAGTTTTATTTCGCGAAACTGCATTGTCATCGCATCAAACAGTATAACTCTGCTTCGAGCAACTTTCCCGTATTGAGTCAGCAGCTTAATTGCCTCCATAGCCTGTAATGAGCCAATTGTACCCACAAGTGGTGCCATTACACCCGCTTCGACACAAGTCAGGCTATTTTCACCGAATAATCGGCTCAGACAACGGTAACAGGGTTCTTTCTCATGATAGGTAAAGACTGACAATTGTCCTTCCATCCGTATGGCAGCCCCGGAAACTAAAGCCGTTTTATGCCGATAACATAAACGATTAAGCTGTTCGCGAATGGCAACATTGTCGGTACAATCCAGCACAATATCATGCTGGATAATCAGTTCGCTTAGAGCTGGATCATCTAATAATCCTTCAACGGGACGGACAGTAATATGCGGGTTTATCTCCCGCAGCGTCAGCGCAGCGGAATGAACCTTAGCCATACCAATACGCTCATCACGATGCAGGATCTGGCGCTGTAAATTAGACAGGGAAACGGTATCAAAATCCAATAATGTGATTGTTCCAATCCCCGCTGCGGCCAGATATTGGGAAGCGGCACAGCCGAGCCCCCCCAAGCCGACTATCAGCACGTTGGATGATTTTAATTTTTCCTGACCGTCAAAATCGAAACCCCGCAGGACAATCTGCCGATTGTAACGAAGCATTTCTTTATCTGTGAGTTCACTAATCATTTCTTTAATCATTTATTGATTTTTCAGCAGCTGGTTGAAAAATTCTATCTGTACTGTTTCCCCCGCTGCAACAGAGCCGCGTTCCCGTTCAAGTACAATAAAACAATTGCCGAGACTATATGAACTGAAAATATGGGAACCCTGATGACCGGTTGTTTTTACTTCTAATTCACCCTGTTCATTTAATACCGCTATCCCGCGTTGGAAATCCAATCTGCCGGGCGATTTTTTCAGCGGTGTAACCGCTTTGGCATTAAGCCGAAGAGGGGGCAGCCATGAACTGAAGCCGGACAAGTGTGCAATCAGAGGCTGTACTAACTGATAGAAGGTCAGAACCGCGGATACCGGGTTGCCCGGCAGGCCACAAAACCACGCTTTTTCCAGCTTGCCGAAAGCAAAAGGTTTACCGGGTTTAATGGCTAATTTCCAGAAGCTAATCTGGCCCATCTCATCCAGAATCTGTTTAGTGTAATCGGCTTCACCAACGGAAACCCCACCACTGCTGATAACCAGATCAGCAAGGTCGTTAGCCTGAATAAAAGCGTGGCGCAGTGCATCAGGATCATCCGGAATGACACCGAGGTCGATAACTTCACAATCCAGTTTTTCCAGCATCAGGCGAACGGCAAAACGGTTTGTGTCATAAATTTGCCCGGTTTGTAGTGGCTCACCAATGGCTTGTAGTTCATCGCCGGTAGAAAAAACAGCAACTTTTAATTTGCGGAACACTTCAACCTTTGCAATCCCCAGCGAGGCAAGCAGAGGCAATTGTGCTGTAGATAATTTAATGCCTTGTGGCAGGACTGCTGTATTTTGGGCAATATCTTCGCCAATAGTGCGGATGTTCTGCCCCTGACGAACTGGATGTGTAAACCGGATGCCTGTTTCCGTTGTTTCTGTGTGCTCTTGCATAACAACGGCATCTGTACCTGTGGGGATGGGGGCGCCAGTCATAATGCGGATGCAGGTACCTGCGGGCCATTCCCCCTGAAATGGAACACCAGCCAGCGCTTTCCCGGCTTGCGGTAACGTCTGTGTTTCGTTCAAATCGGCAAGGCGAATGGCATAGCCATCCATCGCTGAGTTATCAAACGGTGGAACATTAATTGGGGAAATAATAGCTGTGGCAGTAATGCGGCCTGCTGAGTGCATCAGGCTGATTGTTTCGGTTTCGGAGAGAGGGGCGGTCTGGGACAGTAGTTTTTCTAACGCCTGTTCGAGTGAAATTAAGCCTGAGGTATAACAATGATCCATGATAACTCCCAATGTGCGGCAAATAGCATGGTGGCATTATGGCAAAGATCCTTTTAATGGGAAATTGTTATACCGAATAGATTCCAGATTACTGCTTGAAGGATAAAAGAAAGCGGTGCGGATTGACTAATAAAAGATGTATATCATATCCATGATTTGCTATAACTAAATTACGACAATTAAAACAAACGATTACATGAAAATTTAATCACTATGAGTAACCAAATTACAACATCTGATAATAGTAACTATCTGGCTATTCAAATCGCATTGAGCAGCTTTCTTGCTTTAGTTGTTGCGATGGGAATAGGGCGCTTTACCTTCACGCCACAAGTTCCACTGATGATTGCTGAATCACAATTCACGCTGACGGAAGCCGGGATTGTGGCGGCATTTAATTACCTTGGCTATTTTGCCGGTTCTTACGATGCGATGCGGGCGAAACGGTTTGTGGAATATCGTTTGTGGGCAGGTTTATGGGGGGCAGTCATTATTACACTTCTGTCAGCCCTGCTCGACGGCCCGCTATTACACAGCATTGCCCGCTTTTTTATTGGCTGGGCGAGTGGCTGGACATTGGTATTGGTTGCTGCATGGTCAAACGATGAACTGGCAAAGCTGAATCGCCCGGGGTTAAGTGCCGCGGTCTTTGCCGGAACCGGGATTGGTATTCTGGTCAGCGGAGTGCTGGCGGTTGGGATTCAATCGTGGGATATGAATGCGGCTCAGGCATGGGTTATTTATGGCATTCTGGCGCTATTGTGTAGTGTTTATGCCAGTCGCTATTTACCACGCCGGGGAGAATTACATCGACCACAAACTGCAATGCAAAAACTTGCTTTAACTCCTGAAATTAAGCGGTTGGTATGGAGTTACACCCTTGCCGGATTTGGCTATATTCTACCCGCCACATTTCTTTCTCAAATGGCTTCAGAACGTTTTCCCGGTAGCTTGTTTGCACAGTTTGTCTGGCCGATATTCGGAGGAGCATCTGTCATCGGTATTGCGATGGGAATTCTGTTGCGTCATATTTCAACAGCACAAATTCGTCTGGCTATCACACTCTGGCTTCAGGCACTGGGTATATTGGTAGCAGAAGTTGTACCCGGAATCAGTGGCCTTGTTATCGGCGCATTTCTGGTGGGAGGTGGTTTTATGTGTGTGGTGCAGCTGGCATTGCTGTATGGGCGCGAACTGGCTCCCAGCCATACTCATTATATGGCCGGGCTATTAACCACCGGTTATGCGCTGGGGCAATTGGTCGGGCCGATGCTATCAGCTATTTCGACTTGGCTGACCGGTAAATTGGAACCGGCGCTCTATATTGCATTTATTGGCTTGGTTATTGCGGGATTGCTGGTATTTAATCGCAATAAAACCTCTTATAAATAATCCTGATTTGGCGCATTGGTACTGTGCAGGTATATTGTGCGCCTGCCCTGATGGGGGTCAGTATATAGCCTGTCAGGCTACAATTTGAATGTTGGCAGGTATAGCTATTCAATATTCAATGTTGATATAGTTGTTCGTGGTAACAATATGAGCAAATGTCCCATCAATGGATATCATGTAATGGAAGTATTATCTTTGGAGAATTCGATGTCATCCTTAAGTACAGAAGCCGCGCTGGTGCATTCGGCACTGGTTGAGCGTGGTCTTGAAACCCCACTGCGTGAACAGACTTTAGAGCCTGAAGTGCGAAAAGTCCGCATTGAGGAACACATGACAGAAATTATGAAGCTGTTAAACCTCGATTTGAGTGATGACAGTCTGGCGGATACGCCGAGTCGTATTGCAAAAATGTATGTGGATGAAATATTTTCAGGTTTGGATTACAGAAATTTTCCGAAAATCACGCTGATAGAAAATAAAATGAAAGTCGATGAGATGGTGACAGTGCGGGATATCACACTAACCAGCACTTGCGAACACCATTTTGTGACTATCGATGGGAAAGCCACTGTAGCTTATATTCCTAAGGATAAAGTGATTGGGTTATCGAAAATTAACCGCATCGTCCAGTTTTTTGCGCAACGCCCACAGGTACAGGAACGATTGACTCAGCAAATTTTGATTGCACTTCAGGCTCTGCTTGGCACAAATAATGTTGCTGTTTCTATTGATGCTGTGCACTACTGTGTAAAGGCGCGTGGTATCCGTGATGCTACCAGTACCACAACGACCACATCTCTTGGCGGTTTGTTTAAGTCCAGTCAAAATACACGACAGGAATTTTTGCGTGCCGTGCGCCATTTGCACTTATCGTGATGAACCTGCATTACTATGACAAGTAGTAAATTAAATAGTGGAGCAGCGAGCCACAGGATTGCAGTGCTTGATAGCGTGCGTGGTTTTGCTGTTCTGGGCATATTGTTACTGAATATCTCAGGCTTTGCGTTGCCCTATGCCGCTTATACTAATCTCTTTTATAAAGCCGATGTTCTGTTTTCTGATGTATTAACATGGTCTGCCCTGAACACATTTGCTCAGGGAAAATTTTTATTTATTTTAACGCTGTTATTTGGCGCATCACTTGAATTATTGAGGCAGCGGGATTGCTACTGGAATCGTTGTAGGTTAGTGATTCTGGCGGTTATTGGTTTATTGCACGGAATTTTGCTCTGGGATGGCGATATCCTGCTGTCATATGGTCTGGCTGGCCTTCTGGTATTACATTGGATCAATAAGTGGCCCAATTTATTCAAACAGGGCATTGTCTTTTATTTATTTGGACTGATGATGTTCTACCTATTGGGGCTATTTCCGGTAGAGGAAAACAGTACTTTCTGGCATCCGTTAGAGCAGGATATTTTGCATGAAAGTTACTGGAAAACCCATGGTGGGTTAGTGGCGATAGAGCACCGTATCAATCAGATCAGCGGTGTAATGATAGTGACTATTGTGCAATATAGCTGGCAGATAATTGGAACTATGCTTTGCGGCGCAATGCTATTACGTAATGGTTGGCTGAAGGGCATGTACAGCCTTCATCACTATCGTCGTGCGGCTCTGTGGCTGTTTGTCATTGGCTTGTTGATTCACTCTCTCGCCCTGTCAGTATTGTATTTATATCCTTATAGCTACTTCACTGCCTGGACTATCCGACAGACCATCACTGAATTAGCGACACCATTTATCGCATTATCGTATGTGGCGCTGATTTATGGGTTCTGGCCGGTTATATTCCGTTGTCGAGTAGTTTTCTGGCTACAGCAGGTTGGCAGAATGGCGCTGAGCTGCTATTTAATGCAAACTTTAATTTGCACCACACTTTTTTATCATTTGGGGCTGTTTAATCAATTTGCTCGCTGGGAATTGTTAATATTCGTCCCTTTTATTTGGGGATGTAATATCGGGTTTGCCTGCTGGTGGTTAAAACGTTATCAGCAAGGGCCTGCTGAAAAACTCTGGCGGGTACTGACCAGAAAACTGCAAGAGAGATTTTAAACGATTAAGAGCCTATTTTCCGTTAATAGGCTCTTATTTGCTACGATTCCTAGTTTCCATCCCCTGTAACTCTTCTGGTGATACTGCAGGATAGCCTTCAATGCCTGTAGGGGCGATCTGCTGGCTGGGAATGGGGGTTAAAGGCCCCAGAAAACGGGGTTCGCGTTTTAAGATATACAGGTCAGCCCAGGCACCAAGGCGGGCAAATACTTCACGAAAACGTATCGTCATCATATTTTTAGGGGAAGAAACGGCATAACATTGCGCTTCTATACCCATGTGCATCGCAATAAAGAGAGCGCGTTCACAATGGAAGCGCTGGGTGATAATGGTGAAGTCATTGGTATCAAATACCTTTCGAGTTCTGACAACCGAATCTAAGGTCCGGAAGCCTGCAAAATCCATCACAATTTTAGAGGCCGGAATACCTGCTTTAATGAGATCTCTTCGCATCGTATTGGGTTCATTATAGCTGTGTTGGGCATTATCTCCGCTTAATAGCAGATATTTAACTTTTTCACTGTTATAGGCGTTAACAGCTCCCTGAATACGGTAGAAATAATATTGGTTATATGCGCCGGCTTTATAATATTTGGATGTACCCAAAACCATGCCCACTTCTCGTTCTGGAAGTTGTCTGAGGTCATCAAAAATATAGGGAGCCGTTTTCCAGCTGATCCAGCGATCAAGCATAATAGCTGATAGTATAAAAACAGCTATTATGAGGATTAGGCTGGTAATTAGATGCTTCCACATTATTTTTGCCTTTTATATAACCATGAACAAGTCATTAAAGGCTACTTTACTTGGAATATTGAAGCAAGTGTTGGATTAACCACATTAATACAAATATGCTTTGTGGGATAAATGCCTGCCGAAAATACTGGCAGGCATTAAGATTATCAGAATGATGTACGTTTATAGATGCGATATTCTGGTTTCCAGAAATTACGCTCAATCGCTTCTTCCAGAGCGTCTTCTGACGTGACCGTTGCGACACCCTGAATCTGGGCTTTTTTCGCCACTTCTTTGGCTATTTTGCGCGAAACATCCTGAATGTCATCAATCAATGGCAGTAGTGGGCCAGAGCCTGTTTGCGCCAGAGGAGAGCAATCTGCCAATGCGCGGCTTGCTGCCATTAACATGTCATCTGTTACACGTTTGGCTCCTGAAGCAATAACACCTAATCCGATACCCGGGAAGATATAGGAGTTATTACATTGGGCAATCGGGAATTCCTGACCTTCATACTGTACTGGTGAGAATGGGCTGCCTGTTGCAACCAGCGCTTTACCTTCCGTCCAGTTAATAATGTCTTCCGGACGGGCTTCTACGCGGGATGTCGGGTTAGACAACGGCATGACAATCGGGCGCTCACAGTGCTTATGCATTTCACGGATAATTTCTTCAGTGAACAGGCCTGACTGACCAGAAACACCAATCAGAACAGTAGGTTTGGCGTTACGGACAACATCCATTAATGACAGGCTGTCTTTGTCGACATCCCATGAGTGCAGAGTGCTGCTTTTCTGAACCAGTACGCTTTGGAAATCTAACAGGTTCGGTTGCTTATCAGTGAGTAACCCGAAGCGGTCGACCATGAATACACGGGCACGAGCCTGCTCATCACTCAAACCTTCTGATTTCATCTGAGCGATAATCTGCTCTGCAATACCACAGCCAGCAGAACCCGCACCAAGGAAGGTGACTGTCTGATCTTTCAGCTGACGGCCTGCGGCACGGCTGGCAGCAATCAGGCTGCCAAGAGCAACAGCAGCAGTCCCCTGAATATCATCATTGAAGCAGCAAAGATCATTACGATAGCGGGTCAACAATGGCATGGCATTGTTCTGAGCAAAGTCTTCGAACTGCAACAGAACATTCGGCCAGCGGCGTTTTACTGCCTGAATGAATTCATCGACGAAATCATCATATTCTTTGCCGGTAATGCGCGGATGGCGCCAGCCCATATAGAGCGGGTCGTTCAGGCGCTGCGGATTGTTTGTACCTACATCCAGCACGACAGGCAGGGTATAAGCAGGACTGATCCCGCCACAGGAGGTATATAGCGATAATTTACCGATAGGGATACCCATGCCACCAATTCCCTGATCACCCAGCCCCAGAATACGCTCACCGTCGGTTACAACGATAACTTTAACATTCTGTTTGGTGGCATTTTGCAGCATGTCATCAATATAAGCCCGGTTCGGGTAGGAGATGAACAAACCACGGGCACGGCGGTAAATATCAGAAAAATGTTCGCACGCTTCACCGACGGTTGGTGTATAAATGATAGGCATCATTTCGCTGAGATGTGCGTCAAGGAGCCGGTAGAAAAGAGTTTCGTTGGTATCCTGAATATTCCTCAAATAAATATGTTTATCCGCGTCATTTTTAAAATCGCGGTATTGGCGATAGGCACGCTCTGCCTGCTCTTCTATTGTTTCAACCGCTTGAGGCAATAAGCCATGCAGATTGAAATTGCTGCGTTCTTCTTCCGTAAAGGCGCTGCCTTTGTTTAGCAGGGGAAACTCCAACAGGATGGGGCCAGCGTAGGGAATATAAAGAGGACGTTTACTTTCGTGTTCCAGTTCCATGATGCTTACTCTTTGGACTAATCAATAACAAAATCGGCTACATATACTTCGTCTTTCAAGTTGCCTCTTTGTTGGCTGTGACGCATCTTGAAATCCATTGTGTATAGATCCTAAGAAGATAAAAAAATAAGTACAGTAAATGTTACTTAAATATGTTTATCATGAGCAAAAATGAGAGATAACATACAGAATTGGCTAATTAAATGTTATTTAATTTCTCACTTTTGCCCAAAAACCTTGCTGGGTGGTCAGAATGTGTGGCGTTCCGTCTGTTTGCAGCCGAGGTAATTTAAAGTAGCTTCGGTTGCATTCCACTGGGACAGGTGACCATTTTGCCCCTCAACAAGTATTGCCCGCTTGATCGAATGGCAATCACTTCCTGACATATTCATTAATATTAGCGCTGCCTGTAAAGGTGGCAAGCTTGGATTAAATGCCGCATTTTCTGCATAGCGACCAGTATAAACGCGATCTTGTTCATCTATCAGGGCAACACCGGAGTGGGACTGGCTATAGGGTGCATGGCTCTGATTCGCTGCATTTAATGCAGTCAGAACGAGTTCATCTTCAGCATCGAGCTGATAGCCGTGGTGAGTGTTATCCAGCAGAAATTGAGTGACAGATAAATCACGTGGGCCAAATGCTTCTGGCAGATAGTCGGCCAGTGTCAGGCGTGGGCGATCAGGTAAACAGATTTCCAGCTGTGTTCCGCTGTTTAATTCATTCATAAACTGTCGGCAGTGACCACAGGGAGAGTAATTAATGGTGATGGATACCAGTTTCTTCTCGCCACGTAACCAGGCATGAGTGATGGCTGATTGTTCGGCATGAACAGTTTGCTGCAATGCAACACCTGTAAATTCCATATTCGCGCCAAAATAGAGGTTGCCGCTCTCTCCCCGTGCGATAGCACCAACATGAAAGTTTGAGATAGGGGAAATGGCACAGGCCGCAGCGAGTGGTAGCAGGGCCAGTGCCAGTGCATGATCATCAAGGCCACAGGTCTGCTTAATTGACTCCACCTGCTCTGCTGTCAGCATAGCTGGAAAATCGTCATTACCAATATAGGGCAATAACGCCTTTTGCAATTCAGGCGTGATTTCTGACCAGATAGCATGAAAACGAGCTTGCATAAAATAATCTCCAAATTAATTAAAGGTTATTCTAGGATGAGTGCTCAGGTTTGTAATGTGATGCATGCCATATAATTCATGAAATTTCTGTAACAAAAATATTATTTTAGTAACTTATGTCAAATTTTTACTATCTGAACGAGTTTTCTGATGATTATTACTAGCTAAACAGGTGTAGTAGCACAGGAAACAAAAACGGTGCCACCAGCGAAGTAATAACTCCGCAAGTCATCAGTGCCAGTGAACTATATGCCCCTTCCACATGATCTATTTCTGCACATCGGGCTGTCCCGACGGCATGGGAAGCTGTCCCCATTGCCAGACCTCTGGAGGCTTTAGTTTTAATCTTCAATACATTAAACAGATTGTGACCAAAAATGGCACCCAGAATACCGACAGAAATTACACAGGCAGCACTGATTGCCGGAATACCACCAATGGAATGAGCCACAGCCATAGCGATAGGCGTTGTAACTGATTTCGGTAATATTGAAGCCGCGATTTCAGGTGTGGCTCCTGCCCATAAAGCGATAGCTGTGCCGGTTATCATTGCAGTGATACTGCCGATAAAACAGATACTGATGAGAGATTTCCACTGAGCCCGGATTTGGTGGAGTTGTTCGTACAGCGGAAAGGCCAGAGCAACAACGGCAGGTTGTAATAAATCATTCAATATTTCGCTACCGGCAAAATAGTGCTGATAAGGCGTGTGAGTTAACAACAGCAGAGGAATAATAACCGCCATTGATATCAATAATGGATTGAAAATAGGGAATTTGAGTCGAACGGCTAATTTTTTGGCAACATAAAAGACAGACAGAGTTAATGGGAGTGACCACCAGATATGGCTTAGCATTTTTTGTTTCCTTCCTGTTGTGAAAGCTCTGTTTGTGATGGTTTATTTTGTAGAGGTTTTTCTTGTGATCGTTGATCTTCCTGGTGGGTGCCAATAATGCTCCGTTCGCGATGGATATAGTGAGAACTGTAAGCGACGGTAATCATGACAATAACGGTACTGATAATGCAGGAAAGGGCAATCGGGACTATCTGTTGGCTGAGTTGTGGATAATACTGCATGACACCAACCCCGATAGGTAAAAAGAGCAGAGTCATATTTTTCATCAATAAATTACAGCCCGGTTTTACCCAATGAGCGGGGATAATCTGGAGTGACAGTAAACAGAACAGAAAAAGTAAGCCAATGATGCTGCCGGGAAGAGAGAAGGGGAGGTGTGCTGAGGTGAAGTTTCCGACAATGAGGCATAAATAGAGCAATGAAAATGCGCGCAGATATTGCCAGCCGAGCAGCAACACGTTCAGGAAAGACATAGCATATAATTCCTCAATATAAAGAGGGTTATCATACGACTAATATTGTAAATGTGCTACACGTCACATAAAAAATGCGGGCTTAAAAAACCCGCATTTTTACTTTTATTGTGTATTTTTCGTCAGATTATGCGGGTAATTATTTAACCTGCATACCCGGTTGGGCACCGCTATCCGGGCTTAACAGGAAAATTTCTTTTCCGCCGGGACCTGCTGCCATCACCATACCTTCTGAAATACCAAAACGCATTTTACGCGGGGCAAGGTTAGCAACCATAACCGTCAGGCGATTTTCCAGTGCTTTCGGATCTGGGTACGCTGAGCGAATACCAGAGAAGACCTGACGAGTCTCACCGCCAAGGTCTAGAACTAATCTCAGCAGCTTATCTGAACCATCAACAAAATCAGCCTGTTTAATTAATGCGATACGCATATCAACTTTGGCGAAGTCATCAAATGTGATGGTATCCTGAATAGGATCATCAGCCAGAGGGCCTGTCACGGTTTTTTGTGGCTTAATACTTTCTGTGGAATCCGCCACCATAGCTTCAACTTTAGCCATTTCGATACGGTTAAACAGTGCCTTAAATGGTGAAACATTATGGCTCAGCAGTGGCTGTGAAATTCCATCCCAAGTCAGTTCAGTATTCAGGAATGCTTCTGCACGTTCAGTCAGACCCGGAAGAATTGGTTTCAGGTAAGTCATCAGGACGCGGAACAGGTTGATGCCCATTGAGCAGACAGCCTGAAGATCGGCGTCGCGGCCTTCTTGTTTCGCGATAACCCACGGTGCCTGTTCATCAACATAACGGTTGGCGAGATCTGCCAGCGCCATGATTTCACGTATCGCCTTACCAAATTCGCGATTAGTGAAATCTTCTTCAATTCCCTGTGCCGCATCGACAAATTTTTGATACAAAGCAGGATCAGCAAGCTTATCTGCCAGTTTGCCACCAAAACGTTTATTGATGAAACCGGCGTTACGCGAAGCTAAATTAACAACTTTGTTTACGATGTCACTGTTAACGCGCTGAACGAAATCTTCCAGATTCAGATCGATATCATCGATACGGGAAGAGAGTTTTGCAGCGTAGTAATAACGCAGGCAATCTGCATCCAGATGTTTAAGATACGTTTCCGCCTTGATGAAAGTTCCGCGGGATTTCGACATTTTTGTGCCGTTGACAGTAATGTAACCGTGAACAAACACATTAGTTGGCTTACGGTAATTACTGCCTTCCAGCATAGCAGGCCAGAACAGACTGTGGAAATAGACGATATCTTTACCGATAAAGTGGTACAGATCAGTTTTAGAATCTTTTTTCCAGAATTCGTCAAAATTCAGGTCGTCACGCTTGTTACACAGATTCTGGAATGAACCCATATAACCGATAGGCGCATCCAGCCAGACATAAAAATATTTACCCGGCTCATCAGGGATTTCAAAACCGAAATAAGGCGCATCACGGGTGATATCCCACTGTTGCAGACCAGATTCAAACCATTCCTGCATTTTGTTTGCTACCTGCTCTTGCAGGGTGCCGGAACGAGTCCACTGTTGCAGCATATCGCTGAACGCAGGCAGGTCGAAGAAGAAATGCTCAGTCTCGCGCATTTCTGGTGTTGCACCGGATACCACTGAACGCGGGTTGATCAACTCTGTCGGCGCATAAGTCGTTCCGCACACTTCGCAGTTATCGCCATACTGATCTTCCGACTTACATTTCGGACAGCTTCCTTTAACGAAACGATCCGGCAGAAACATGCTTTTTTCCGGATCGAATAGCTGAGAAATTGTCCGGTTTTTGATGTAGCCGTTTTGCTTCAGTTTCAGATAAATTTCGGATGCAAGAGCTCTGTTTTCTTCGCTGTGCGTAGAGTGATAGTTATCATAACTAATCGCAAAACCAGCAAAATCCTGTTGATGCTCCAGATGCACTTTGTCGATCATTTCTTCTGGCGTGATCCCGGCCTGCTGAGCTTTCAGCATGATTGGTGTACCGTGGGCATCGTCAGCACAGACAAAGTGAACCTCTTTGCCGCGCATTCGATGATAACGAACCCAAATATCAGCCTGAATGTGTTCTAAAATGTGACCGAGATGAATTGGACCGTTAGCATAGGGTAACGCACAGGTCACCAATAATTTTTTCGCGACTTGAGACATAGTTAGGATCTGACTTCCATAAATTAAAAAGGGTTTTTGATGTTACCTGATAAGGAGCATTGCCGCTAGGGGAGGTTGACATTTCAGGAAGGATTTTAAGCAGCATGATGTCCGGTATCACTGTCTTTGCTAAAAAACGATTATACCGAGTCATCATGCCAGTATGTATATTGTTAGGGTTCATGCGGAATAAGTTATCTGCATCAAGACAATATCCTGAACTCATTTACTTTGAAGTTATATGCTGACTGATTTAAATGTGCCGCGCTGAATGACACTGAGTAGCCATCTTAGAAAACCCGGGATCTGTAGCAGGATCATAAATCCGAATGCTACCTGATATGCGATCTGAGGATAATGCCCGGCTGCATCTATAGGCCAAAAACCGATGATCACACCGAATATAGTTTGTATGAGAAAAGTGCCAAATAGAATCAGCAGATTAAGACAGGTAGAAGCACGCCCGGTCATCGCTGGCGATACACTTTGTGCCACGATAGAGTATTCCAGACCAGCAATGGCGCTTATCAAAGTAAATCCGACAGAGAGTAGCGGTAGTAACGGGAGGATGTTTAAAGCACATAAAACTTGTATCACCAGAAACAAAAAAATGCCTATTCCGCCAACTTCCATGGGTTTAATATTGAACTTACCGGCCCATTCAGTGATAGTGCCTACAAAAAGTGAGCCGACAACGCCTGCTCCCATTCCTATAAACAGATAGACCGAAGTGAGTTTATTACTGTAATGCCCTACATCCTGTAACCATTTTCCCATCCACAATCCTTGTAGCCCGAAAGCAACTGTATGAGGAAGTAATAACAAACTGATGACTTTGCGAAAGGAGTGATCTTTGTAAACTTCAATTAGCGAGGTAATCCGTGGCCACTTCACCATTTTATGTTCAATTGGGTCTTTGGGAACCCATATTGCGGTAACTACCATAACAATCAGAGTTACACCAGCCATAGCAAAGAATAGCGTTCGCCAGGAAATAAAACCTACCAGCCAGGCAACCGGCAATGTCGATAGCATGGCACCTAATCCCCCAACAGCCAGTAGGTACCCATAAATAGAGGGTAGTTTATTGTCAGGAACCCAAAAGGAAAGCACTTTGACCGACCCCATAAAGCAGGCTGCTAATCCCAGTCCAATAAGGATCCTGGCTAGTAATAACGTAGTGAAGTCCTGCCCAATACCAAATAGTAACGCTCCCACCACGGCAATACCTAAAAGAAACAGTTGCACTCCTTTTGGTCCATAGCGATCAAGGGCAAGTCCAACAGGCAGTTGAGCTAAGGAAAATGAAAGAAAGTAAGCACTTGATAAGATTCCGAGTTGTCCTGCGGACAATGACATTGCTGAAACCAAAAATGGTGTTAAGACAGCATTTATATTTCGGAACAGAAATGATATGCCGTGCCCGAATGCAAAAGGCAAGAATACATGAGTCATTACTTTAGACGAGTTTATTTGTTGAGCCGATGATATTTCAGCCATGATAATACCTTAATTTTAAGCAATATTATTCGGAATGCATTGAGTATGTTTTGTCTCCACCTTTTCGTTTCTCATCGTGCTTTGGGTTAAACTTACAGCCAGAGCTAAGGATGTAACGTGATTTACTTTTTATCACAGGTAGTTTGTGTGCTTGGTCTCCGCTTAAGAATGCCAATATCAACAAATGCAAGAAACTCCTGACTTCTTCGCAGGGATAGGGCGAAAGAGACTCGGGTGATTATTAAGTCGAACTCTTCAATGAAGTAACAATGATGAACATAAAACGTTAACAGGCTTTGGCACAATGCGAGAACTTCATCACTTTTGTTTGTGTCCTTATCGCAAGCTGTTTGCTTCTGTTATGATGGCCAGACAGTTTGAGGTTGAAAAAGAAAATGAAAAGGAGCCGGGATGAACTCACAATCCCCCGAGCAGACCAATCCTGACCTGCTGAAAGAAAGCGTTGCGAAAATACTGGCAGCATTTAAGCATCCTACGTTAGAACAAGATTTAATGACTCTGAAAGCACTGCATCATTGCACTGTGCTTGATGGAGTACTGCATATTGAACTCATGATGCCGTTCGTATGGAAACGGGCCTTTGGAGTACTGAAAGAAGAAACTACTCAACCTTTATTAGATGCGACTGGCGCAAAAGGCGTCGAATGGCGGCTTTCCCATGATATCTGTACATTACGTCGGGCCAATAACCTGCCGGGAATTAATGGAGTCCGTAATATTCTGGCGGTCAGTTCAGGAAAAGGTGGTGTGGGAAAATCCAGCACGGCGGTGAACCTTGCACTGGCTTTGGCACAGGAAGGGGCAAAAGTAGGTATTTTGGATGCAGATATTTACGGCCCATCAGTTCCCAGTATGCTTGGAACAGCCAAAGAACGTCCTACCTCACCTGATGGTCAGCATATGGCTCCCATTATGGTGCATGGTATGGCGACAAACTCTATTGGTTATCTTGTCACCGATGATAACGCGATGGTTTGGCGTGGCCCGATGGCAAGTAAGGCGCTTATGCAGATGTTACAGGATACCCTGTGGCCGGATCTGGACTATCTGGTTATTGATATGCCACCGGGAACGGGTGATATTCAGTTAACGCTATCGCAGAATATTCCGGTGACTGGCGCGTTAGTAGTTACCACTCCACAGGATATCGCCCTGATTGATGCCATGAAAGGGATTGTGATGTTCCAGAAAGTTAGTGTGCCTGTGTTAGGTATTATTGAAAATATGAGTACACACATCTGTAATAACTGTGGGCACCATGAAGCGATTTTTGGTACGGGTGGCGCTGAAAAGCTGGCGGAAAAATATGAGTGCCAGTTATTAGGTAAAATTCCGCTGCATATTTCACTGCGCGAAGACCTTGATCGCGGAGAGCCTACGGTTATCAGCCAGCCTGATAGCCAATTTGCCGATATTTACCGAGAAATTGCCGCTAATATCGCCGCTCAAATGTACTGGCAGGGAGAAAAAATCCCGACGGAAATTTCTTTCCGGGCAGTTTAATGTTAGGCATGGGGGAAATTAATCCCCGGGCGCATAGTGCATAGATAAACTATGTGACTGGGGTGAGAGAGAGAAGCCAAAAAAGGGCAATTTGAAAGACGAAATGTATAGACAGACTTTTGTAAGGGAGTCTGTCTCAACCCTTTTATTGTCAGCAAACTGAGTACAGCTTAATACTGGCCTTTTCCTCAATCATCTTCACTGATTGATTTAGTATTAAATTCTTTTTTCATTGGTGATTTAGTCAGTTCCATATCCCTGATATTTTTTTGTACAGCAATGGAGCCGAATAAACACAGGAAAAAAGCAATCCCATAGAACCCTTTTTCACTTGGCAGTAAGTCAGCATTAAACAAACCAATAGCGATTAATGCTACAGAGGAAAGAAAAGCGATGATACAAGCAATATAATAGGCTTGTGTTGTTGGTATATTATCAGCTTTATCTCTGACCGTTTTTTGTATTGAAATTGAAGAAAATAACCCTAAAATGAGTATTGCAAAATAATACCCTTTTTCATTTAACTGCATATCTGAACGCCAAAGCCCTGAGAGATAAACAACTATCCCACCAATAACAGCAATCCAAGAAATTAAGTTAAAGGCATTAAATTCTGTAAATTTATTATCTGACGAAGCGCTATCCTTCACAAAAATAATCTCCATAAATTAAAGTTAAACCATCCTATACCAAAGTGATTAAATTTAGGAACTACTTAATGAGATTTTTTATTTTTTATGAGAAATCCTGTTAATATCCATTTTTTCTGTCAGTTTACTGATTGTTTTTCGCCTTAATTGGATATGTAAAAATAGCATAAACATTCTGAAGTTGAGATATCAATAAGACTATATTGGTAACAGATTTGCGGGATATATTTAGGTTAGGATGAATATAATGAAAAGAATAGGTGCTTTATTTTTTATGGTTGTCTCTTTCCCTTTGATGGCGAGCGAAACCTTAAACGTAATCAAACCAACCGTATTAGTTGAGTTGAAAGAAGGGAGTGAACAATATCTGGGTGTATGTAACGTACTAAAAAAGAAGTGTGAACGTGAAGCCAAAATTTGGAAAGTGAGAGGGAGAGAGGATATATTTTATTTCACAAACCGCTCACTTGAATTTATCAAAATTCAAAAAGTAGATGGTGCTTACATTCAAGATGGATTATGGGAATTTGGTAACTACAAACATAGTTATGAGGGAGCTGATCCTGATGAGGAATTGAATGATAACGGTGTTTATATATATCCAGCATTATATCCATTGAGTAAAACTAAGCAGGCTGTCGCCTTAGTTTCGAATTGGGGAGTAGGATATTCTGGTGGTGGTCTTGAGTACGAGTATGCTGATTTTATGATGCTTAATAATGATGGTTCATATGAAGCGGCATTTAAAAATATTCCTTTTTCATCAATGCAAATGATCAGGGCATGTTTTTCTGAAGAGGATTATGCAAAAAACTTACATTGCCATGATGGATGGTGGAACATTTTGAATCTGAAATTTATCGATGATGGTAAAGAGTATTATTCCTATAAATTTATACAAAAGTCATATGGTTGGCCCTCATTTACAGATAAATCAGCAATCAAGGTTGAGATAAGTGAAAGTATAGAATACCCATTTCAGCAATAAATTATTTTTTGGTCTTAATTAGCCAATAAAAGTGACCAATTAATTAGCAATCATCATGTGTACTGTAAAAATGTTTTCATTTAAGCTTTGAGCTTCTTTCTGGGATTTGGCCTTTCAGCGCCATCATACAATGTCTTCCTGTTGCTGAGGTGTATATGTATACCATTGCTATAGTGATCTTTGATGAATTTACCGATATTGACTACTTCCTTATGCGTGATATTTTTGGTCGGGAAAAACAGAACTGGCAGGTTAAAGTACTGGGAACCAAACCAGAGCATGTATCAACTCTAGGGCAAGCAGTAAAAACGGATGGGCCAGTGGCATTAGCGAACGATGCAGATGTTGTCGTTTTCAGTAGTGGTTATAAAGGAGTCTCTGCGGCATTGGCTAATTCAGATTTTATGGACGCATTACAACTCAACCCACAAAAACAACTAATAGGTTCGATTTGTTCGGGGGCATTTATCTTGCATAAACTGGGGTTACTGGATGGATTAAAAGTTACCACGCATCCCGATGCCATGGGGCGCTTTAGAGATATGGGCATTGAACCGGAAAACACGCCGATTGTTATTCAAGGCAATATCGCTACCGCAGGAGGCTGTTTATCAGCAATGTATCTTACAGGGTGGGTTGCCCAGCGTTTATTCGATGATGAAAAGCGCCGTAATATTCACCGTCAGTTAATACCAGCGGGGCAGGAAGTACAGTTTGAAACATTGATCGCCCAGACGTTGGCTGATGCTTACGTGTAAAAAGTACGATACATGACTTTCTGTTTAAAGGTATTTACTGCTTCACTATCCGCAATAACGTCTCTTGTCGGGATATATCAATGCCCCTTTCTACGAAAGGGGATTTTCACTATTACTATTGTTCATTTTTTAATTTTGCATCTAATACAAATGTATGTTGAGTTTTTTTCTTAAATGACTCGTCATTGCGGTTGCCAGCAACCCTCCGATCACAGTGGTATGCTCAAACGCAAAATAGAGTGAGATCTTGGCATGTTCGCCAGAAAAATTCCAAAAAGTATGGACAATAAAAATAGTTAACAAAAGAAAGACAGCCAATGTAGCTGCACCAAGCCAGACAAAGCGATCTAATAAGATCAATATTGAGCCGAAAAGTAAGACGATTGCGGAAGCAATATTAAAAAACCAGTCAGGATGTAAACCCGCAACCCGCATTTCTGCCAGACTGCCTTCGAAATCGAAAATCTTGGCAAGCCCCGATGGAACAAAAATAAACAAAATAAGTAATCGAGTGATAATCCATAGCCAAGAGCTTTCCAGAATGTTTTCAACAAACCGTTGCATAATTTCACCTTACAATTTTCAGGTAGAAGACACTGTTTTTCTCAACTTATAGAGAGTGTGACTCAATATTCTGTCAATTAGTGGAAACATCAAATGGGCACTATAAAACCTCAAGTTAACTGGAGGTCAATATATACAATGGATTTCAAGGTGCATTGAGCGGTAAGGGAGAGACAAATTCGTCGGGAATGAATTTGCCCAGCCAAAGGCTGGCCTCCGGTGAGAGTCAGGAGCCCCTCAGTAATCCCCCCGGAACATAGATAACTATGTGGTTGGGGGAATGAGCGCAGCTAATGAAGAGGCAACCTGAAAGGTGAAGTGTATATCCTACTAGGAAATGACATTTTTTAAGCAGAGTCTGTGCCTTCAAGACCGTACATTTGTTGTTCCAGCCCGCTTGCAATGAGTTTGAGGTCATTGCCAACCGCAATGAAACGAAATCCCTGACTGGCATAACGGTGAGCTAACTCGACACTATTTGCGAATATACCGGGTGTTTTGCCATGTTTACGACAGGCTTCAAGTACATACTCGAATGCTCGTTCCATCTCAAGGCTTTCTACCTGTCCGGCCTGCCCCAGATCACAGGCTAAATCGCCACTTCCGATGAATAACACATCGATGCCATCAACAGCTGCGATCTCATCGGCGGCAGCCACTGCTCTGGCTGATTCGATTTGAACGATAGTAAGTAGTGAATCATTGGCTTCTGCAAAGTAGTCTGGCAGGCGTGAAAAATAACCCGAGCAGCGTATGGGGTTGACCCCCCGTTTTCCTTTAGGCGGATAATAAACGTAGTCGGCGACCATTTTAGCCTCAGCGGCGGATTCCACTTTAGGCACCATCAACCCCATAGCCCCCGAGTCCAGCGCTGCCTCTATCAGCTGGCGGTCATTGCGTGCCACCCGAGCCATACCTGTGGAACGAGATCCGTTCATCGCTTGTAACATTTGGATCAGATCGTGCCTGTCAGCCGGTGATGCTTCCATATCGACTAATAACCAGTCGGGGCCACGTACCGCACAACATTCTGCGATTAAAGAACTCGCTGAAACTAAAAACAGACCGAAACAGGTGAGGTTTTTTTCCAGCCGGTTTTTGCAGCGGTTATGTGCAGACAGCAGGGGATGGATTTCACTATCAGATCGCATATTAAACCTCCTTTTGAATAACACCGGCAAGACGACGGATTTCAGCTAACACAGAAGTTGGCAGTGATAACGTTATTGTATTTTTTGCCTCGTTATGGCGGGTGGAATAACCTTCACCGGGCATACGTGCCGGAGCTTCCGGGCGGCCTGAGTCACGACAATAGTTCATGATAGCTTCCGCCTCGCTCCGGATCGTATCAATGCCCCCCGGCATTCTGGATGGATCGATAACCAAAAACAGGCCACCGTTGCCGGGTGTACCCGGTCTGGCTACATGCCCGGCACCCGCAAGCGCACCGCAGAATAATTCCATTGCTACGGCCAGCCCGTATCCTTTGTGTCCGGCAAGGTTGCCTCCCAGTGGCTGTATCGTTGCCCGTGGTGGGATGTCGTAGAGACTGGCAGGATCGAGTATGTCATTCTTTTCGGCATCGACCAGACAGCCGGGTGGCACTGGTTTTTCCTCTTGGACGTGACGCCGGATAAAGCCTTCAGAGACAGTTGAAGTGCTCATATCTAATACAAAAGGATCAGCTGTATTGGTTGGGAAGGCGAGCAACAGAGGATTAGTACATAATCTCGCCAGATGGCCGCCAGTCGGGGCAACCCGTGCCCCATTTCCCTGATAGTTACTGAATCCTATAACAGCAAGTGGATGGTCATTGAAGCCTGCCAGAGAGCGACCGATAGCCGCCAGTCTGCCTAGGTGATGGGCGTCACGCAGGCAGGCGATAGCGATTCCATGCTCCAGAGCCAGTTTTTGCAATATGAGTATTAACTTTTGCCGAGCTAAGACACCAAAAGCTCTACAGCCATCTACAATAGCGATGTTAGGCATGATCAGCGATACAGTCGGAATAGCGGCAGGATTAAGTACGCCGGATTGAATATCACCAATATAATCCGCTAGCCTTAATACACCGTGGGAGGGGTAGCCTGTTAATTCATTTTCTAGCAGGTCATCCATCACCAGAGCTGCAACTTCCACCGGTGTATTGGCCCGGATCAATGCAGTCTGACCAAGCTCACGCAATTCCTGAACGGCGATTTTAGTCTTCATGAGTTGACCGTCGTTTGGTTACTGGTGCCGATATCACTGAGAGCCGAAACACATAGCCGGAACTTGCCGGTGGGAGAATCGGGCATTCTGTCCAGTTGTTCAAATTCTATGTGAAACGGGTAGCCAGTGTGATGGTGGATACGTTCTACTATTTCATCACAACGCTGTCGGGAAATGCCTGTAGGCACCATTAGCCGGATTCGCAAACTCTCCAGACTATCCTGTACCACCTGAAACCACTCAATTTCCTCAAACCGCATGATCAAGAAAGAGAACAAATAAGCATCGATATAGGCACCGTCTGGAGTCAGTATCAAATCCTGCTGTCGTCCTGCAACATGGCTCATGCGCGGAAGCCCAAGCCCGGAGGTACAGTTGCCTGCCATCGGTGAGGCAAGATCACTGGTTTCGTAGCGAATCAGTGGCATGGCAAAATTATTAAGCGTTGTCAGTACGACCCGGCCAGTCTCACCCAGTTGGCAGGCACTGCCATCATCGCGCAGGAATTCTTCCGCCACATTTTCCACTTGAATCAGCATACCATCGTGATGAGGGCTTTCGTGGGAGACAATATTCGTCTCGCGTGAACCGTACTTATCGTAAACCTCGCAGCGGAATACCCGTTGCAGTCGTTCACGAATGATTGGAGGAAGTGGTTCTGATGTCCCTTGTATTGCACGCAATGCAGGTACACGTATCGATTCACGTTCCATTTGACGGGCAATCAAGTGCATTGCATTGGTGTAAGTACTGATCAGTACCGGATTAAAACTGGCGAGATTCCGGGTAAATTCTCCGATTAATTCAGGGGATAACCGAAAAGTGTTAAATTCACGTCGGTTACTCAGGAGATTCTTCAGTCGATCGGAAACGCTTTTGAAGCTCCAATAGATGGAGGAGCCCCACAATAAAGCAAATGGCTCACCAACTTTCCAGCCGGAGCACCACTGATAGGTTCTAAGCTGGTGGGCACGCATCCATAGCCGGAAGTTAGCATCCTGAACGAAACAGGCACGTTTGCCTGTAGAGCCGCTGCTATAGTTAGTTTGCAGCGTGGCATGGTCAGCCCGTGTCGAAATCAATTCAGCCTGATGCTGAGTTAATTCCTGTCTGGTCAACAACGGTAATTTGGTGAGATCTGACAGGCTGTTAAAATCATCGGGTTTTAAACCGCGCTCGTTAAAAACGCGGGTATAGTAGGGAACGCTTTCATAAGCGTGTGTCAGTAATGTGTGCAATTTTTCCATTTGCAGTTTTCGGCATTCCCGCAGTGACAGATATTGAGTTTCTTCCAACCACTGCAATCGTTTTGCGACCTCGCCTTTACCCTGCATCTTTTCGCTTACCCAGTATAGCTTGTTGGCCAGACTCGTATTTAGTTTCATAGTTTCCCTCTCTGCATATACACTTCGTCTTTCAAGTTGCCTCTTTGTTGGCTGCGCTCGCTCACCTCGGTCACATAGTTATCTATGTTCCCAAGGATTTACTCCCTTGCCGCCGCGATGCATCTTGAAATCCATTGTGTATAGCGTAATAGCGATTAAGCAAATTTTTGATGGATGCGTCGAAAGTAAGCCAATCATTTTCCTGCAATACGCGGTGCGCTAACGTCCAATAGTCATTTTCAAATGTTCCGTTGAACCATGACGCGAGCAAGGCTGAATGGCTGAACGAGCTGCTGGTGTCAGTAATGTTCTGATTGGCATCCCAGTCGTAAAACAGTACTGGCCCTACAGAGGTCAGGTGCTGATTCAACTCTCGCAGTAATGCTTCGGGTACCAGTTTTTCCAGTATGAAAAGATAAGTTGGCAGGTAGATTAAAAATCGGGCGCTAAGCAAGTCCAACAGACGATCACCATAGACGAACAGGCTGTCTGCATAGCAATAATTTTTTAATTGCCGACGTTCATGATCTTCAGGCCGTTTAGTTGGCTGGCCGAGGAACTGGTTAAAATCAGTGATACCATCGACAAGTTTTACTCCCTGCCATACGGATTCTACGGACTGGGCCAGCCGTTTAGGCTGCCCCGGTACAGGAATGGAGGGTGATGGCCAGACATGGAAAGGATTAAAACTCTCAAACACCCGCATGTTAACGGGCGCTCCTTTGAAACTGTCTACCATCATATAATTCGACGTATCATCCAGCATGGTGTTAAGTGCCTCCTGTCTGGAGGCAAAAATAGCCTGATAGGGCATAGTTTGAGAACTCAAACGATACCTCCATGATTAAGACGTATCACCCGGCGTTCACCTTCGCGGATGTAAATATGCTGGCTATCACTATGCTCTTCCAGAATCCATTGTGGACGCGGTTGTTTGTATTTATTTTCGCGTCCCCAGTCTTGTAGCCGGATCCCCAGACGGCGCGCTTCAGCTTTCAGGTAGTCTGGCAGGACAGGGAAGGGAACAACCACAAAGCTCACACCTGCTTTGGCATACAAAGCCAGTTCGTCCAGACGGGGGAGATCGCTGAGGTAAACCGCTAAACCGTTTTCAACACGATTGTTACTATCGCTCAATTTTGCCAGCAGTGAAGTGGCAACATCCCAGCTCTCTCCCATCCAGTCAGCTACAATTTCGCGGTTGTCTTTGACTACGCAGGCAACATAGCAGTCAGGGTGTTCCTCTGCCTGTTGTTGCAGTGGTAACAACCAATCGCCATGAGTATGGAAACTCCACTGGTAATTCAGATCCTCTTTTTCCAGCATCATTGTTGCCATGTTGTATTGTGTCAGTGGTGCTTCAATCTCATCGCGTTCTACCTGGAATCCCTGCTTGCGTAAAAACGCCAAACGTTCCTGATTATTGGACATTAATAAGATATTATGTATGCCGAGGAAGTGCAGGATAGCTGTTACCGCTTCATATGAGCGACTATCCAGAGGCGCATGGAAACGCTTATAAATTTCATCAGTATCCAGATTTTCATTCTGTCGGTAGTCATAAATGCGGAAGTGTTTTTCGATGCCCAAACCACGGGCATCCTGATCGATGCCATAGATCACCACTCCACCTTTATTCCGGGCAATACGCCGGAATGCTTCGTCAAGCTGAAAGCCACAATCGCATTGTTGGGAGTGCATGACGTGTCCGAAGAAGCAAGCTGATTCGATCCGTAACGGCACTGCCTGCATGGAGTGAAGGTCTCCCAGCGTAGCGCAGGCCCAGCGTTTGCCCTGACATTCAAAGTAATGAAGCTGAAAATAATTGACGCTTTCGTCAATTTTCAGTGGAAGAGAAACCGGGCCGACTATATTTTCCAGTATCGTATTTTCTGGTTGCTCGTTATGGCTGTATGTCATGATCTTCTCCTTAAAGTGGTGGGGATAGGCAACGTTATATCCGGCGTGACAATAATGCCCGCGCCCAGGTTGGCCTTCCTGACAGAATGCAGGGTTGTGGTTCGGGAGCAGCAGTAAAACTGCATAGTTCGCCCATTTTCCAGGATGCCACTTTATCTGTGTGGGCTCTGGTGGGGCAGATCGGAGCTATAACGCACTGACGTGCTGATAATGCCTGACATGCTTCAGCCTCCGAGGAGGCAAATGAGATTTGATTTCGAGCCTGATGAATAATGGTGTAATTTACATCGTTTTCCACATCCGTAATGGCGTGAGTGACTTGTTTAGTCAGCCAGTCCGCAGAGCTATTTCCCGGTTGGTCTAACTCCAGCTCTTTATCAGTGCGTAGCAAACGGATGCGAGGAGAGTCGTTTGTGTTCCGGCGGCCGAAAAAGAGTAGCAGAAGAGGGACACCGCGATCTCGCCAGTGTTTTTGTGCTGTTGTCAGCGCCTTACTTTCCTCACAGTAACGCAGTACAGGGCGAAGTCCGGCAGCTTGCAGCATACTAGCTAACTCCTGCATGCGTTCTTTTTCATCATCGTGTCGGCTACGTACCAAAATAACCACTTGTGTGGGAGCAAGCCGGGGATGAACAGTAAGTGAACCATTGGCTCTGGCTGACAGATAAAGCTGCGCGTATAGCACCCTGCGACTGATAAAACCATCCAACTGCCAGGCATGCTGCCTTTGTTCTCCTTTACCAAAGCCGATATCGTAACGACGAGACAGTTCCTGCCCCTGAAAATATAGCGCTGACGTTTGCACGCATTCACCGCTGGGGAGAGGAGTATCGCTGCCTATAGCCCATTGATACAGTTCTGAACGGTTGCCCCACGGAGGGCGTACGCCCACTATTTGTGGTAGAGGTAAAGAAGCAGACAGAGAAGTCAGGGAGCTATCTATACGTTGCAAATCGAGTAATGCGGCTTCTGGAGTCCGATGGCAGCAGTGAAATTCGAATATGTCAGCTGCTTCAAGTGCACTGAATACCCCTTTACCACTGCGATCTGCCGAACTGAGAGGACGGAAATAGCGAGCTCGCTGGAACATGCGGATTGGCATCACGTCTGGTGTGTTGATCATTTTTTTCCAATGACTGGCAATGACCTGCTCACCCGTCGGAAGTAATATACCGCGCTCACGCTGGCTCTGCGTGTCTATGGTGGTTGCGACTCTCAACAGATTACGCTCTATATCAAGTAAATCAGCCATAGGTTCAAAACAGCTTTCTGCCACAACATGCGGATAGGCGTACTCGTCCAGCTCTATTGCCTGATAAGCCGTTCTTATTCTTGTGGCAATGATTTCGCTCAATGCCACTCCCCAAGGAAGCAGAACGGTTGCACCAGGGATGGGAACGACACCGAGATCACAAATGCCAGCCTGCTTGAGCGAGCGGGAGAATTCCCCCATTGTCAGCGCAGCCAGCGCAGAATTTGTCGTTGTCTGAGACGAACATACAGGCCAAGGCAGCTGGCTGATAACAGGTTTCGGGTTATGAGTCAGCCAGTCTGGTAATGTTGGCAGTATGCCGCCCAACGAATCTGCTCTTACCTGTGGATTGGGTGAACCGATATATACATCAGGCTTCATGCTTATTTTATTCCGTTCCGAATTCGTTTATCTGGCGGGTGCGATAGCGGTTTTCTCCCGCTAAAGAAATACCGTCTACCCAAGTTCGATTAATCATCGGGTGCGCTTCATGGGTGGGGCCGAAGTCAGAATCAGGGTGATAGACCATAATTCTCAGCGGGGTATCATCAGTATGGAAGCTGTGAATTTCGTCTGTTGGCAGTAAGAATATTCCTCCGGCTATCAGGTCGGTTTTCGACTTTTCAGTCAGACAGTAGCCTGCACCTTCAATGACGATCCCGATCCGAACTGAAGGATGGGTATGGGCTGTTTGATTCAGCCTTGGTGGAACATACAGGTAGTTTAGACAGGGATCTCCCTTAAGTGGCGGCGATATGAGAAGGCTATCGGAACAGCCATCTATGTATTTCAGTCGTCCCAGTCGTTCCACTGGCCCGCCAAATGACAGGAAGCCTTTGTAGCCATTTCTGATGCAAATCAAACCGACAAAGGGAGAAAGTTCCGCAGGCCCGGGAATGGAAAAGTACATCCCCTCGCGTAGTTGTTGTGAAGTTCCATTGATGGAGACAGTTAAATCTCCCTGATGAACGAATCCATAAGCAGTATTATTCTCTTCGACGTGGATAGTATGTTGACCGCCAGAGATATGCAGAGTTGATGAAAAATTTACGTCCAGATCGTACCGCGATAGCGGCTGCATGATATCGAATATTTCCATAGCAAATTCCTTTAGACTAAGATTTAAAATGTAAATCAGGTTTAATCGGACTAGCATTGTTAACATTTCGAAAGATGCTTTTTAATACAGCTCAGTGCGATAAATCGTCAATATTATTTATGCATCACTATCCTTTGTTTTTTATTAAATACGCCCCTGCTTTATTTAATGATCGGATAAATTCAACACATATGAATAACATTTGCTCATCAAATAAATAACGAACATTTCACCTCCCTTAAAAAATGAGAAATTACTTTGGATTCAATCTTCAGATTATTTTTAGGTATGGTTTTCAGGAATAATTTCAGGGATTGCCTTGATTTTGGATTTTGAATATTACTTTGGCAGGTATTTTTTTGTTTTTGAACAAGTGATTGTGGAATTTTTATGCGAAGCGTATCGAAAAAAATGCGACTTATCCTGTTTACGCTGGCATAGCGGCAGTTAACTCCCTATAATCCGCCAAACATAGCATGAAAGAATGCTATTTTTCCCACTTTATTTTTTCTTTCTAACCAGGTTATTTTTAGTATGGCTGATGAAGCACATAAGTGTACAATCGTAGGCATTGCAGGTGCCTCCGCTTCGGGCAAAAGCCTTATTGCCAACACTCTTTATCGAGAATTACGGGCTCAGGTTGGCGATCATAATATCGGTGTTATCCCAGAAGATTGTTATTATAAAGACCAAACTAACACCCCGATGGAAGAACGCATTAAAGTCAATTATGACCACCCAAGTTCAATGGATCACGATTTGCTGTTCGAGCATATTCAGGCATTGAAAGCCGGTAACTCCATTGATTTGCCCCAATATGACTACGCTGAACACACACGAAAATCAAAATCCATCCACTTCGAACCAAAGCGCGTTATTATCCTTGAAGGTATTCTGTTATTAACAGATAAGCGTTTGCGTCAGGAACTGGACTTCTCTATTTTTGTTGATACACCACTGGATATTTGCCTGATGCGTCGCATTAAGCGTGACGTAAATGAACGTGGGCGTTCATTGGATTCTGTAATGGAACAGTATAAGAAAACTGTCCGTCCGATGTTCCTGCAATTCATCGAGCCATCAAAACAATATGCGGATATTATTGTTCCCCGTGGTGGTAAAAACCGTGTGGCTATTGACATACTGAAAGCTAAAATTGGCCAATTTTGCGAATAACCTGTTAAACAGGTATTCATAAGAATCATCGTACTTTGAGAGGAAGTAATGCGACTCTGTGACCGTGACATTATTAAATGGCTTGATGAAGGTAAACTGGTAATTACCCCACGTCCTCCCGTCGAACGTATTAATGGGGCAACTGCGGATATTCGCCTTGGGAATCAGTTTCGCGTTTTTCGTGGTCATACCGCTGCTTATATTGACTTGAGCGGCCCTAAGGCTGAAGTCAATGCTGCGCTTGATCGTGTCATGAGCGATGAAATAATTTTACCGGATGGGGAAGCTTTTTTTCTGCATCCCGGTGAATTGGCACTGGCAGTCACACTGGAATCTGTCACATTGCCTGCTAATCTTGTTGGGTGGTTGGATGGTCGATCATCTCTGGCCCGCCTTGGGCTGATGGTGCATGTTACGGCTCATCGGATCGATCCGGGCTGGCAGGGTCAAATTGTTCTGGAATTCTATAACTCAGGAAAACTGCCATTAGCTCTGCGCCCTGGAATGGTCATTGGTGCTTTAAGCTTTGAACCGCTTTCAGGTGATGCTGAACGTCCTTATAACCGACGTCAGGATGCCAAATATAAAAATCAGAAAGGAGCTGTAGGGAGCCGAATCAGCGAGGACTAATCTTTTCTGATGCAGATATCTAGTAAAATATACCTAATGAATTTCGAGTTGCTTCGCGGCGGCAAGGGAGAGAATCCCCTGGAACATAGATAACTATGTGACTGGGGTGAACGAGCGCAAGCCAACAAAGAGGCAGCTTGAAAGACGAAGGGTATAGTCATTTGGTGAAAATAATCATCTTGTGGACATGAGACTGGGGAAGTCATGAAAAGATTGTTGACGACACTCATTATTTTGTTAGTCGTAGTTGTTGCAGGTCTGACGGCATTAGTCATGTTGATTAATCCGAACGATTTTCGTAACTACATAGTAAAACAAGTACAAAAAAAGAGTGGCTACCAGCTCGTGTTACAGGATGATCTGCGTTGGCATGTCTGGCCAAAACTGAGTATTTTAACCGGACAGGTATCACTGACTGCTCCCGGCGCAAAAAAGCCTGCAATTGTGGCAGAAAATATGCGTCTGGATGTCGAATTATTGCCTCTGTTATCCCATCAGTTGGCGGTTAAGGAAGTCATGCTCAAAGGGGCTGTTTTCCGCCATACACCTGATAGCCAGCCACAACAAAAGCCTGAAGCGCCTATTGCACCGGAAAGTGATATTCATTATCCGGTAGAGGGCAATGGTCACAGTTGGAAATTGAATATTGACAGGATCAAAGTAGAAGACAGTTTGCTAATTTGGCAAACCAACACCCATTCGCAGTTAAACATACGGGATATTAACCTGCTGATGAAGCGTCAGGATCAGCATCATATTAATCTTGAGCTTAATAGTAAGATTAATAAAAATCAGCAGGAATTTGCTTTTGAACTTGATGCTGACATTAATATTGCTGATTATCCACAGCATGTAACTGGCGATATGAATTCGTTTAAATATCAGCTTACAGGTGTTGGTTTACCCTCAGAAGGTATTACTGGGGAGGGTTCAGCTAATGTACGATATGATGCCTTTTCTTCATTTATTTCGTTACAAAAAATTGCGCTTAAGGTAAATGAGAGCGAATTAGCTGGTGGAGTGGATATTCATCTGAAAGATAAACCGGCCTATTCCATCAATTTATCTTCACCCAAATTAAATTTAGATAACCTGCTGGGATGGGATAAATTAGCAAAGAATAGTTTTCAGGAAAAAATTGATTACCGGATGGAAAATAACTCGGTAAGGCCAGTGATTGCAAAATCAGTTACACCTTTATCCAATTATGATCTCAGTTTCCTGAAAGAATTTGATGCTCACCTGTTATTTAAAGCAAATAAATTTATTTATCAGGGAATGGATATTGATAACTTTGTTTTCAAGGCTGTCAATAACGAAGGAATGGCAAATATCTTAAGGCTGGGTGGTAATGCATTTGGGGGATATTTTGCGCTTCCTGCAACGGTTGATGCAACGGTCAATCCGGCTAAACTACACGCGAAACCTTTATTACAAAATATTGACTTACAGTCTCTGCTGAAAGCATTGGATTTACCGTCAGTATTCAGTGGACAGTTAGCGCTGGACGGAGATCTTTTGGGGGAAGGGTATGATGAATATGCCGTCGCTCATTATTGGCAGGGAGACCTGAACGTTAATCTAAAAAATGCGCGTTTAGATGGGTTGAATATTCCAATGTTGATTCAGCAATCTTTTTCACGAGTAACCGATCAGGTTAAACAGCCCACGAATACGCAGAGCTTTACTGGCGCACAAAATTTGTCAGTAAAGGCACAACTGGCGCAAGGCGAAATCAAAATTAACGGCCTTTCTGCAACTTCTGAGCATTCAAAGATTGAAGGGCAGGGCAAGGCAAACTTACTGAAACAAAATGTTGATGTTGCATTGCTGGTGCAGTTAACTGGTGGCTGGGGGCAACAAAATGAGTTAGTCAGCCATTTAGAAAAATTAAAAGTACCATTGCGGATTTATGGTGATTGGAACAATTTGCAATATGCTCTGAATGTTGAACCCATCTTGCACGATGAATTACAACAAAAAGTTAAACAATCTATAAAGAACTGGTTTGATAATATTGATAGCAGTAAGAATAAGAAAAAAGCCGCAGAGAAATAGATAATTTGAGCATCATCAGGTGATTAATTTGCCAATCACCTGATGAGTAATAAAGCGGGTATTTTACTCCCTGCGACTGTTAATATCCGGTTACTTCATAATAAAACTCAGGAGTCCAGCCTAATTCTGGTGTGGTAACTGATATGGTTAAAGTATCTTTCGATAATCCTACTCCATCCGAATTACTTCTTTGGGTTCTAACATCAGCCAGATGGCTTGGGCCTTGGTTATCGAAATTATTACAAGCGATACTGGCGTGACACGAAATAATGCCATTGGGCAGGCTGACCGGTAACCGTATTTTGTAATAATTGGTATAGTACGTTACTCCACCGACAATCGATGTGTTTTCTTGCTTAATTGGTGTACCGGCTATCGCTACGCCGCTTATTTGAGTAATTTTCCCAAGGTTAATGATCGTAGCATCTTGTCCGATTAATTGTGATTCAATTTTTGAACCAATCAAATCACCTAATCCTATATTTTTTACGAACGCGTTTTTGTCCGGAATATCGGCACCATTCTCATCTTTTGCCAGCCGGCCATTAGCATTTTTAGTGACTTTGTCTAGGCGGGAATCGATCTCGCTTTTATTATAAGTGCCTACATCTAATGCGGTGAGGGTAATATCTGTTAGTAATGCCTTATTGTTCACTGTACGGGTCAGTGGGACTTTACCATTGACATTATTATTAGCATCATTTGCTAGTTTTCTGACGGTATTAATTTGTTGATCAATTTCTCCTTTAGCATAGGTATCTACATCAGATGCGTTCAGCATAATGTCTGTCAATAATGCTTTATTATTTATCGTACGGAACACTGGTACTTTGCTATCGGCATTATTATTGGCAGCATTGGCTAGTTCTTTGACGCCATCAATAAGTTGTTCAGTTTCTTCCTTATCGTAAGCATTTACATCAGACGCTATCAATTTAATATCATTGACTAATTCTTTCCCGTTTATCCGACGGGTTAACGGGACTTTGCTTTCCGCATTGTTGATGGCGCTGGTGGCATTTTGGTTAGCGGTATCTGCCAGTTTCATTGCCTGTACGATATCCTGCTGAACGGGCGCAATCAGCGCATCGGTTTCGGCCTTGTTATAGGCATCCACGTCCGCTGCGATCAGGCGGATATCATTGACCAGCTCTTTATGGTTGATCTTACGGGTTAGCGGAACTTTGTTTTCTGCCTCCTTGATGGCGGTATCTGCCAGTTTCATTGCCTGTGCGACGTCCTGCTGAACGGGCGCAATCAGCGTATCGGTTTCAGTCTTGTTATAGGCATCCACGTCCGCTGCGATCAGGCGGATATCATTGACCAGCTCTTTATCATTAATTTTACGGGTTAACGGGACTTTGCTTTCCGCATTGTTGATGGCGCTGGTGGCATTTTGGTTAGCGGTATCTGCCAGTTTCATTGCCTGCACGATATCCTGCTGAACGGGCGCAATCAGCGCATCGGTTTCGGCCTTGTTATAGGCATCTACGTCCGCTGCG
>NZ_NJAJ01000110.1 GCF_002632825.1 Xenorhabdus stockiae
GAATATGTCAGTACCAAAATCAGTCGTCATTAATCTGGACGAACACCGGGCAAAAGAGCGTGATCCGTTAATACCGTTCACTCAAGCCCGAAAAGAGGGAATTTTTCATATCACCCCTAAATTAGATAAAGAAACAGGCGAGATTATCAAACCTGAGCAATGGTTATGCTCCTTTATTGAAGTCATTGGAACGGGTACGCTGGATGGTGATGAAGATGATCAATATCTCATTTTTCGTTGGAAAGCCCAGGGTAAGAAAGACCCCGTGATTAAAGGTATTTCCTCGGCTCATGTGGGTGAACGTGAGGGATGGCGGATACTGAAAGCGGCGGGTGTACAGGTCACCACTAAAAACCATCTCAGGGCCATTCTGGGTGACTGGTTTATCCGAAATCCAGCACAAGAAACATGGAGTGTTACCACTAAAACAGGCTGGCACAAAGGCGCATATATCATGCCTGATGGTTCCATCATTGGTAAGCCAGAACAACCGGTGTTATTTGTGGGGGGCAGTGCGTCAGCAAATGCTTACACCGTCTCAGGAACGGCGGAAAGCTGGCGTAAGCATGTAGCCACACTGGCGAATAATAACCCGTTCATGATGCTGGGGATTGCGACTGCATTAGCTGCACCTTTGGCGGGTATCGTGGGAACTGATGGCTTCGGTATTCATTTGTACGCTCAATCCACCGCGGGGAAAACGACAACTGCTGATATTGCAACCAGCTTATACGGCGAACCCGATAAGCAACGCCTGACATGGTACGGCACTGCATTAGGTATTGCCAATGAAGCACTGGCTCATAATGATGGCCTGTTATCACTGGATGAAGTCGGACAGGGCGCAAATCCGAAATATGTTCATATGTCAGCCTATACGCTGTTTAACGGTAAAGGCAAGATTCAGGGCGCTAAAGAGGGCGGCAACCGACCCATGGCAAGCTGGCGAACCGTTGCGATCAGTACGGGTGAAAAAGATATTCCGACATTCCTCATTGAAGCTGGTATCAAAATTAATGCCGGGCAATTGGTCAGGTTGCTGAATATTCCGATGGAGCGGGCTAAAGAATTGCACGGTCTGGAAAATGGCAAGGCCCACGCTGACGCTTTAAAACAAGGTTGCCGGGAGCACCATGGCGCAGCGGGACGAAAATGGATTGATTACCTCTCTTCACACCAGAAGGAGGCCAGACAAACCTATATTGATGCGCAAGCCCGATGGAGTAAGTTAATTCCTGAAAGTTACGGTGAACAGGTGCAACGGGTCAGTAATCGATTTGCTGCTCTGGAAGCGGCCATGATATTGGGGCGCGTTGTGACCGGATGGGATGAACGAGAGTGTCAGGATGCTCTGCAATATATCTTTAATGTCTGGGTGGCTGAGTTTGGCACGGGGAATAAAGAGCTTGAGCAAATTGTTGAACAAGCGGTTTCGTTTCTCAATGCTTACGGCATGAGCCGTTATGCCCCTCTGCCTTATGACGAAAGGGATTTACCTATACGGGATTTAGCCGGTTACCGGGAAAAGAAAGGTATCCATGATGATGCGCCAATAACCTTTTATACGCTGCCTGCCACATTCAAACAGGAAATTTCACGGGGGTTTAATACGGATATGTTTGCCGATGTATTAGCCAAAAAAGGCATCCTGAAAAAGCCAGCCAGTGGCAGGAGCTTTCAGGGAAAAACGCCCCGCCTTAAGCATTTAGGGGGCATTCAGCAGCGGGCGTATGTCATGGTACTGATCCCTGAATCGGATGAAGAAGCCTGATTTATCACACAAGAACTCAAACCTGTTGTCTCAGTTGTCTCTGTTGTCTCATTTTTATTAACTATATGAATTTTAATTATTTACATTTTTAATTTGAGACAACATGAGACAACAAACAGTGCATTTGAGACAACACCGTATTGCCGG
>NZ_NJAJ01000111.1 GCF_002632825.1 Xenorhabdus stockiae
ACGCTGACCATTCTGCAAAACGGTATCGAACAGCGCAGCATCACCGGCATCGTCACCCGCTTTGAACAGGGCAATACCGGCCTGCACCAGACCACCTACCGGATGAGCATCCGCCCTGACCTGTGGCGCACGACCCTGCGACAGAATTCGCGCATCTTCCAGCAGCTCAACATTACCAATATCATCACGACAATCCTCAAAGAGCACAGCATCCGCGATGTGGTATTCAACCTGCGTCACCCACACCCGGAGCGCGAATTCTGCGTGCAGTATCAGGAAAGCGACTTCGATTTCCTGCAACGGCTGACAGCAGAAGAAGGCATTTTCTACTTCTTCGAATGCAGTAACGGGCGTAACACGCTGGTATTCGCTGACGACTGCGGCTCTGTACCACCGGGCATACGCCTGCCCTATCAGCCCGGTGAAGTCAGTACACTGGGCGAACCGGCGGTCAGCAGCCTGACCAGCAGCGCTCAGGTCCGTCCGGCTCAGGTCCAGTTGAAGGATTACACCTTCAAGAACCCGGCATGGCCAGCAGAATTTCAGCAGCAGATGCGGGATGAGAACCTGCAACAATTGTATTACGAGCACTACGACTATCCGGGTCGCTTCAAAGATGAGGCCCATGGCAAGGATTTCACCCGCTACCGACTGGAGGCGCTGCGCAGCGACGCGGAGACCGGGCAAGGCAGCGGCAATGCCATCGCTCTGCAACCGGGCAAACTATTCATTCTTGATAACCATCCCCGGTTAGACCTGAATCAGTCATGGCAGACCGTTTCCGCCAGCCACAGCGGCAGTCAACCACAGGCACTGGAAACCACCAACTCAGGCTCCGGCACCACACTCAATAGCCACTTCACCTTCATCCGTCAGAACCAGAACTGGCGCCCGGCTCCGCGACCTAAACCCGTGATTGATGGCCCGCAGATTGCCAAAGTGGTCGGCCCAGCAGGGGAAGAGATTTTCTGTGACCAGTACGGGCGTGTGCGCCTGCAATTTCCGTGGGACAGATACGGTAAGAGCGATGACCAAAGCTCCTGCTGGATACGGGTCAGTCAGCCGTGGGCCGGTCAGGGCTGGGGCATGCTCGCTATTCCGCGTATCGGACAGGAAGTGGTGGTGGATTTCCTGCACGGCGACCCCGACCAACCGATAGTCACCGGGCGTACTTACCATGCCAGCAATATCCCACCGGGGAGCTTACCGGGCAGCAAAACCCAGATGGCGTTCCGCTCCAAAACTCATAAGGGGCAAGGCTATAACGAACTGCTGTTTGAAGATGCCAAGGGCAGTGAACGGCTGGATTTGCACGCACAGAAAGACATGAACACCAAAGTGCTCAATAACCGCGATACCCATGTACTGGCCAACCACAGCGAAACCGTGGAGAAAAACCAGACCATCAAGGTGAATGAGCACAAAAATGAAATGGTGAAAATGACCAGCACGGAAACCATCGGCATGGTCTACGCATTGACTGTCGGCACCAGCATGAATACTACCGTCGGGGCCAGCCAGACTGAACAGGTCGGCAGCCATAAATCCATCACGGTCGGTAATACCCTGTCCATCAATGCCGGTGATGTGATTGAGCTGAAATGCGGTGCCAGCGTCCTGCGGATGGACAGCTCAGGCAAAATCACCATTCAGGGCAGTGAATTCAAATTTGAGGCCAGTGGTCCGGTACAAATCACCGGTAAAGACATCGACCTGAACTAACAAGGACAGACTGAGATGGAATTTCGTAACCTCACCCCCTTTGCGGTGATGAACTATCAAATGTTCGATGTCGAAGATACCGAGCATCACGTGGCGGTCATGAAAATCGGCTACCAGCTGATGCCTGCCGGACAGGGGGAATACGTCGCCGAACTG
>NZ_NJAJ01000112.1 GCF_002632825.1 Xenorhabdus stockiae
TTTCAGCAGAGAAAGCGGCTCTTGCAGTGAATGGTTGGGTTACGTTACCACCTACGGAATACAAAGCCGATTGGGATGATTATCGCCAGCAGCATGGTATTGAGGCCGCAAAGCAGGCATTCAGTAATGGATTGTATCAGGCGGTAGAGAACGTAGCAGTGTCAAAATCTGTAACCACTGATTCAGATGAATACCGAGAGAAAGAATACGACCCGCTAAAACCCCATATCGATATCCGCAAGAATGGGATTTATTGGGTTGAACCGAAAGAACAAGGTGGCGAAATCGTCGAAGTCGAAAAATGGCTGAGTGATTACATGGAAATCGTTGGTATTGGCAATGATGGCAGCGAAGGTTATCTCATTATTAAGCTACGTCAGGAAGGCACAGGAAAATATATTGTTGAGGCACTTCCGCGCCGTGAAATCGGGATGCCGGTTGGCTGGGCCAGACTGCGTTCGCGGGGAATGAACATCACCGTAAAAAACAGTCTGTTGCCTGTTTTAGCTGAGCATCTGCAACGCAGCGGCGATCGCCGTGAATGGGTTGTGACACAGAAAGCAGGCTGGCACTGCGGCGCATATGTCATGCCGGACGGTGAAATCATCGGTCAGCCCTATATGCCTGTCGCGTTCAGTGGCGGCACATCTGCCATTGCCGGTTATGTGGTCAGGGGAAGCGCCGAACAGTGGATAACACACGTTGCGTCATTACTGCAAGGCAACCGCTCAATGATGCTGGGCGTACTGGTGGGATTGTCTGCCCCACTTAATTCACTGACAGGCGGGACCTGCTTTGGTGTGCATTTATTCGCCCAATCCTCTGCAGGGAAAACCACCACCGTTGAGGCGGCCAGCAGCTTATACGGTGATCCCGAAGAACTGAAATTATCATGGCATGGTACTAACCACGGTTTAAACAATGAGGCCGCAGCCCGTAATGATGGCTTTATGCCCATTGACGAAATCGGACAAAGCTCGAATCCGAAGGAAGTCGCTAACAGTGCCTACAGCCTGTTTAACGGTGTCGGTAAAATTCAGGGAAAACGGGAAGGTGGGAACCGTGCCGTGATCCGCTGGAAGATTGCTGCTCTTTCAACAGGCGAGGAAGATTTAGAAACGTTTCTGATAAAAGGCGGGATCACCCCAAAAGCCGGGCAGCTTGTCAGGCTGCTCAGTGTGCCCTTTATTGATACGGCATGTTTCAATGGCTATGAGGATGGTGATTCCCACGCAAGAGCCATCAAACGTGAATCCAAACGCTATTGTGGTGCCGCGGGTCGGTCATGGATTCAATGGCTGTCTGAATATCAGGAGCAGGCAATCGACATGACCGCCCGTAAAGAAAAAGAGTGGCTCGATAGCCTGCCAGAAGAAGCCTCAGCGCAAGTCAAGCGCGTTGCCGTGCGTTTCGCGTTACTGGACGCCGTTGGAGAACTGGCGACCCATATCACCGGCTGGGGTAAAGAAGCGAGTCATGCTGCGGTAAAGCAAAGTTTCGATGACTGGTTAGCTGATTTTGGCATCGGAAACCGGGAAAAATATCAGGTGCTCACGAGAACGCGTGACTTTATCCAGAAGTACGGGCTGTCACGCTTTCAGCCTTATACCTACGGCAGGCCAAATGGTGATATTGATACGGCACATGCCATGAGAATTAGCGATCTTGCCGGATATCTGGTGCATAACCGCCGTCATGATGGACAGGCTGAATACCATATTATCCCCAGTGTATTTGAAGCAGAAATATTACAGGGATTACAGAAGAAATCTGGCTTTGAAGCCTTAGAAGAGGCCGGAATGTTGGTTAAAGCGGAGAAAGATCGCTTTATCAGCAAAACCATCTCAGTGAATGGCACTCAGGGACGGTTTGTGGT
>NZ_NJAJ01000113.1 GCF_002632825.1 Xenorhabdus stockiae
ACCCGATGAAATAACATTAAGAGATTATTTTGCGGCTAATGCAATGTCTGCAATTGTTCGTCGTTACGATGGTATGGGCTTCGGTGGGAATAAAGATTCACGTGATTATAAAGAGCTATCTGAAAGCGCATATTTCATTGCAGATGCAATGATAAAAGTACGGGAGAATAACAATGCCTAAACACATTCACGCTGATTTAATATCTGAGTACGCTAGGTTGTCTCATATTACCGATAAGCCGTGGGAGTATTTTGAGTGGTGGAGCTTTCATAAAAACAAATGGGAAAGCCTATCAAGAGAAGAGCTTGTTGGATTTCATTCTGATTATAAATACCGCCTAAAACCCCGCACTATCAAAATCGGGGAATGTGATGTTCCTGAGCCAGAAAGAGAAGCACCTAAAGCAGGAACTATATACTATATACCAAATATAGGATATGTAAAAACAGAACCTTGCAAATATTCATATAGTTATGAATGGGGTGAAAATGAAGATTGTGTTATTTATGAGATAGCACATTTAGAAAATGGACTTGTTCACCTCGACCGTAAATCCGCCGAACTCCACGCAAAAGCGCTTATTTCTCTGACTCATAAAAAGGAATAGCTATGGGTGATGTCGGTGATGATTATAGAATGTGGAGGGAGGAATTAAAAAGACGTAAGACAGAACGCCATTCAACCAATAGAGATAAATATCCGTCAATTGATATTCCCTACTCTATCGATAATAACGGAACTGTTCGTTTTAATACCCCAAAAGGCAAAGTGCTTTTTTATCCCACTACAAATAAGTACCAGTATAAGCAAATCGTCAAGCGAGGTTCTTTGGAATCAGCGATTAATTTCGCTAAAAGTCTCAGCGCTAAATAATCCAACCCAAAAATAACAAATCGTTTTCGCTAACGAGGGCTTCTTGCATGCATAAAAACTCATTCGATTGGTGCATGGTCATACCCAAAAAACCACAAGCAGTCAGGAACAGGCGCGCATGGAAGCGCCGTCTCGCCTTATTCCTTATTTCAATTGTTGTGCTTATTCCAGCTTAACGGAGGTCAATATGTTGCCTATCACTCTAAGTTATACCTATGCAGAAATGACCAGCAGAAACTTGCACGGACGTACTGAAATCACGTTCACCGACCCCGCAGATCTGGTACTCGATATACCATTCACTGAGTATGCTAAACGTTCAAGTCCAGATATCAGTGACATGTATACCCATATCCGAACACATTGCGATGAGGAGAGAGCAGCCGAAGAGATGAAAAAGGCAGGCTATACCTATCGTGAAGTCATGGCTATTGCCCGGTATTTTGTTGAGGAGGTCGTATGAGATGCGACTCTAATGAAACCTATTGGGATGACCGCCGTAATGAAGCCGACGATATTATTACGGCGGAAGCTTGTCAGGAACTGACCGAAGAAGAACTCGACGATGAAGTTGAGAAAATCGTCCTGAATTTTATCGATAATTCATTGCCTGAAGGGGCTGCCAAAGTACTTAACCCGATATTCAAAAATAACCCGTCTGCGCGGGATAGATACGTAGATGTCCTGAATGAGATCGTGATGATGGGCCTGAAGGATAAAATCATTGGGAGGGCAGCATGAGTACGCAAGAAGTTATTATTCAGGAAAAAAAATCTATAGCCACAGAGAATGCGACAGCTCCGATGAAGCTAATTGAGATGGCGGTCTCCTCTAATGCAGATATAGATAAATTAGAGCGGCTGCTAGAATTACAAACAAAATGGGAGGCCGGACAGTCAAGAAAGGAATTCCTAGATGCTATG
>NZ_NJAJ01000114.1 GCF_002632825.1 Xenorhabdus stockiae
ACCCGATGAAATAACATTAAGAGATTATTTTGCGGCTAATGCAATGTCTGCAATTGTTCGTCGTTACGATGGTATGGGCTTCGGTGGGAATAAAGATTCGCGTGATTATAAAGAGCTATCTGAAAGCGCATATTTCATTGCAGATGCAATGATAAAAGTACGGGAGAATAACAATGAACAATAAGAATCTTATTGAATATATTGAAGAAATAAGTAACGCCATAAAAAGTAGAGATTTAGATGATGGTAAATATGAGGCCATTGAGGACGCCTTACGTTTAATAGAAAGAATACTTGAGATTGGAGAATAACAATGGAAAGATATTTAGTTAAAAGCTATATAAAAAATGATGAAGGTAAATATATTGTCTGCGAAGAAGCTCTATTCGATAGCATGAAAGAAGTCAGAGAGTATATAAAAAATGAATTTCCTGACGATTTATGTGAAAACATAGAAATTGAGAGGTTAAAAGGAGAATAACAATGCCTAAACACATTCACGCTGATTTAATATCTGAGTACGCTAGGTTGTCTCATATTACCGATAGGCCGTGGGAGTATTTTGAGTTTTTTTATAACGGTGAATGGGGTCAATGTAATGTTGAGATAAGGTTTTCTCAGGATTGTGAATATAGACTAAAACCTCGCACTATCAAAATTGGGGAAATAGAGTTTTCTGAGCCAGTGAGGGTAAAGCTTAAATACGACAATAAGTATTATTATCCAATTATAACTCACGGTGGAAAAGACGGAATTGACTGGTCATACTGGAAAAACTCTAAGTTAGACAATGGAAGATTAAATAGTGGCTTAATCCACCTTGACCGCGAATCAGCCGAACTCCACGCTAAAGCGCTTATTTCCCTGACTTCTAAATAATCCAACCCAAAAATAACAAATCGTTTTCACTAACGAGGGCTTTTTATGCATAAAAACTCATTCGATTGGTGCGCGGTCATACCCAAAAAACCACAAGCAGTCAGGAACCGGCGCGCATGGAAGCGCCGTCTCGCCTTATTCCTTATTTCAATTGTTGTGCTTATTCCAGCTTAACGGAGGTCATTATGTTGCCGTCAATAAATTTCCAATATGTACTAAAAGATGAGCGGGTATCTAACGGGCGAGTCATTATCCGTTATCACGATCTAGGTGACATGCAATTTGATATTCCATTCAAAGAAATTGCCAGTCGTTCAAATCTGGATATTAGCGACATGTTCTCTTATGCCAGAGTCCATTGTGATACAGAACGTATTGCGGAAGAAATGAAGAAAGCAGGTTTTAGTTATCGTGAACTTATGGCTATCGCTCAGCATATGATTGAGGAGGTTGTATGAGATGCGACTCTAATGAAACCTATTGGGATGACCGCCGTAATGAAGCCGACGATATCGTTACGGCGGAAGCTTGTCAGGAACTGACCGAAGAAGAACTCGACGAAGAAGTTGAGAAAATTGTCCTGAGTTTTATCGATAATTCATTACCTGAGGGGGCGGGCAAAGTACTTAACCCGATATTCAAAAGCAACACGTCTGCATGGGATATCTACGTAGAGGCCTTAAATAAAATCGTGTTGATAGGCCTGGAGGATAAATTAATAGGGAGGGCAGCATGAGTACACAAGAAATTATTATTCAGGAACAAAACCCCATAGCCGCAGGAAATGCAGTAGCCCCAATGAAATTAATTGAAATGGCAGTCTCCTCTAATGCAGATATAGATAAATTAGAGAGGTTGCTAGAGTTGCAAACAAAATGGGAGGCCGGACAGTCAAGAAAGGAATTCCTAGATGCTATG
>NZ_NJAJ01000115.1 GCF_002632825.1 Xenorhabdus stockiae
TCATTTTTATTAACTATATGAATTTTAATTATTTACATTTTTAATTTGAGACAACATGAGACAACAAACAGTGCATTTGAGACAACACCGTATTGCCGGGAAAGGGAGGCAGTAGAGACATGTTGAAAGTATTTAATCAGTTACACTGTCAGAAAGAAAATAGCGTCAAGGGTCGGCTGGTGAGGGAGAGTGTAAATGCGTAATATGCAGATGATATTAAACCAGTGGGGCGCATGGGCCGGTGACGGTCATAGTGCGGTTGACTGGGCACCCATTGCGGCTGGATTTAAGGGATTGACACCCAGCACCCGAAAAAGCCGCATTCAGTGTTGTGATGATGACGGGTTTGCTATCGATGCAGCCGTTCTGCGGTTGAAGAAGCATAATCCGTATTCCTACCAGCTGATTGTATTGCACTACATCAAGGCACTACCACTCAGACCAATGGGGATTAAGTTGGGTATTTCTCATAACGAAGTCGCCAAACGATTACAGGCCGCCGAGGGATTTATTGAAGGTGTTCTGGCTGTTTCGGATGTGGTTTTGGAGCTGGATAAATGTGCACAAAAAGAAATCATTGATAAGGTTGCGTAATTACAAAAGTCAGTATATTGTGATAAGAGTGATAGCAATGTCACACAGCTTATTAATTTATCAAGCCTCGCTTTTGCGGGGTTTTTTTGTCTGTTATGGTTACGCTACAATCAGCTTTAATGCAAATCAATAAGGTTAATTTATGAAAAAAGCATTTGTAGCAGGAGCGTTAGCAATATCTTTCTGTGGCTATGGTTTTGCCGGAAATAACATCAAAGATGACCTTATAGGTACTTGGGCAATGGTACCAACAATCGAGGGATCTGCTCACGTCATAGAATTTAGGCCAGATAATACTGAACATTTTCATATTTTCACATGTGATTGGCTTAATAAAAAAGTGATTAAAGGCGACATGTTTTCCGAACAACAAGCAGAAAAATACATATACACATACAAAATATCTGATGACTTAATTTCAATAACGTTTAACAATGAGAAAGAGCCTTTTGTTACTCTTAAATTTAAAGGAGTAGAAAAAAAGCGGAATAGAACGTTCTTGAAATTGACCGAGATAGATAAACGTAGAAATGAAAACATTGATTTTTCTTACGTGAAAACTGATAAAATTCAGCCTTTATGCCCTCCTTACTTTGAGAAAGAATAGATAGTCAGAATCAAGAATTAGTTTTCCGATAGAATTCCATAGCCTCGCACTCACGGGGTTTTTTGTTTGTGTCAAAAGTAATATCCTAGACAGCTATCTATACCATTTGCTGACCGTTCACACCTGTTAAAATCTCGCAACACGGGGGTGTATTGAGACTCTAATCACGTGAGCGGTCAGCCAATGGTGTGATGAATTCGATGGTTTTATCCAACTACCGAGGATTTTCAGGTAGTTCGAAATCCTGCACGTTCGGGATGTGCAGAGGAATATCCTTGTTCTCCCTTTTAGGGACTTGAAGACCTGTTTAAGATGCGTCCACTCAGGCTACCGTCTGGATGACGGTATTGTTGAAAGTCCATGTTCCCCGTTCTCAGACAATAGTTAACCTGAATTCTGGATAAGAAATTGACGAGAGGCCTGTTCCAGGAGCAAAGTTTTGGTGAAAGCCTAAAACGACTCCGGGGAGGAACAGGCCATGGACAAGTTAGTTGAAATTTTCTGCGATGTCGACGACTTTTGTCGTCTTTTCATCCCCCAGTGGGCGCAGTTTTGTC
>NZ_NJAJ01000116.1 GCF_002632825.1 Xenorhabdus stockiae
TATCTTTTTTGTATAAAGATATTTAATGTATCACAAATAGTCAATATAAGGTGTATTTAGTCATGAATTTATTTTAATTAACTGATTTTTAATTTAATTAAATTAACCTTGCATTCTTATTAATCAGCAGCAGTCGAGAACGTTCATTAGGTATCATGAAAAAAATGTACATGTAAGTGTACATAATCTACAGTAAGAGTTATGTTGGTTTTTGAGGAAATTAATATGGCAATTACTGATTCATGGCTCCGTTCTACCAATGGTAAGCCCCAAGAAAAAATGGTTACTAAATCAGATAGGGATGGACTGTCTGTTCGTGTGACACCCAAAGGAAAAATCATTTTTCAACTCAGGTATCGTTGGAATGGAAAAGGGGATCGAATTGACATTGGAACCTATCCAGCAACCAGCTTAAAAGATGCTCGTGACTCTGTGATTTTCTATCGCGGGGAATTGGAACAGAATCGCAATCCAAAAATAGTCAAGCGTGTTCGCAAAGAAGCGGTTTTGAATGCTGTTACGGTGGAAACCATTATCAGGGAGTGGTGGACGGCAACCATGCAAGGTTCAAAAGTAAGGGCGGACGATATTTTGCGCTCTTTTGAAATTCATGTATTCCCTAAAATTGGCATGCTACCTCATGACGAAGTGACGCTTCATGTATGGCTTTCTTTAATTGAAAGCATAGCTAAACAAGTGCCATCAATTGGCGATCGCATATTAACATACACCAAGACTGCGCACAGATGGGCAGTTCGGCGCGGAATGACAAGTTTCACACCGTTGTCTGAGGTTGAATTAAATGATTTAAGTGGAAAAAAAATTGGTTCTGGTGCTAATTCTAAAGTGAATGAGAGAGCATTGAGCGAGGATGAGTTGGTTGTTCTTTTTCAGGTTATCAATTCTTCCCGATATAATCCACGTGATACACTGATAATAAAACTATGTCTTTTATTTGGCTGCCGCATTGGTGAATTACTGAAAGCCAAAGTGAACGACTTTGATTATGAAAAAGATATTTGGATTATTCCCCCTAAAAACCACAAGACAGGAAGGAAATCTAAAAAGCCCATTATTAGACCCATTATCCCTGTGGCTAAAGAGTTAATTGAGCAAGCCAAGAGATTAAACGGTGGGAGTGAGTATTTATTTGTTGTGGGAAGTGGTAATCCATTTTTACCAGTGGGGGGACACGCAAGCATAATGACCATGCTAAACAAAAAAATGTCTCTTCACCTTCCTAATTGTAAGCCTTTTTCAATTCATGATTTGCGTAAAACCATGCGTACAGGCGTATCTGAATTAACAGCCCCGCATGTGGCTGAAATTATGGTTGGTCATAAACTGCCGGGAATTTGGCAGGTGTACGATAAGCACACCTACCTAAATGAGCAGAGAGAAGCCTATGAACGCTGGTGGGATAAACTGATTAAAATTGTTTCCCGTCCTCCCAGTCAAGAATGTCCTGCCGTAGAAAATTAAGCTGATTGGATTTAAACTTGGGTTTTGGGAAGCCTTCGCGCCTCTGCTTCCCATTACCGCACCATAATCTTATAGTATGCGGTTTTACACCGTATCGTTCTGCCAGTTCCTGAGTTTTAATGTAAGGTGACTGATTCATTTTTCCTCTCCTTTCTGATACCCGTTCTCCAATATCACC
>NZ_NJAJ01000117.1 GCF_002632825.1 Xenorhabdus stockiae
CTGTACCCCCGGCGGAATAAGGGAAATAGGGCGTTCATCAATACGAATACCGGTATCAATGTGGGCGTATTTATCCGGGTTATGCTCAATGGCGGTAATCTCAAACGAAACGCCGTCGTCCCCTTCTTTAATGCCGGTGACCCGAAACAACTGAATGGCTAAATCGGTGGCATCAATGGCCCAGACGGACTCGGCAATCGGCGTTTCAGAATACGTCGTCGTGACCGTGATCACAGTGCCGTTGACCGCCTGAATGGTGCGGCCTTCGGCTTTACCTGAGGGTAAATTCAGTATCAACCGTTCCCCCGCTTTCGCTGACGATACTCTATCTAAGGTAATATTGCGTCCGTCCGCATTGTGGAGACGACCGCCCAAAACACGACCTGCCAGCATTTCATCCGCCACCCCGATAACATAACCGGGCAACGGAATTTTGCCATCCAGCCCTACAGTAAAGCTGACCATCCGATCATACTCGTTGGTATGCAATATCCATTTACCGCGCCGAATCGCCTCACTCTGGCGGGTACAACCAATCGCGGTCACATCGGCCTGCCTGACCTGAAAACGGCGGATTAACCGATGGTCGAAGACGGGTTCCACCGCATCCTGATAACCGTTCTGCGGGTCTGACCAGCTCACCATCGCGGTAGAGTAATGGGTCTTCTCACTGGCGCTGCTGTAGACAAACTTACCGTCACGCACGTTGGCGCGGGTGTAGAGATAATCCACATCCCGTGGCATATCCGCCAGCACGTTCATGTTATTGTTGGCCCAGTAGGTCATCCCCCGGAAGATACCGGCAATATCCCGCAGTACTGTCCATGCCTCTTCCTGTGACTGGATATAGACATTGCAGGTATGCCGCGGCTCAGTACCCCCTTTACCGTCCGGCACAGACTGATCGCAATACTGGGCAATCCGGTATAAATCCCATTTCGCCAGACTTAAGTTTTCGGTTTTCACCCGTGAACCGATACTGAACCGGTCGTTGATCATCAGGTCATACAGCACCCATGCCGGGTTATCCGTCCATGCCCATTTGAATTGTCCTGACCAGACACCGGAGTAACTACGGGCTTCCGGGTTATAATTATCCGGCACACGAATGACGCGCATTTTCGGCTCACAGGAAACCTGCGGAATATTACGAAACTGTTTGGCATCAAACTGAACGAACAACAAGGCGGTTTCGGGGTAACTCAGCTTCGCGTCAATCACCTCCGTAATGGCTTCTACGACCATCGCATCAGCAATTCGGTTACTGTTCTGCTTAGGCGTTAACCGACGCACACGCACCTGCCAGCCGGAATGGGCTTTGGGTAAATCGATGCGGTGTGAACGTTCATATTTGGTGGTCGTCTTGCCATCAACTGCCAGCGTCGGTAAATCCCAATAAGAGCCGCCATCTGTCGCGACTTCAATCACATAATCAATGCGGTAACCGACCGTATCCCCGTTTTCTTTCTGCGTCTGCAACTGGGGCCATGACAAGCGGATA
>NZ_NJAJ01000118.1 GCF_002632825.1 Xenorhabdus stockiae
ATTAATAATAGGTTAAATAGAAAAATAAATTACTCAAATAATGCGCTAGGCTCCCGTTATAACTCACTATTTTGTTGAATTTGCCGAGTTATTATTTTTGCTGATTTTCGTGCATTTAAGGGTGTTTTAAGCTATTTTGGGATTATCAGCACCCCTATTAGCACCCCTTGCATTATGAAAATTTAAACGGGAGAACACTCTAGATGGCTTACTATAGCATAGAAAAGCGCCCACGCGCAGATGGCACTATCCGTTATCGCTGTACTGTCGGTGTCAAGTCTGGCGGTAAATATATCTACAGAGAGAACCGTACATTCGGAAAGCAGGCTCATGCCAAAACATGGGGTGCTATGCGGGTAGCTGAGTTAGAGCAAAACGGAGTACCAAGGAACGATGAAGTCGAAAATTTTACAGTTAGCGCTCTATTGCACAAATATATCAATGATCCCAATTTAGGAAAAAAAGCAGGGCAAAGCAAAAAGTCCGTATTGAATTTATTATCAAAGAGCGCTCTTGCAAATTTACCCCTGACTGAACTTTCGGTCAGTCATATTATTGAGCACTGTAAACAGCGATGCTCTACAGGAGCCAGTCCTGCCACTATTAACCATGATGTAGTCTATTTATCATCAGTCTTAAAGTCAGCCAAGCCTGTCTATGATATAGACTACACTTCAAATCCTGCACATGAAGCTCGCCCCTTACTAACTCAAATGGGATTAATCGGTAAAAGCCATCGCCGTAGCAGAAGACCAGAACGCGAAGAATTGGAAAGATTGATGAAGGTATTACGCAGAAAAGGGAATCATTGGGGAAGCAATATTCCTTACGAGGATATGTTGAATTTCTCAATACTTTCCTGCATGCGTATTGGGGAGGTATGCAAAATCAGATGGGATGATATCGACGAAAAACAGAAATCCGTACTTGTGAGAGAGAGGAAAGATCCCCGAAAAAAAACAGGGAATCACATGCTTGTACCTTTACTTGGTGAGGCGTGGAATATCGTACAAAGGCAACCCAAATCTGAAACTGGGCTGATATTTCCCTATAACCCGGTAAGCGTATCTAATGGTTTTCACTATGCATGCAAAGAGCTAGGCATTGAAGATCTTCGCTATCACGACCTACGCAGAGAGGGTGCAAGTCGTTTATTTGAGGCTGGTTTCTCTATTGAAGAAGTCGCACAGGTTACCGGGCATCGCTCTCTGAATGTACTCTGGCAGGTATACACAGAACTATATCCTCAATCACTACACGAAAAATTCAATAAGCTCATGCAGCAGAAGGCAGAGTGATTTCAGATGGGTGGATTTTCACCCATTAACCCATGCTTGATGTCTAAGTCTTTAAGTGAAAATCACCATCTTGGCTGCCTTTATTTTGAAGCGAACAATCAAGCTATCAATGTTATTAAGGGTATGCAACCGATTCCCTATCTTAAATCGATTGATTAGTCTAATTTTCGAGCCGCTTCCCAAATTTA
>NZ_NJAJ01000119.1 GCF_002632825.1 Xenorhabdus stockiae
CCCAAACCACGGATGACACAGGCAGACAGATGGCGAAAACGAAAGCCGGTATTAAATTACTACGCATTTAAGGACGAAATCAGGCTCAACAACATTACTCTCCCCGAATCGCATTACCACATCACCTTTGTTCTCCCGATGCCACCAAGCTGGAGCAAGAAAAAACGCACAGCGATGAACGGCAAGCCACACCAGCAAAAACCTGATAAAGACAATCTCGAAAAGGCATTGTTAGATGCTGTTTTTGATGATGACTCACGTGTCTGGGATGGTCGGGTGACGAAGGTCTGGGGAGAGAAGGGGCAGATCATTATCAGGGAGTTAGATGCATGACCTTTATTGAACTACACACAAGTACAGCATTGCCGGGGATAAAATAAATGAACCTAGAGAGCGCATTAAAATACCATTTCGCGAAATCCCCTTCATTGACCGATTCATCCAGAGCGACATCCAGTGAAACATTAACAGGCACTGATGTGATGGCGGCCTTCGGGATGTGTCAGAGTAAGGTGTCATTCGGCTACGCCGCGTTTACAGGAAAGATGGGGCTTAGCCGGAACGACAAGAATAAGGCGATCAAACTACTGACTCAATATGGGATGAGGCGGTGTGATAAGGTGGCAGCCTTACGCAAGCTCAGCCCCAAGATTAAAGTCAAAGTCGTGCAAATACTGGCAAAATTCGCGTTTATGGATTATTCGCGCTCTGCGGCTAGCGTTACTGAATGTGAAAAATGCCGGGGTGTGGGGATTATTTACGCCGAAAAGGGAGTAACAAAACACCCGGGCATTATTCGTCAAGATGGCAAAGTGATTATTGAACCCTGGGTTGAAACAGAGCAGGTTGGTGAGCTTTGTCAGAAATGCAATGGGAAAGGATCTGTTTCTTGCGCCTGTAAGGATTGCAAAGGGCGTGGAACGGCAGTGGATCAGGAAGAAACCGAAAGGCAAGGTGTGCCTGTTCGTAAGGCTTGTAAACGTTGCAGTGGTCGAGGATATGAACGAATTCCAGCCTCTAAAGCATTTAGGGCTGTCAGGGCAGTTACTGATGGTATCAGTGTTGCCACATTAGAAAAAACAGTAAAACCATTTTATGAAGACCTCATCCAAGAATGTGAAAGAGAAGAGACAAAAGCCAATAGCATGTTAAAGAAAGTTACCAGTGATTTTGGCGATGTTTGATAATCACAAACGTTTTCGTTTGACAAATTTCCGAAAACTGGGTAAA